>CAZAGT010000302.1:0-6454 GCA_964484515.1 uncultured Desulfobacteraceae bacterium | reverse complement strand
AGATACGTCATGAAAAGACAGTGCCCTCCCGCCAGTCACTGCGAAAAGACATCACCGTCCTCCCACCGCAGAGGCTGGAAACGGTTTTTTCGCCCACAAATTCTTGTGAGGAGCCAGCTTTAAATGTGGCTTTCTTTGAACCCCAGAATAATCCTTCTGTTCCTCACAACGGACAACAAACCATGGGCGACAGACATTGAGCGTCTTCACTCAAGGTTATTGATACATCTCGTCTATTAGATCCTTGAAGGCCTCATTGATATACGTCCGTTTCACCTTCATGGTTGGGGTTACCTCGCCGTCCTCCTCGTAAAGCCTCTTTGGGAGAATCGTGAATCTCTTGATTTGCTCAACCCGCGAGAACCCCTGGTTTACTCTCGCTACTTCTTGTTCAATCAGCTTGAAGACCTCTTCATTGCGAGCCAGGCTCTCATACGTGGTAAAGGGAATCTTTTCGTCTTGCGCATATTTGACGGCGTTTTCCTCGTCCAGGACAACAAGCGCGGTAAGGTACTTCCTACGGTCGCCGATGACGACAGCATCGTTGATGTAAGGGCTGAATTTTAGCTGGTTCTCGATAAACTGCGGCGCAATGTTCTTGCCGCCGGCGGTAATGATGAGATCCTTCTTACGATCGGTGATCTTGAGGAACCCCGCTTCGTCCAGTTCCCCCACATCCCCGGAATGAAGCCAACCATCCTCGATCGTCTCAGCGGTCGCCTGTGGATTGTTATGGTACCCCTTGAAGACACCCGGGCTCTTGACCAGGATCTCGCCGTCTGCCGCAATTCGGACGTTGCAACCCGGTAGAGGCGGCCCAACCGTCCCCAGTTTGATCCGGTCTTTGCGGGTGACGGCTGTGACACCCGTGCCCTCGGTCTGACCGTAGCCCTCAACCAGGAATACACCGATGGCGTGAAAGAAGATCAACACATCAGGCGAAATAGGCGCGGCACCACTGATGGCGACCCTCACACGTTCGAACCCGAGGCGCTCCTTGAGTTTGCGAAAGACAGCCAAATAGGCGAGCAGATATGCGGCTCGCAGAGGCAGAGCGATTGACCCATGGGAAAGCTTGAGACGTGCGTACTTCAATCCGATTCCGAGAGCCAATTTGAAGACCAGGCGTTTGAACCAGGTGGCATCCGACATCCGGATCATCACAAAGGAATAGTATTTCTCCCAGATCCGGGGAACAGCGTAAGTCACGGTGGGTGAGACTTCTTGCATGTTTTCCGCAACCGTATCCGTATTCTCGACGAAGTTGACCACAGAACCGTATCGGAGATTTCCCAGCACTGTGAAGAGCTGTTCAAAGATGTGACACAGGGGGAGAAAGGAAAGAGACTCATCTTTCTCATTGGTCGGGATAACCTCTCCGATAGCCTTGCTCATCCAGATGAGATTTGCGTGGGAAAGCATGGCGCCCTTTGGGGGGCCGGTTGTCCCTGACGTGTAAATGATCTCACTGAGGTCGTCAGGACGCACATCTTGTGCCCGTTGCGCAAAGAGGTCCGGCTCCTTTTCCGCAAGCCCTTGCCCCATCTTTAGGAGTTCGTCCCAGCTGATGACCATCGGGTCCTGGAAATGATGCAGGCCTTCCATATCCCACACGATGATTTTTTCCAGGCGGGGGGTCCTTTCTCGAAAGGCCAGGGCCTTGTCCAGTTGTTCCTCGTTTTCGGCAAAATAGAACCTGGCCCCGGAATCCCGGACCACGTACTCGCACTGACTGGCCGCATTGGTAGTATAGATGCCTGTGGCCACGCCGCCGACGCACATGATGCCGAGATCCGCAATGACCCACTCCGGTGAATTCTCTCCGATGATGGCCGCGTGATCCCCCTTTTGGAACCCAAGGGAGATCAGCCCCAGGGTCACTCTGCTTACCGTCTGCGCATACTCATTCCAGGTAATATCCTTCCACAAGCCGAATTCCTTCTTGCGCATGGCCACACGGGGGCCTAGGCTTTCAACCGTTGAAAGGAAAAGTGCGGGTATGGTAAGCGGCTCATCCATGCTGGACCCTTCGCCTTAAACCTCTCGGAATTTGTATCATACCCCCTCGACAAAGACAAAAAGAATAGAGCTGCTGCGGCCGGCGAAACCTCTATGCTCACCCTTTTACTCACGGGGTCTGAGCTCGCATTTCAATGCCTTTTTTTGGCATTTTTCCGCGTATATACTGTAGCCCTTGCAGCAACTGCCATCCCACCGAAAAAAGGTGACCTCCTAGAGGCGGGCGCAGCGATGCATGTCCATGTCGTCACATGAAGCTGGGTGAATTCCAGATCCGAAGCGCCCATCATCCGCAACAGCCTTAGGGTTCGAGGAAAAACGGATTCACAGAATTGGCGCCCGCATTTGCGCAGTTCAGGTTGTGGCGATTGAGCAAAGCCACGAGAATCGCAAAGCTGTTTTGAGGATTTTATGATTGAGGCTCGGCCAGGGACGACCTGAAGATGGGATGTGAGAATGCGGAGTGACTTTTGCGCGAGTTCTCAGTCATGAGCTAAGCGACGAGGACCTTGAGGAAGATATTGGTTCGGTTTTGGTCGTAGTGCAGTTCGGTCTGATACCCTGACGGCACGAGCCCTTCAAGCTCTCCTTCATCCCTGTGAATGATCTGCCAGCCGCCACAGTAATCCATGTAGTGCCGCATCTCGTTATTCCTGTGGACGTTGGTGACAATCAAACTGCCGCCCTTCTGAGTACGATCGATCATGTATTGGACCAGACGTCTGCATATACCCGGAGGGAGATAATCGAACAACCCCGCGCAGTACGTCAGGTGATACGTCTTTCCAATCGACTCGCGCCTCCCGTTTCGAATCAGCTCCACGACGTTCTGATTGATCAAATCCGCCGTGAAGTTGCGGCCGCCAAGGTATTGCAGCCGTTCCGAAAAATCGGCCAAGGCGTGGGCATCCCCATCGAGCAGCGTGGCCTGGATCGGCTTCCCCAATCCGTTCCTTTCCACGAAGCGTAGGACCTCCTCAGCCGCTCCGGAGCCCAACGACAGGAACGAAAACTCTTCCGAGACTTCACGGTAGGCTGCGCAGAGTTCATCATAGAGAAAATCGATCCGCTCCTGATGCGCCAGCAGGGCATCCGTGCTGAAATGAAATTTGTTTATGACCTTGCCGAACAAAGACTCACCGCTGTACGGATTCTCAAAGAACTGCTTAACGGTCTCAAAATCACCTGAATACCCGTGCTCTTTGTCTATGATCCCGGCCATAAGTGGTGACGTCCGCAGGAAAGGCCGCAGGTTCTCCCTGAAATACTCCTTATAGATCTCGCCCTTTTCTGCAGGCAGATGATCGGCGATCGTATTTAGCCTTTGAAGATAGCCCATCATATCCGTCAGGATCTCCTCTTCGATTCCACGCAAGAACAATTCCTGTTCCGATGCACTCCGGTAGAGTTTCTTGGCCTCCTCCTTGTCGAGCGCGTGCTTCAAGCGCGCCAAGTACATCCGCCAGTCGCAAATCAGGGCCTTGAAGGTCTCATCGACCGCTGCAAAGCATCCCAGTGAGCCCAACCGCGATGAGAGAGCCGACCTGTTCTGAAGGGCGTTTGAAATGGATTCAGCCCGTGATAGGTCAAGGAAGTCGTTTAGGAATCGAACCGCGATCTCTTTTCCCTGCCCTCCGATTCGAATGACATGGGCCCTCGTGTCAAGCAGGACGGTTTCCGCCGCGCTGACGATAATGCCCACTTCATCCCCCAGCGCCACCTGAGCCGTTGTATCCCCATTGAACCCGATACGGGCGGTCGCAGCCGTAAAATCGATGATGACTCCCGACAACGGGGGCTTGTCTCCATTGTGTGAGAGCCTCAAGAGGGCATCCAGTTTGACCTGCGGAAAGCGTCGCGGCACCCGTATCTTGCCCGTCATGGTGCGATCCAGAATCTTTCTCCCATAACGGACGCCGACTCGCATGTGGTCATGATCGAATTCCGTGACATGGATGACGGAGCCTGAGCCTGTTATGATCTTGTTCCCCTCACCGTTGGCAATGGCGACCTTATTGATCTCAACCCCCCGCTTGAAAATGCACGCCTCCTTCGAGCAGAGGAAAGAAAATCCATGGGCCGACATCTCATAGACCCGGTAGTCCGCCCGATCCTCGTCGAACCTGCACGTGGTGTGCCTCTGACTTTTTCTGCGCGCTTTACGGGTATCCTCAAAAGAACTGACCATTTCGAACATGAAGATGAACCTCCGTGGGCTGTTGAGATGTTGCTTGCGGTACGGTGATTAGAAGGCAATAACGATTCCCTATTTTGGAGCTCGGGTATAGGCGATGTCGCCTTGTGTGTCAATCACAACTTCAAGGGAAAAACCCTGAATACTCCGGATCCGAGCGTTAAGGATGAAGCGCCGACGCGTCAGGACGACCGCGAGCTTTACCCGCCAACATCTTGTAGGGCGGGCTGATATTCCTGACTTCATTGGAAAAAAGACGGTACCCGTCCGCAAAAATTAGTTTAGGGATGCAACAGGTCGTCTTTTACGTTCCGCTCAGATCTCAACGACGCTGAAATCCAGGATAACCTCCAGGAATGGCGAAAGACCTTGTTATCACTGCCTTCCTACACTTTCCACCGTGTTGTTTTTGCAAGATTAAGGGTTAGTAAGAATTTGATATTGAGCCTTTAGTCTCATGGGGGAGGCCAGTCTTTTGGGCGGATGTTTTTTACTCAAGTTTCGTGCCATCGATGTCCTCGTTTTCGGCAAGTACGTCAATGGGCGTCAAGAGCTGCGTGTGGTGAGGGTTTGGGGCCGTTCTCATAACCCATTCTTCAGGATAGCGCGTGAAGAGATATGAACCGGAGGCAATCATTTGCACAATTCCCTGTGCTGGCATGCACAGGTTCTTGTGCAACGGTCTCGAATGCGGTGGTTGCGAGGTAAGGCGGTCGGATAGTCGCTGGGTGTCGGGACTCCCTGACGCTAACTTGGCTCGAGCGAGGCATCGTGTTCAGGGCGATCAATACCCGCTCAAGAGTCAGAATATCTCGTCTTGAAGTTGTCTCAGCCTATAAATAAACGAGTCTGTATTCAGCTTCACATCTGAGTATCTGATAGGACTATCTTTGGGAACGTCGCGAATCAACGGGATATCATATGCAAACCCCAATGGCAGAAGATCTTCATTCCGTGCCACCTCTGCCAGCTCAATTTGACCATGGACCGTATATCCACCGCCGCCATCCAAGATTTCTCCCGCCCTTAGCCCTTTCTTGCTGACTGCGATGACTTCAGTTATCAGCTTTTCTTTCGGTGTCCCGGTGGCTTCGCCGTAAAGACAGGCACGAATAGCAGAATTGGGTGTTTCCACACATGTCAGATGATAGGGACGATACAGGGCATAGTTAGGACCTGCCCCTTTGATACTCCGGAAGAGATGGTGCATGTTCTTCTGAATAACCGGGTGATCCGAGGTAACAACCAAGAATACTCCCTGACCGACGGTTCCTTTGAAGATCTGCTCCCCCTCCGCATTGTACTGATTGGCCAGCTCAACGACACCTTTCCGGGACAGAATGCCGCCGTCTTCTTGAAGGCTGAAAACGGTGTGCAACTCATCCACGTAGACGAACGGTTCGTGCATTCCCCTCACATCCGGAACCAGGCCCAGTACATTGGCTGTTACCGCCATTTCGATATTCGGTTTCGTACCATCATGGAATGTGCAATACATCTTCGCGCTGCCACCCATTTCCTTTTCCAGGTCCTTGAAACTGTCCGGTGTTAAATAGTGGCATCCCGGCCTCGACCATGTGCCCCTGCCGGCCGTAACGAGCTCGAAGCCTAACGAGGCGGCAAAATCGTAAAGTTCACAGATCGCTCCGGGTTGATCTCCTGCCGCTATGGAATAGACGACGCCGGCGTTTTTTGCCAACCTCCCCAAAATGGGGCCAATAACCACGTCAGCCTCGATATTCAGCATCACCGTGTGCTTGCCACCCATAATCGACGCATAGGCGACCCGGGCACCAACTTCAGGAAGCCCGGTGGCCTCCACAACGGCATCTATGGCGTCCACCTTGGCGGCAAGTTCGCCATCCTCTGTAACCACCGGTTTTCCTTTCAGGGCTGCATCCTGGGCCTCATTCGGGTTGTTTGTGACAAGGACCTTGTCTTTCGAAATTCCGCTGGTCTCAAAGACGTGGAGAGCCTTATTCACATCCAATTCCGCCAAGATCGACGTCGTTATGCCTTTCATCCTTGAAATCTGATGGGCCGTGCCCCCTCCCATGTGCCCGGCACCGATAATGGCCACGCGAATCGGATTGCCGTCTTGTTCTCTTTGGATGAGCTTTTCATGTACCATGGCATCTACCTCCTACAGTTGAGGCTGTCGGAAAACGCCCATCTGCCGTTCGACGGGCTCACGGTCCTGAGCAGAGTCGAAGGACTCACGGCCCTGAGCAAAGCCGAAGG
>CAZAGT010000301.1:0-6499 GCA_964484515.1 uncultured Desulfobacteraceae bacterium | reverse complement strand
GAGACAACGCACTCAATTCCTCGTTTTTGAAAAGAGACCCCCATGGCCGGGCCTTATGGTATGAAAGATCTTCCTTCATGAAGTTACATACGAGCTGTCTCTGTGAACTAAAGCTCGTGCTTCCGGTCTTGGAGCATGAATAGCCTTAAAATCCCTGGCCGGTGTTAGATAAACTGAATATGAATCCTTTTATTGCCCATTTGATAGGCGACTTCATCCTTCAAAACGAGTGGATGGTCGACAAAAAGAAGATCAAGTCATACGTTTGTCTTGTCCACGTGCTCGTCTATCTTATCCCCTTTCTGCTGACCGGGCTTCAGTGGTGGCAGATCCTACTGATCGGCGTTCAGCATTTGGTCCAAGACCGGAGCACGTTTGTATTCTGGTGGATGCGCGTCTGGAAAAAGGCAGACCCGGAGAAGTGGGATCAGCTACCGCTCTATGTGGATCAGGCGTTTCATTTGACGTGGATCGAGGCGATCGTCCTTGTGGGCAAAATCTGGGCCTAGGGTCAAATCCTTGACACTCCGGAACCGGCAGCGATCATGACTTCCAGTCGTGCCTATCAAAAACCTCCCCTGATCTCCGCTAAGTAGCCATAAAAAAGAAAATTCCTTTCGGATGACGTTCGGCACGGATCCTGCTCTGGTAGTGGGGTTTTGGTTGTAACCGAGCCAATCTATTGGAGAAATAGGGAAGGGCTGCTTTGAAGAAAATACTGGTCGTGGATAACGATCCAATCATGGTGAGATTCATGCGAGGTCTGCTCACCAAAGAAGGATACGAGGTCTTGACAGCCGGAGACGGGCTTTCCGCGCTGGAGATCCTGGAGTCGTACATCCCCGATATCATATTTGTCGACCTGGTCATGCCCAACATCAGCGGGGACAGGCTGTGTCGAGCCATCCGCAGGATTCCGACCCTAAGCAGCGCCTTCATGGTTATTCTTTCGGCCATTGCAGCGGAGGAAGAAATCGATTTCAGGGAATTGGGTGCTGATGCCTGCATTGCCAAAGGCCCCATGAACAAGATGGCGGAGCATGTGCTCACCGTCATTCGGATGTCGGATCAGGGTCGCGTTGATCATCCATCGGGCCGGGTCCTCGGCCTCGAGGGGATCCACAAACGCGGAATAACGAGAGAGCTGCTGGCCGCCAGAAGGCACCTTGAAACGGTTCTAGGCAATGTTCAAGAAGGCATTGTAGAGCTTAACTCCGAAGGGCAGATCGTCTACGCGAATCCTTTTGCCGCCACCTTGCTGAAGGCCTCTGAAGAAGTGTTGCTGGGAGCGCCATTCGATGGACTGTTTTCGACGATCGATCGCGAGCACGTCCGCAGTTTGCTTCGGAATCACGGCAAGACGCCAGAGACGGGGTCTCAGGAGAGGTCGGTATTACTGAATCATAGAGAATTGTTGCTGCGGGTCTTCCCGATCGATGAGGGACAGAGTGCGTCGCTCGGCGTGATTTTGAACGACGTGACCGAGAGAAGGAAAGCTGAAAAGGCCTTGCAGTTTACGCAGTTTGCTGTAGAGCGTTCGTCTGAGGCCGCCTTCTGGATGGGGTCGGACGGGCGCTTTGTCTATGTGAACGAGGCCGCCTGCCGGAGTCTCGGCTACACGCGTGAAGAACTCCTGAGCATGAGGGTTCACGACATTGAGCCGGGGATTCCAGAGGATGGTTGGCCGGATCACTGGGAAGAAATCAAGCGTCGAAGGTCATTTTCGTTTGAATCTCACCACCGGAGCAAGGAAGGCCGAGTCTTCCCGGTCGAGATCACGGTCAACTACCTCGAGTTTTCCGGCAGGGAATACAATTGCGCCTTTGTACGAGATGTCTCCGATCGCAATCAAACACTGGCAACGCTGCACAAGACCCAAAGGGAATTAGAGACCATCATCGATTCCGTGCCGGCCCTGATCGCCTACAAGGATGGGAACAATCGATATCTTCGTATCAACAAGGCCTATTCGGATTTTATTAAACTTCCGAAGGACTGCATCGAGGGGCGCTCCGTCTTCGATATTGCCTGCAATCGCCAGCTCGCGGAGACCCGTTGGCGAGACGACAAAGAGGTGATGGACTTGGGTGTCCCAAAGAGGAATATTATTGAACCGCTATTGTTTGACGAAGACATCACGCTCCAGACCGACAAGATCCCCTACTACAACGAGAAAGGGGATATTGTGGGCGTCATCGCGTTTTGTCTGGATATTACGTCGCGGGTCAAGGCCGAGCAAGCCCTCAGAGAATCTGAAGAGAGATACCGAAGGCTGGTGGAAAGCTCCTCGGATGCCATCTTGATGTTGGACAGAGATAGGAAGGTTATTTCCTGCAATCAAGCTTTTATAGACCTTTTCGGTTACAGAAAAGAGGAAATCCAAGGGAAGTCCGTCAGGCTCATCCACAAATCGGACGAGAGTTTTCATTTCTTCGGAGAAGTGGCTTATCCGGAGATCGAGGAGACCGGGAAATACCGCATTGAGTGGGATTTTGTGAGCAAGGATGGGACCGTTAGGCCGGTCGAAAGCATAACCTCAAAGATCACGTCCCCGGTCGGATCGACAGTGGGCTATGTGGCCGTCATGAGGGATATCACCGACCGCAAGAGTGCCGAAGAATTGGAGCGCAGGGCCCAAGAGGAACTGGAAAAGAGGGTTCAAGAACGGACCTTGGAGCTCGAAGAGGCCAGAAGGGCGGCTGAAGCCGCCAACCACGCTAAGACCGAGTTTCTGGCCAACATGAGTCATGAACTGCGGACACCTTTGAACCACATCATCGGTTTTACCGAACTGGTCGTAGACAGGAGCTTTGGGCAATTGAATGATGTGCAGGAGGAGTATTTGAATGATGCCCTGGAAAGCAGTAGACATCTGCTCTCCTTGATCAATGATATCCTCGATCTTTCCAAGGTCGAAGCAGGCAGGTTGATCTATGCACCCTCCGAGGTGGCTCTGAAAGCACTGCTTGAGAGTTGCCTGATGATGATCAAGGAAAAGGCCCTGCTGCACAATATCGATCTTTCGCTGGAGACGGATGCCCGCCTACCCGAGACCATCAGCGCTGATGATCGCAGGCTGAAGCAGATCATGTACAACCTGCTCTCCAACGCGGCGAAGTTTACGCCCGACGGCGGCGCGATCCGGGTTTCCGCAAAACGAGTCCATGGCGCGGCTCTTCAAGCTTTCAGTACTCAGACCGGCAACGGGCAGGAGTTTGTCGAAGTTTCCGTGGCAGACACAGGTATCGGTGTCAACCGTGATAGTCTGGAACGGATCTTCAAATCTTTCGAGCAAGTTGAGAATTCAGTGACCCGAAATAATGCCGGTACCGGGTTGGGCCTTTCACTGAGCAAAAACCTGGTTGAGCTCCATGGCGGCAGGATCTGGGCGGAGAGTGAGGGAGAGGGCAAGGGGAGCGTCTTCCGTTTCATCTTGCCGCTCAAGGATTAGGGGTCGTTATCGAGGGGACAGAAAGAAGAGGATCAGACTCTCCACCAGCTCGGCCATGAATCGATAGTCGAGCTTCTCCATGGTATCCGATGAAAGATGATAATGAGGGTTGCGGTAGAAGGCCGAGTCCGTCACCATGACGGCCCTGTAGCCCCGGTCCCAAAAAGATGAATGGTCGCTCAGACGGACCGCCGGAACCAGCCAGCCACTAAAGGGCACGGTCAGTTTGACCGCAGGTAGATCCGGGTTCTGGCGAAAGGCCCTGAGCAGGGCATGAGTAAATCCCCTCGACTTGAGGTTGCCTACCAGCCCAATGAAATTACCCACTTTCGGGTATCCCAGGAATGTGAGCGAAAAGGGGTAATCCTGGCAGCCCGGCTGATCACACGTATAGCCCACCATTTCAAGACAAATCATCCCGTCGATAACCTCTTGGCGCCGTTTTGCGCCTTTCGCATGGACGCGGCTACCCATCCGGCTCGTACCGAATACCGGCGGTTCCTCCAGGGCGAACGAGACGAATTTCACCGCCACATCTAAGCCTTTTTGATTCCCGATTAAGTTGAGCAGTCTGGCTGTCTCGAGCTGAACCGCAACGGCACTGGCGTTATCATCGGCCCCGACCGTGCCGGTCACGGAATCGTAGTGGGCCCCCAGGAGATAGCGCTTGGCAGGGCTGGCGTTGAATGACAGATCCGCGACGACGTTGGCCACCTCAGTATCTCCATAGCGATACGGTTCGCGACGGACCGGAAGGCCGATGTCGCGGTAAACAGCTTCAACATACTTCTCCGCCTTGGCGAGGTTTTCCGGTCTGGCCACACTTCGCTCACCGATCGTGATCGTAAGGGTCCGAAGGTGATTGCGTAAACGCACCTCAATGTCAGAGATATCGATCATAGGACTATTCATCTCCCTGGCACTTACGGATGGCAATGGAAGGGCCGCTAGGAACAGAAGGGTTGACGCGACGAGCCATTCAACCAGATTATGTGCGAAACGAACATGAATCAAGGCCAGTTCTCGCCTGGCATCAAACCATCGTTGGTAGCCTGTAGAACTCGCGGGGTGGCACGCTGGTCTTTTGCCAGCGCGGAAAACCATGTCCTTGGGGCGTGGTCATGTTTTGGTGGCTATGCCATGTAATGCAGCATTGTCGTCAAATCCTAAAATCGAATATCGAAATCCGAAACAAATCCTAAGCCCGAATGTCCCAATGACAAAAACAACCTATCCCCTATGATGCCAACAGATTAAAAAGATGTGCCCCATGGTTTGGTCTATTTGGATTTTGGTCATTCGATATTGCCCTTCGACTCTGCTCAGGGTGGTGAGCCTGTCGAACCATTTCGAGGTTCGGATTTCGTGCTTCGAATTTGAAATATAAGAGCCGAAACTTCTTTATACACCACTGTGGGGTCCATCTCCTCATCTCAGGTTCTCATGCCGCAGTCGGTCGAATGGAAGAGGTCGCTTGAGATGGTTTGTCATTTGAGATCACTACTGTCCAAAATAAATCAAAATCGGCATTCTTGGCCTGATAAGTGCCTCATATTACTTAATGCCCGCCATCACCCAGAATTCAGGTTCTCCTAAGGCGGAAATGCTGTCCAAAATCTGCAACGTTTGCGGACTGTGCGTTTACACATAGGGACAAAGCGCCAAAAGCATCAAAACAAGGCTATTCTGACAGCCATCCGTTGTTCCAGTGTGGGACCATTCATTCGCCAGCCCGAAATGCTGTCCAAGAAAAAAACCGATTTTGGACAAGAGTGATTTGAGATATTTATTCAATTAGAGGCACAGCGTCAATCGCTTTTGATCAGCAAATAGCGAGGTATTTAGGTTGAAGACTGAGGGCGGAAGTATTTCAAACAGCGCGCAACGCTCGCATCAACACCCAGAACAGATCTTGATGAATTCCGAAAAGCCAAACTGCGATCATCAAAGGAGATGAGGATATGCTGGAACAAGAACTGAAATCGTTGGCCTTGGAAGAAGGCTGTGTTCGGGTTGGGATTGCTCGCCGCGAAGTTTTTTCCGAGGCGCCACCCTCAGCCGATATGCGGTATGAAAGGCCCTGGGCCAATTCCGTGATCTCTTTCGCCCTGACCACAGGCACGGAATGGATCGAAGACTACCTCGGAAAGGTGACCCGCACGGTCATCAAGAGAAAGATGTACGACACCTATCACAACCTTGACCGCATCGGGGCCCTTATCGCAAAGAGGCTGGAGGCCGCCGGATTCAAGGCTCATAATATGGTTCCGAACGGCATCTACCGTCCGGATCACACATTCGAAAAGGACGTTCCGGACCCGGACATGAAGCCGCCCGTCTCCCTCCGTTATATGGCTGTCGGCGCCGGGGTCGGGCGATTCGGCTGGAGCGGAAACGTCATGATACCGGGGGTCTGGTCAAATGCCTATCTGGGTGGTCTCCTGACGGATGCGGAGCTTGAGCCTGACCCGCTTCTGGAGGAAGAGATCTGCGACAAATGCCGAGTCTGCGCTCGGGTCTGTCCGGTTGGCTTTATTCAGGACAAGGAAGAGACCAGCGTGACCATTGGGGGACAGAAACACGTCTACAATCGAAAGCGGAGTGATTTGCGGTGTCTCATCGGCTGTGGCGGTTATACCGGCCTTTCAAAGGACGGCACCTGGAGTTCCTGGTCGACCGGACGTATGCAATTGCCCGACGATGACGCTGCCCTGCCCGAGACCTTTGTGAAGCTACGCGCAAACAAGGAGAATGCTGCGGCCACTCGCAATTTGACCTTCGGGTCCCGCGGTATCCTGGACCGGCCCTTTGAAAACACGAATCCCACTTGCAACCAGTGCCTCACCGTATGCAGCGGGCCGGTGGAGGTTCGTAAAAACCTCATGGAGCTGCTGTTCCGTTCCGGGGTGGTGGAGCTTGACCAAAAAGGACAAGAGGTGGTGAAGAAGCCAGCCTAGGCCCGTCGAGCATCGGCTGTTCATCAAAAAGAAATGGGCTCCTCACAAGAATTTGTGGGTCAATAGATCGATATCGATAGCACAATACCTT
>CAZAGT010000300.1:6233-6518 GCA_964484515.1 uncultured Desulfobacteraceae bacterium | reverse complement strand
GTTCATACCACTGGCATGCCAGTGGTTTATTCCTTTTGAATTAGGATAGGATCATCGATGTATGCCACTACTTGAAGTCAAGGGACTGTGCAAGGACTTTGGGGGCGTAAGGGCCGTCAACAACTTCAGCTTCTCCCTGGAAAGGGGCGAGATCCTGGGGTTGATAGGACCTAACGGCGCCGGCAAGACCACGGCCTTTAACATGATTGCCGGCTATTTTCCTCCCGACCAGGGTGAGGTCTATTTCAAAGGGGCACCCATTACTGGACTTCGACCCTGGGATAT
>CAZAGT010000300.1:0-6223 GCA_964484515.1 uncultured Desulfobacteraceae bacterium | reverse complement strand
TGGACCTTCCAGCTATCCAAACCTTTCGGTGAATTGAGCCTCATAGAGAACATCATGGTGGGCGGGTTTGCTGAGACTTCGGACCGGAAGTCGGCACGCCAAAAGGCCGAAGAGGTCCTGGACTTTCTGGCCATGAGTGAGCAGATGGACATTGAGGCCCACAACTTGACGGTCTTCGACCGCAAGAAGTTGGAATTGGGCCGCGCCCTGGCGACCTCACCCGAGCTTTTATTGCTGGATGAAGTCGTTGCCGGCGCAACGCCGAATGAGGCCGATGATATGATGGAGCTCATTCGCCGCATCCGGGAGAGCGGCGTGACCGTGATCATTGTCGAACACGTCATGAAGGTCATCATGGGTCTGAGTGATCGCGTGGTGGTGCTGAACTACGGGGAAAAACTGGCGGACTGTTCGCCGGAAGATGCGGCGTGCAATCCTGATATCCTAAAGGCTTACCTCGGGGAGCGTTATGTTGGGGCTGGAAATCCATCGACTTAGCGCGGGTTACGGTGACTTGACCGTGATCCGGGATATCGACTTGGAGGTCGATGAAGGGAGCTTTGTCGTATTGGTAGGCGCTAACGGGGCAGGCAAGTCGACTCTACTCCGCACCATCTCCGGCCTCATCGATCCTTCCCAAGGAGAAATACACCTCATGGGACAGCGTATCGATCACCTCATGCCGCACCGAGTGGTGGAAAAGGGATTCGTCCAAGCCCCTGAAGGCAAACAGCTTTTCCTTGAAATGACCGTACAGGACAATCTCCTCGTCGGCTCCTACAACGGACGAGCGAGGAAATCGCGGACTGAGACCCTCGAACTGGTCTACGAGCTTTTTCCCATTCTTAACGAGCGCCGCCATTTGTTCGCCAGGACCCTTTCGGGCGGTGAACAGCAAATGCTCGCTGTTGGTCGAGCCATGATGGCACGACCCCGGGTTCTTGCATTGGATGAACCCTCCCTGGGCCTGGCCCCGATACTCGTAGACCGTCTGTTTGACACCATCAAACGAATTCGGGAGACAGGCCTTATGCTTCTACTCGTCGAGCAGAACGTGCAGCAGGCCCTTGAGATGGCAGATCATGGTTATGTGCTCGAAAACGGCCTCATCGCCCTGCGCGGAAGCGGACAGGAACTGCTCCAGAACGAACATTTGAAGACTCATTACTTGGGCATTTAGTGATTGGGCCTTCAAGGAGTAAAGATCACCTTTGCCGCCTCTTTTTTGCGCGCGAGCTCGAAGCCGTCCCGCGCCCGATCGAGAGGCATTCTGTGAGTGATCATGGACTTGGGGTCTACCAGACCTGAAGACAAAAGAAGTAGGGCCCTGCGCCAGGTACCCGGCTCGAAGGCGTAGACCCCGATCACGGATTTCCTCGCCCTGACCATCGGCGTTGGATCGAACTCGGCCGGACCTGAATGAATCCCAATCAGGAGCACTGTTCCCCCGGGTCTGATCATATCCAGGGCTTGGGATACGGATTTGGGGTTTCCAGTGGCCTCAAAGACTAGATCGAGGCCCTCTGCCCCGGCTGTGATTTCCCTCACCCGTGATACCGGATCTTCTTTCTCCACGTCGACAATGATATCCGCACCGTACTCCGCGGCCAGCTCGAACCGTCTTGCATCGGCACCTGTCCCGGCGACCATGACCAACCCAGCGCCGCCCGCCTTCAAAAGCTGCAGAGTGAGGAGCCCGATGGGTCCCGGACCGAGGACGGCCGTCTGATAACCCATCTTGAAGTTGGAGACGTCTATGGCGTTCAGGGCAACGGAGAGGGGCTCCAGCATGGACCCATTCTCAAAGGTCACGTTGTCCGGAAGCTTGAAGATGTTTGCGCCAGCAGGGACCCTGGCGTATTCAGCGAGAAACCCATCGGTTCTGAGGCCAGGGATCAGCCGTTGAGTACATGAATCGCCTCTGCCCGTTCGGCAATGGCGGCAGGTACCGCAAGGCATCGAGGGCATGGCAGAAATCCTATCTCCCACAGCCACGCCTTCGACACGTGCCCCAACCTCGACAACTTCTCCTGAAAACTCATGCCCGAGGATGAGGGGGAGGGGTATAAACTCATAGCCGGCGGTCCATTCGTAGATGTGGACATCGCTGCCACAGAGGCTGCCGGAGATAACCTTGACCAGGATGCCCGTCTCGTCAATTTGAGGGACTTGGACGTCTAGCACCTCGATGCCCGGCTCCCTCCTGGTCTTAACAATGGCCCTCACCCGTTCCTCCTCTTTTTCAGGATTCCTCAAGACGCATAGCGACGTTGCTTATTTCTTGGCAGGCCCCTTCATGTACTTCGCCGGACCCTCCCTGAGGAAGTCCTCACGAATAGGGTGGTAGATCTCAAAGATCAAGGCCGGTTCATCCCCAAGGATCTCCGCCCGGTGCCGTTCCTCTGAAGGGATTCGATAGAGGGCCGGGGCTTTGGTTATCGTCTCTTCGCCCGCAACCCGCCATTTGAGCGTGCCTCTAATGAGCATTCCCATCTGCTCATTCGGATGAGAGTGTTCATCCACGACCACCCCTGGTTGGATCTCAAAGTATGCACCCATCATCTTCTCCAGGTTGAATACGAACCATCGAATACCCGGTGCAAAAGGCTTCAAAGGCAACTCGTTCACGTCATAGAAGAAATCCATGATCTTGCCTCCGTTCTTATAATGATTCTGAGGAAAAATAGAAGCTAGCAGAAACAGCTTTGAGCGTCAAGAATTGGGGACTGGTGGGGTTTTAGGGGAGTGGAATGGTGAGCCATCATTTAGGAGCGTCCATCCAGCACCTCTCTAATTCTCTTTGAGAGCACCTCCATGCTGAAAGGTTTTTGGATAAAACCGTCGCACCCTCGTTCGAGGATCTCCGAGGCCTGCCCATCGATGCTGTAACCACTGGAAAGGAGCACCTTGACGTTTTGGTCGATCTTCTTCATCCGATCGTAGGTTTCTCCCCCGGCCATATCCGGCATGACCATGTCCAGAATTACGAGATCGATACAATCACGGTTGCTCTGGTAGATCTCAAGTGCCTCGCAACCGCCCGTGGCCCCAAGGACTCTGTAGCCCAGCGTCTGCAGTACTTTTATTCCTACATCTAAGACGGCTTCCTCGTCGTCCACGAGAAGGATCATTTCGGAGCCGCTGATCCTCCCTTCCTCAGAACGCTGCTCCGACGACCCGGGGCTGACTGATGCAGGGAGATAGATGCTGAAGGTGCTCCCCTGACCCTTGACCGAGTCTACGTCGATATAGCCCCCATGGGCCTTTACGATACCGTAGACCGAGGCCAATCCAAGGCCGGTCCCTTTGCTCAGGCCCTTGGTCGTGAAGAACGGATCGAAGATGCGTTCCATAGTGCTCTGATCCATACCTAAGCCTGTATCACGAACTGTTATTAGGACGTAGGCCCCCTGTTTCGGTTTGTACGGTTTGTTCCGCATATCCCGCTCAGTGACGTTTTCCGTCTTGAAGAAGAGATCCCCACCTGTGGGCATGGCATCCGCCGCGTTGACGATTAGATTCAACAACACCTGTTCAATCTGCACATAATCCGCTTCTATCCCGGCAAGGTTCTCGGCAAGGTCGAGGTGAACACGAATGTCCTTCCTCGTCTTGCTGAAGGTATCGACCGTTTCCTTCACAAGCCGATTGAGACTCAAAGACCTGACCTCATATCTCCCTTCCCTGGCATAGCCCAGAAGTTGGTTGGTCAGCCGGGACCCACTTTGAACCGATTTCTCGATACCTTTCAGCATTTCAAAATGAGGATCTTCGCGATTCATCCCCAACATGATTAGAGAAGCGTTCCCTTGGATCGTCATGAGGAGATTGTTGAAGTTATGCGCGATTCCGCCGGCCAGCGTTCCGACGGCCTCCATCTTCTGGGCATGTTGTAGTTGCGCCTCGAGTTCCTGTTTGTCCTCCTCTGCCTGTTTGCGTGCCGTGATGTCCACAATCGTACAATCGAAATAGGCGTCCCCCCCGTTTTTATCGCGTTGTACTCGAGCGGTAACCGATCCCCAAAAAAGGGGGCCGTCTTTCTTCCTCAAATGAAACTCGCCGTTCTCAACCATACCCTCTTTCATCAATCTTTCAGAAAATGCCTTCCTCAGGCTCGGATCGTGGTAGACTTCTGCGACCGAGAACTCGGCTAACTCTCTCTCCGATGTCAATCCGAACATCTTAAGGAAGGTGGGATTGGCCATCAGGAACCGCCCCTTTGAACCGGGCGTCGTTCGGTAAACGGCAACCGGTATGTTCTCCACGAGGCTGCGGTAGCGCTTTTCGCTTTCCTTCAAGGCTTCAGCATCCTGCGCACGCCGATGATTCTGTATCGCCTGTGCCGCCTGATCAGCAACGTCTCCGGCAAATACGATCTCATCGTCCTGCCAGGTCCGCTGGGCCCCCACATGCTCGTGACAGACGACACCGACAAGGGTCCCTGAGACGCGGATGGCGGCATCTAGCATCGACGTGATCCCGTTTGGCTCCAGATACATATCCCGAAACTCTTCAGTGCGCGGGTCGGAGTACGCATCATGGGCATCAATCGTCCTGCTATTCTCAAAGGCCTTGAAGTATCGCGGATAGTCAGCGACCCGTAAGATCTGTCCCTTTGTGTGCCTCCGCGACGTCCTTTCGAAAAGATCCAGACACTGAAGTTCCCTGCGGTCGTCATTCAACATCCATAACCCCACCCGTTCAGTGTCCATGACATTCGCTGAGCTCTCCGTGATAATCTCAGCGGCAACCTTCAGCTCCCCCTTCACGATGGCGGGATGAGTCGCCAATTCAACAACCGCGGCATCCTGCTCTTGATGTCGTTTCATGCGGGCCGCAGCCTCTTCCCTTTCTCGCTTTTGCTCGGTGATATCCGTTGCGATCGCAATGACCCCTGTCACTCGTCCGCTGATGTCTCGATACGGGACCTTGTCGACCTGGACCGTCCGTTGAGGGTTAAAGGCGAGGGGTTCGATAATACTCCGCATCGGACGCTCAGAGGCGATCACACTCCGATCGTCGCGAAGATATCGCTCCGCAAGCTCGGGATGGGGGACAATCTCGGTCGTCGTTTTCCCCTCTACGGCCGTCTTCGGGAGTCCCACCAAATCGGCGTATGTCTTGTTGACTCGAACATAGCGACCTTTGGTGTCTTTGTACGTAATCAGGACCGGCACGGAGTCGATGATGGTTTCCATTTCCGTCTTCACGCTCTGGAGCGCCCTCTCCGTCTCCTGCCGGATCGAGATCTCCGCTTCCAGTCGTTCGTTCGCCAGACTCAACTGTCTGGTCCGTGCTTGCACCTCCTTTTCAAGCTCCCCATGCGCGGCCTCCAGCGCCTGAGTAGCTTCGATTTGCCTCAGCCGAGTCAATCCCAGCTCAGCCAGCAGCCCCGCAAACTGCGACAGGTGATCGAGAATACGCTCCACCCTCTCTTCCGAGATGATAGGGACCCGGTTCAACGCCTCCAGATAGGCGGCTTGATCGAACCCGCACATCTTAGCCTGGCTTTTGAAAGACTCAATCTCCTGGTGATCAGGCTCTCGAAAGAACAATTGCCCTGTCATCACATTGGCCACATGCTCCCCGTCCACAATAATAGGAGCTGCCGCATCGATGAGCCCATTTGGACAGCGATAGATCGTGAAATGTCTTCCGTTCTTCAGTCGCTCCTTTATTTTCGTCGCGCTCTCAATACACTTTCTCTCAGTACGAGGATGCCTGCGATGGAATTCGAGACAGATCTCCTGCCACCCCGTCTTGATCAGGACCTCGCCCTCATTAGTCACCACGGCCGCTGGAATACCCGTGGAGCCGTAGAAACTGTCGATGAGGATCTGAATCTTGGGGATATCGATAAGATCTTTTAGGCCGTAACGCATCTCTTTGCCCCAATCATCTGAGAGATATCAGTTCTTCAACCGAGCAGGAATCATGCCGAAGCGAATAGGCACCTGATTCCAAACCCTTCAACGCGGTGAGGAAGCTCCTCCCTTACGATATAGGCAAATCTCACTTACGCCCCATACTTTGTCAGTCTTTTGACACATAGAGGATCAAGTTCAAAAAGATCGGATCAAGCAGCAAACACCTCACTCTGCACCGCCTTGTTTTCGCTTGAACGCTGAATGTACCCTAACGTTGCAAAAGTCGAGGATGCTGCAGATCCAAGGCGCCGAGGGTGCAGCCGTAGAAGTCTACTGCAAACCCTTGGCAACGCAGA
>CAZAGT010000299.1:0-6543 GCA_964484515.1 uncultured Desulfobacteraceae bacterium | reverse complement strand
GCAACGCCGAAGATGCGGTATCATCGGCTTTCCCGGAGGGTAAACAACACGGCGTCTTTTGGGTTTCGCTAGATGTCACAGCCGGTGATATCCAGAGTGAACGCGAAAAATGGCGTAGAGCATCGCTATTCTTGTCTTTCCACAGTTTTCGACGGGTTGTTTATGCAGCAGTAGGGTCTACTCACCTCATTAGCGAGTACCATCTAACAAAATGAAAGGGAGAACGTCAATCAAAGAACACCGGAAAGACTTGAAGACCTTTTCAAGACGGCTCTGATTGCCAAGACCGCCACCGGCGGCCTTTTACAACCGAGGGAGGCTGTTGACTTTGACACTTGCGCCTGGGTCTATCATGATGGGATCGCAGGCTTCCCGAATTCCTAGGGATAGGAGGATCTTGGATGACGAAGCTACTTATGGGGCGGGTACTGCTTCTGGGTGCCGTGACAATGACCTTGATAGTTGGGCCGCTCAGTGCCGATGACATGCCTGAGGACATTTTGATCGAAAACGAGGGTTACGCGACGGACCGTAAAGGGCCTGTCAGCTTTTCGCATCTCAGCCATTCCGAGGATTATGGGGTGGAATGCCGTGAATGCCACCACATCTATGAAGACGGTGAAAACGTCTGGGATGAAAGCGATGAGGTTCAGAAGTGTCGTGAATGCCATATTCCGACGGAAAACCGAGGGAAGGTCAAGAAACTCAAGATCGCTTTCCATAGGAAATGCAAGAACTGTCATCGTAAGTTGACTAAGGAAGGCATGAGCGACGACGCCCCCTACCGGAAATGTTCTGATTGCCACGAGAAGAAGAGGTAGCGTCCGTTCAGCTATTTGGTGAGTTTAGGTAACATGGGCAAGGAAAAGCAAGGAGTGGGCTCAATGCCGTCTGACCCCGTTCGCGCTTGCCGATTCAAAGAAACGAATCAAACGAGTTTTTCGATGCCCATAGCGATCGAACGATGAGGCGGACCTCATAACCGCCAACGTCTATACGCCCACGTTTTCCCATGAGCACCTTTCGCAGAACGTTTCGCACGATCATTGGTTTGGTGGCGATCGTCCTTTTCCTGGCCATGTACGCCGGTGAGTTCCTGCCTCGATCTGGACCTCCGGTCACCATCAAATGGGTCGAACAGACCTTTGGCCGTAGCGGACTGATTGCCATCAATATCGTTGTCGTGCTGGCCTTTCTCGCCCTTCTACCCTACCGCCGACCGACCAAGGCGACTTGGAAGTCCCACGGCACCTTCATCGCCTTCGTCATCGCCCTGATGACAGAGATGTTTGGTTGGCCATTGCTCATCTTTCTGCTCTCACCGATAACGAAGGTACCCTCGCTGGCCCCTTGGATGCACCAGCACTTCGGCCACTGGGCGGCTACATGGGGCACCCTCATCAGTTTTGCGGGAATCGCCCTCATTGCCATGGGCTGGTATCAGATCCATCGGTCGGACGGGTTGGTCACGACAGGACTCTATCGACTCATCCGACACCCACAATATACCGGCATCTTTATGTTCACCGCCGGCTGGATCCTTCATTGGCCCTCGGTGATCACATTGATTATCTGGCCCATGTTGATAGGGGCCTACGTTTGGTTGGCGAGGCAAGAGGAAAAGGCGGCCGTGAAGGAGTTTGGCGAACCCTATCGCGCCTATCAGAAAGGAACGCGGATGTTTGTCCCGTTTATCCTGTAGCCATCCGTCTCCGGACCGGCCCGGAGGATACGTCTTCCAACCCGGAGTTAGAGAATGCCTATGCCCCCTGTGTGGAAAAGGCTCAACCCGGCGGTGACGTGTTTCTTGGCCTTTGCCCCTTTGGCCGGTTTTATGGGTACGGTCCTCTCACCCGAGTTCGCTGATTTGACCTTCAGCCTATTTGGCGCTGCGTGTCTAACAGCCTGGTGCGAGCTCGATAGCCGGCGTAACGGTGCCCGCATTTCAAGATGGTTTGGGTTGGGTATATTTCTGCTAGCCATCGTCTTTTTCCCGATTTACCTCGGGCGATCTCGCGGCCTCCGGGGACTCCTTCTGATCTTCCCCGCCGCTCTGGTCTTGGCATCAGGGATCCTTCTCGCCGTGGCCGCGGAAGATCTTGCACATCTGCTCCTGTCCTAGTGTCCCTTCCTGGTCGCGCCACAAGAAAATGATCAAATCCCTTTTGTCTTGACCTAAGTCAAGGTTTCCGTGTCAACTCACCCCTAATATTGGAACCTGGTTTCATAGGCAGACCGTTAAGACGTAAGCCCGTAGTAACATTTTGGATTCTTGAAACGCGTTAGCGCATACGATCCGTTTGACTTGTTTCAAAAACCTAAATTGATACAACCCGTAAGCTTTCAAGGGGCTTGGAAGACAATTCGTGGAGGTCCCCGGGAGGGGTAAAATGGACACGAGATATCTCAAAAAGCTGCTACAGCAGGTCCAGGAGGGGCGTATCGGCCTGGATTCCGCTTTGGAGGAATTGCGCAAGCTGCCTTTTGAGAATTTGGGATTTGCCCGTATTGACAACCACCGATGCATCCGGACAGGGGTGCCCGAAGTTGTCTACTGCGAGGGCAAGAGCATCGAGCAGATCCAGGGTATCGTCAGGAGGATCTCACAAAAACACCACAACATCCTGGCCACCCGGGCCGACCGCGAGGTCTTTGATGGGATCAAAAAGGCCGATTCCAGCTGCCGTTACTACGCCACAGCTCGGATTGTCGTTGTGAAGCCGCGCTCGGTCGAGAAGGTGGGCAATATCGCCGTGGTCAGCGCTGGTACGTGTGACATTCCAGTGGCTGAAGAAGCCGCCGTTACCGCGGAGACGCTCGGAAACCGTGTCGAACGAATCTACGACGTTGGGGTGGCCGGAATCCACCGCCTGCTAGCCGCCAGAGACAAGCTTGCTCAAGCGGTCGTCGTTGTAGTTGTCGCCGGCATGGAGGGCGCACTCGCCAGTGTGGTTGGGGGTCTGGTCGCAAGTCCCGTCATTGGTGTCCCCACGAGCATCGGCTACGGCACGAGCTTTGGGGGTGTGTCCGCCTTACTTACCATGTTGAACAGCTGCGCCTCCGGCTTGTCGGTGGTCAACATCGACAACGGGTTCGGAGCCGGATACCAGGCCAGTCTGATCAACCAATTAACCTCCGCAAAGTCCACCTGTAAACCCGCTCCCCAGAGGGTCCCCTCGAAGAAGAGCGCTGCCGCAGCTCAGTGAGCTTCATCCAGATATGAGCGATTTCGGTGTAATCCCGGATACCTCGTCTCTGTCCGGATGCCAGCGCCGGAGCGCGGGACGGTTCACGCATCTGAAAGATCCCCTCTCCTCGAAATCTGCTATTACGACGTTTATTCTTGACAAAAACGAATTGAACTATTTACTGGTCAAGGATAAACTTGATGTTGCCTCTCCTTTTGACACTCACGTCCTTTTCCATTGATGCGGCTGGAATCAACGGACTTTTTTGTTACGTCGCGGGTACCGCAAATCCCGGTGCCGGCTGCGTTTGAAAAAAACACACGCCAACAACGATGAGCCCAGCTGAACGGTTTCAGATCGCCGTATTCCCGGGTGACGGCATCGGGCACGAGATCATGGATGCCTGTATTCAGGTCCTTGACGCCCTGGAAAGGAGCATCGGTGGTTTCAAACTCATCAAGGATTCCCTTCCGGCCGGGGCTGAGTTCTATCGCGAGACCGGGACAGACATCCCAGACGAAGCCTTTCGAAAGGCTGAAGCCGCGGATGCTATCTTGCTTGGTGCCATGGGCTTACCATATGTGCGGTTCCCGGATGGGACGGAGATCGCGCCCCACCTGAAGATGCGAACTGAGTTTGGGCTGTACGCGGGAGTGCGCCCTGTCAAGACCTATCCCAATTGTCCCGGGCCCTTGGCGGACCCGCGGGCAGCTCGAATCGACCTTGTGGTGTTGCGTGAGTCCACAGAGGGCCTATTTGCCTCTCGCGGCAAAGGAATCGTGGTCGCGGACCGGGAGGCGCGCGATACCATGGTTATTACCCGTCCGACCTGTGAGCGCCTTTTTGACTTTGCCTTTAGCCTTGCGCGGAGGCGCAAGGAAAGAGGGGGTAAGGGGTCCGTTACATGCGTTGACAAATCGAATGTGTTCCGGTCTATGGCCTTCTTCCGGAAGATCTTCGATGAGCGTGCCAAGGGCTTTCCTGACATTAGGGCCGAGCACCACTACGTGGACGCCATGGCGTTGGACCTTGTTCGTCGTCCCTGGGATTTCGATGTCTTGGTGGCGGAAAACATGTTCGCCGACATCCTTTCCGACTTGGGTGGAGGCATCATCGGCGGGATGGGAATGGCCCCCTGTGCGGAAATCGGGGCCAAACACGCCCTATTCCAACCTGCCCACGGCAGTGCGCCCGACATCGCGGGCACCGGAAGATCGAATCCCACGGCAATGCTGCTTTCTGCGGGAATGATGCTCGAGTGGTTGGCTGAGCGTTCCAATTGCCCGCCGTGCCTCAGGGCCGCCAGGGTCCTTGAAGATACCGTGGAGACTGCTTTTGCATCGGGCATCATTCAGCCCTGCGAATTCGGCGGTCCGGACGGCGTTGCCGATTACACGCGGAAGATCGTTGCCCTTATCGACCAATAGACGGTTTGTATGCGAATACGGGCGACCTGCTCGCAGGGCCTCCCAAGGCGACAGCTTCACTTCGTTAAGACCACCAACCCACGGAGCACAAACCTCCATGCTCCATCATGGGAGTCCAAGACATGGTTAAACGGAGAAAGCGTAAACAGCAAGATCTTGCCATGGCCGACCTCGACAGCGAAAGACTGACGACCCTGTTCGACATCAGCCAGTCCCTTCATAACTACCGAGATCTCGACGGTCTCATTATGCAAACCATCGACCGGGTGATTGAAGTCATGCGGGCCGAGATCGTTTCGGTCATCCTGTACGATCAGGCCAAAGATGAATTCGTATTCTGCTGGTCAACCGACATACCGGAACGCAAAGAGAAGTTCGATGAAATCCGTTTTCCCGCCAATCAAGGCATCGCGGGCAGCATCTTCAAGAGTGGCGAAGGGGAACTCATTCTAGACGTGGCGAACGATCCACGCCATTTCAAGAAAATCGACTCCGCAACCCTTTTTAAGACGCAATCCATGGTGGTCGTACCCCTCAAGACGAAGGAAAAAACCATCGGCGTCCTGGAGGCTCTGAACAAGAGGAGTGGCGTCTTTGATGAGAACGACTTCGATTTCCTGATGACCCTCGCGCCGATCGTCGCTATGGCTTTAGACAACGCGCGGATGTACCATGAACTGAATACGGCCTTCAGTGAACTCCAGATCATCAACAGGGGCAAGGACGACCTGATCGCGCTAGCCAAGAACGAAGTAGCCTATCTTCAAAGAGAAGTCGAACGGCAATACCGTTTTGACCGGATCATCGGAAGCAGTGAACGCATGATCGAGGTGTTCAAGCTCTGCGACAAGGTCATTGACTCCGACATCACGGTCCTGATCGGAGGAGAGACCGGCACCGGTAAAGAGCTGATTGCGAGAACAATCCATTACAATGGTCCACGCAAAAACAAGCCCTTCGTCACTCAGAATTGTGCCGGCATCCCGGACACCCTCCTATCGAGCGAGCTTTTCGGTCACAAGAAGGGGGCTTATACCGGAGCCTATATGGACAAGAAGGGCCTCTTTGAGATCGCTGATGGAGGCAGTGTCTTCCTGGACGAGGTCGCCGAAATGTCGGCCGCGATGCAGACCAACCTGTTACGGGTCCTGCAGGAGGGCGAAATCAAGCCCTTGGGATCGAATCGCAGCAAACAGGTGGATATCAGAGTCATCTCGGCGACAAACAAGAGCCTGGAAGAAGAAGTCAGAGCGGGTCGCATGCGAGAAGATCTCTATTATCGCTTGAGTGTATTTGCCATCAAGCTGCCGCCCCTTCGTGAAAGGGTTGCCGATATAGCCGTCTTGGCAAATCACTTCATCCGAAAATTCAACAGGAAGAACAATAAGGGTATCATAGGCCTGACGCAGGAAGCGTTACAGCATCTCACGGCCTACTCCTTCCCGGGCAATGTAAGGGAGTTGGAGAACGAAATGGAAAGGGCAACAGCCATGGCCGACCCCCTTAGTCCCATTGAGGTATCTCATCTCTCAGAGAAGATCCGCTCCCGTTCGATCAGTGACTGTCTCGGTGCCGAACTCCAGGGTTCTCTTAAGTCCATGGTTGAGACCTTAGAGAAGTCGGTCCTCACCCAAACCCTTGAAAAGCATGCCGGCAACAAGACTCAGGCTGCAAGAGAACTTGGGCTGAGTCGATTCGGTCTCATGAAAAAAATGCAGCGCTACGGCCTCTAGCAGTTTCGCCAAACGGATCTCACGGTAGACGAACCCATTCACGTCACCGAACCTTCCGTACTGTTTTCGACGGCACGTCGACTGAGGCCTAGAGGGCGATTTTAATTGACCCTCGGGGTCTGTTTTCAATACAATATTCTGTATCATTTTAGGTTTTTGAAACGACTCAACGTCCGGCCATGGGGGTCTCTTTTC
>CAZAGT010000298.1:0-6640 GCA_964484515.1 uncultured Desulfobacteraceae bacterium | reverse complement strand
GAAGCTCCTCTCTTCCCCCGATGGCGGGACAATGGATAAAACGCTATTACCATATGTATAATACCAAACCGACTGCCAGTCAACGGAAAAGATGGCGCCAATCGCCAAAATCCTTGTCAGCAAAGCCAATCAGATCCGTCCTTGATCAATCGTCCGAATTGTCCTATGCTCCCATCTTGTTGATGCCATGCCGGCCGGCTGGAGATCTTGACATGCCCATTTATGAATACGAGGCTTCTGTCCCGGACCGAAGTTGCCCGAAATGCCGCCGGGGCTTCGAGGCGCTTCAGGCCCTGGAAGAAGAACCTCTCTCCAGGTGTCCGTCATGTGGTGCCGCGGTCAAGCGAATCATCTCTTGGTGCCGTTCCGCGGTCATTGAAAGACCTGAAGACAGTGTCCGGGTCGAACGGCGGATCAGTGAGTATGAGAAATCCGGGATGTGGAGCCATGCGGCCGAACTGGCGGACAAGCACTCGGAAAGGACCAAAGACAAAAGGCTTAAATTGCGGGCGGTTGAGAGTTACGCGAAGGCCGGCTATGACGCAAAATCCCTCGATAAGCATCTGAAATCAGAAGACGGTTAGGGTTAGCCCAGAAACTACTCTTGCCCCGAACAGCGCTCCCCTTTGGAGCCGCCAAATCCACTGGTCCTCGCCGCGCCATGCACATAGAAGGTCAAACGCATCAAGGCGGAACATAGCCTGAAACCACGAATGGAGGTGACTCATGAAAGCAGCTTTCACCCTTATACCCTCAGAGTCGAGGAGATTGATCGCCAAGGCCGTCGTTCAGATGGAGGAGATCAAGATCGCAAAGGAGAAGGCGTACATCATCCTGAATGGAGGCACGACCAATGGGTATGTCGCCCAGGAGTTGGCCGGGATGGATGATCTGGCGTGCGAGACATTCACCGCCGGCACCAACACGCACCGTCTGCTCTGTGTGACCGATGCTGATAAGCGCGCCCCGTTTCCAATCATCCTTTACAAGGGGCAACGTTCGGACAAAACCCTGGCAGAGGCCTTGAAGGACTTTCACATCGAGACCGTGGTCATCAAGGGCGCCAACGCCATCGACCCCTTCGGTAATGCCGCAGTCATTGCGGCCGGCTTTGACGGCGGAACCATGGGGGCGACCCTCGGCACGGTCGTGTCCCAAGGGCTGAAGTATCTCGTGCCAGTCGGGCTCGAAAAGATGATTCCCTCCGTGGATGAGGCCTGTGCCTGGACCGGGGCGAAGACCATGGATTACACGATTGGGGCCGATTTCGGCATGTTTCGGCTACCCAACGCGACGATCGTCACCGAAATCGAGGCGCTCCGAATCCTGGCCGGCGTAGAGGCGGGACACGTCGCGTCCGGCGGTGTCGGCGAGTCAGCCGGCTCCGTCGTCCTCGTGATTGAGGGAGAGGAGGAAAAGGTCCAAAAGGCCATTTCGATCGTTGAAGCCATCAAAGGGGAACCCACCCTGAGGGGTTTCAAAGGGACCTGCGAGACCTGCCCTTACGCGTGTAGGTACGTGGGGACAAAAGAGGATGACCTCCCGACCTGGTTGAGGTCTTAGGGGCCAGCGGGGCCTTTTGAATCTCTTAGCTGACGAGATCTCCAAGGTTGGTGAAGGGTTGAGGGTCCCACCCGCGCACCTTTTGCCGTAAACCGTATCAAGTGACGCATCCCAACGCCTCCCCAGGGTGCATCCTGTCGCAGGCGAGTGAAACAGATATCATGAGTATCGTGAAATCCTATCCTGAGTCGACTGCCGATGAGGTCGCCGCGCGCATCTCAGACGGCGTCACCGTCGCCTTTAGCGGGTTTTCGCCCGCCGGCGCGGCTAAGGCGGTACCGCGGGCGCTGGCCAAGCGGGCCCGCCAGCTACACGATGAGGGAAAACCGTTTAAGATCAGGGTCCTAACGGGGGCATCCACGGGTGAGACCATTGACGACGCCCTCGCAGACGCCGAGGCCATTGCCTGGCGTGCACCCTATCAAGGTTCACCTGCCCTTCGCCGGCAAATCAATGAGGAACGGGTTGAGTATGTGGACATGCATCTGTCCCACGTGCCTCAGACCGTTCTATCCGGGTTCTTTGGCAAGATCGATTATGCCGTGGTCGAAGCGACCGAAATCACGAGTGACGGGCGGGTATACCTCACGACCTCCGTTGGGGCTTCCCCCACTTACCTGCGATGTGCCGAGAAAGTCGTCATCGAGATCAACCGGCGCCACTCTGTTCGATTGCGGGAGATGGCGGACATCATGATGCTCCCTCCGCCCCCACATCGCGTGCCCATCCCGATTCATGAGGCCACGACCAAGATCGGGTGGCCCTACGCCCTGGTCGACCCTCAAAAGGTGATTGCGGTCGTCGAAACAGATGAGCCGGACTATATGGATCTCTTCGGCTCTCCCGATAGCAACTCCCGCAGGATTGCAGAACACGTCGTGCGGTTTCTGCTGGAGGAGATGAAAACCGGCCGGATTCCACCCGAGTTTCTGCCGTTGCAGTCGGGTGTCGGCAATGTGGCCAACGCGGTCATGGCGGCACTGGGTGAAGATCCGGATATTCCTCCCTTCAGCATGTACACCGAGGTCTTTCAAAATGCCTTGGTGGACCTCATGCAGCAAGGAAAGCTGCTCGCGGCCAGCGCGACCAGTTTGACCGTGACCACCGACCAACTGGAACGGCTCACGGAGGACATGGACTTTTTCGCATCCCGGATCGTATTGCGGCCGCAGGAATTGTCCAATCACCCCGGCATCATCCGGAGGCTCGGCGTCATCGCCATGAACACCGCAGTCGAGGCGGACATCTATGGGAACGTGAACTCATCTCACGTCTGCGGCCGGAGTATTATCAACGGTGTGGGAGGGAGTGGGGAATTCACCCGCAACGGCTACCTATCGCTATTCACATTTCCCTCTGTCGCCAAACAGGGCAAGATCAGCACGATCGTGCCGATGTGTACCCATGTGGACAGCAACGAGCACTCAGTCCAGGTGCTCGTTACGGAGCAGGGGTTGGCCGACCTGAGGGGGCTCGGTCCTATCCAACGCGCCAGGACGATTATCGATCAGTGCGCCCATCCGGCTTACCGGGATCATTTACACCGCTACCTGGAGGAGGGGAAACGGGCTCATTACCGCCACGACCTAGATCGCTGCTTCGAATGGCACCGCAACTTGATGAAACACGGCGCGATGATACCTGATCTCAATGTATCCTAACGGGACCATCGAGAAAACGGCATCTGAGAGGCGGTCGGACTAAGGCATGGGAAGGGAAGCACGTCAAAAAAACGTGGCGAATCTCGTGTCTAACTCGGCCGCAGGGACCCACAGGTACTCCTCGGTGAACTCATGCCAAAGGACGCCTAAGGCCTGCTCCACACGGCCTACCCAGACGGGATCGAGGTCGACTCCATGGGTCGTCATGTCCTTGACAAAGACATCCTTCCGGCTCTTCAAGTGATAGGGAGGACCCCCCGAATCGGCCCGCAGCCATTCGAAAAGGCTCCTCAGGTGCTCCTCTGAAAGAGGGGCGAACCCGGGTTCAAGCTCCAACCGGCCACGGGCCCAGAAGCGGAAAAGGAGGACGCGAAAGTTCCTGTCGGAGGAGCGTAACCAATCTCCGTCCGTAAACGGGTATCTGCCGTCCAGATGTTCCAAGAGCTTGTCCATCGCCATGGCGTGTTGCAGGACCAAACCGCTCGCTTCCACCTCTGCTAACGACTCGAACGGACCGAATTCCTCACCTTCCCGAAAGCCGCGATAGAAAAGAGGCTTTTCTTTTAGCAGTCCCGCCAGAGTGCCCCCCCATAAACGACCCCAGAACTCTGATCCCATGCCCCTACGAGCGAACCAGGCCTCCCTGAGCCACTTTTGGGCCTCCCATTTCAACTCTAGGGTCAAACCAAATCCTACTCGAAAGAGCGCGACGAGGGGATTTCTCTTTAGGCATTCCTCTGCAGCCGGGATCGCGGTGCCGGAGATCTTTTCGAGTCCGATATCAATGTACCCGGCTGCCTTTCGACAGGCCCTTATCAAGGTCTCGTGATCCTCTACCTTGACCAAATCAGCAGCCAGGATCTGGTTACAGAGTCCGGCAAACTCTACCTGCAGGCGTTCGCCAAATACCGGGTCAACGATCCTTTCCGCGGCGGCTGCAAAAACGCCCTTCGCGGGCAGAAGGCTCAGGGGAGCGGCAGAGACACGATCTTCGGACTCTTCCTCGATAGGCGAAAGAAGGGGATAGGTCGGCTCCTCGGCCCTTAGGGCATCGTGCTTCAGGTAGGCATATATCGCAACGGCTTCATGATAGGGCAAAAAGCCGTCCTCGGCGAGTCGCGTATTACGCAGGTGGAACAACCTCTCTTCGGTTTCGGCGGGCAACACTCCCGCGAGGCCGGCCAGGAACGTTTGAAACTGCGCATAGTCTCGTTGCGCAGCCGCTTTAAGCATGCCTTCGATGATCTCTTCGTCGTCTTTCCGTAGAACGCGAATATGATGAACATTGTCTAACGTGAAGAAACCCTCAGGGAGGTCGAAGACCTCATCTGCCGTGACCGTTTTAACTTCAATACTCCGAAAGAAAAACAAGTAGCTCAGGGCCTGCGACTCGTCGAACAACCACTGCACAAGGCGTTCCGGATCCGCTTTGTGAAGCCTCCTGAGCCAAGCGGATGTCCGCTGCAGGTTGATACCGTCTCGTTCCCACAGCTCCAAGTCGAGCAAGTATTGCCATTGATCGGTGGTGGCCACTTTCAGCAGGGGGAAGGCGTCGTCGAGGCCGACCTTCTGCAACAGCCAGAAGAAGTCCACTTTGCTGAGGCGGGGCACGATTTCACGTCCTTGATCATGTTCAAGGACTCGCTTGAGGGCCTCTTTGCCGCTCACGGCAAAAAGCTCTCGAATCGTCTCTTTGTTCAAGGCAGCCGCCGATTGAACACCGGTTTCCGTCTTTTTCTCTTTATCTTCCAACTAGGTCTGGTCCTTTCCCAGATTGCTCAGTCACTCGTCTCGGTTAGGAAGCCCGTGTCTGACACGTACCGGAGAATCCTACTGCAGCTTCTAAATGTTAGCAACAAAACATGGCAATCCACTTTCGCCGCTTCCCGGAGTCAACCGCTACCTGCTAGGACCTCGTAGGAAATCCTCGAAATGTGTTCTTTGAAACCTCGACACTCGGGGCCGGCTGCAGGGCTGTCCGTGAGCTTTTGACCTCTTGCGTTGAGTCGGGTTTCGAACGCAGATACATGTTTGTTGCACCGAGCATTCTGATAACTCGTTGATTGATCTTGACTTTTTTGCTTATTCCAAGATATCCTATGACGCTAGATTCTCTTGGGCGGGAGATGAGCTGTGATCGATATCCTTGTCAAGGGTGGGGTGTTCATGTACCCCATCATTCTGTGTTCTATCATTGCGATGGCCGTGTTCTTGGAGAGACTCTGGGTACTGAGACGTAAACAGATCCTGCCCCCCGACTTCGTCCGAAATGTCGAGGACCTGCTCAAAAAGGAAAAAGTGTCTGAGGCCCTCTTCCTGTGTCAGGGCGATACGTCCTCCATCGCCCGAATCTTTCTTGCCGGCCTGAAAAACGCGGGCCGGGGCATGTGGCTGGTCAAAGAAAGTGTCGAAGAACGAGGGGAGCGCGAGGCCGTCATATTGGAAAAGCGTGTGGGTATCCTAGCCACAATCGCTAATCTGACCCCCTTGCTAGGGCTACTCGGCACCGTATCGGGCATGATCAAGACCTTCAACGTCATCTCCGTGCAAGGTGTTGGAAATCCAGCTCCGCTGGCCGGAGGCATTGCCGAGGCGCTCATCACGACCGCAGCAGGCTTGTGTATCGCTATTCCCACCCTGGTGGGGCACCGTATCATCAAAGACAAGGCCCAATCCCTCATCTTTGAAATGGAAGAAAGCTCGATCAAGATTGTGGAGATCCTGGAGGGCTATGCGATTCAGAAGAGCTAATGACGAGGATATAAGGCTAGGGATCGCACCCCTGATTGACATCGTCTTTTTACTGTTGATCTTCTTCATGGTCACCTCTCACTTCGATGTGGCTTCCGGCGTCAGGATCCGATTACCTCAATCATCCAGAAGAATCCTTGATCAGGTAGAGGACAAGGTAACGCTCGTTCTGGACAGGTCGGGCAAGATCTACTTCGAAGGCCGTCAAATCGATCAAAAAACATTGCGCAAAGACCTCGAAGACATTGTCGGTCGGCAAGGCGTCGTCCGGCTCGTCTTGCAGGCCGACAAAGACGTAAAGCATGGTCGGGTCGTCGAAATCATGGATCTGGCCAAGGCCGCCGGCGTACATTCCATTATTATAGCGGCCCAATGGAAGTCCCAAAAACTGCTGTGAACTTGATTGAAGGAAGGCACGGTCTAGGAGCTATCAGCGGTCAGCCCAGGGCTTCAAAGGGCGATCTGTTACGCGCTTTTGCCGCGGTTATCTAAAGCGATGAGAAATTTTGTTCTCGTATGAAACTCCATGAAATGAGATCTATGATACCTTAACGCCCGGCCATGGGGGTCTCTTTTCAAAAACGAAACGTTACCTGCTCGAACGCTGAAAAAGCGTGCAAGCCGTTCGGCCCCGAGCTCACGGCCGAGGGGCAAGGCGGCCGGAG
>CAZAGT010000297.1:0-6652 GCA_964484515.1 uncultured Desulfobacteraceae bacterium | reverse complement strand
GACCGGGAAGGGATCTACAACAAACTCAAGCTGACGTTGCGCCAGCAGGCGCGGATGGGCATGAATATGGTGGACATCGCCCTCTGGGATCTGGCCGGCAAATACTACAATGCCCCGATCTACGAACTTCTGGGCGGAAACCGGACCCGCATTCCCTGTTATGCCAGCACGTACGTGGGTGACACCCAACCCGGCGGGCTCAGCAGCCCGGAGGAATTTGCCGATTTTGCCGAGCAGTGCCTTGAAATGGGGTATCGGGCCTTCAAGATCCATCCCTGGGTCGAAGCGCCGATCGAGCGTCACGTGGCCACCATTCACGCCGTCGGCCAGCGGGTGGGGGGCAAGATGGATCTGATGTTGGACCCCTATTGTGCCATCAACACCTTTGGAGATGCGCTCAAGATCGGTTGGGCTTGCGACGAAGAAAAGTTCCTGTGGTGGGAAGACCCTTTTCGAGACGGGGGTATCTCTGCCTTTGCCCACCGCAAGCTGCGACACCTGGTTAAGACGCCCCTCCTTCAGCTCGAGCATCTGCGAGGACTCGAGCCGCACGTCGATTTTATCGTCGCCGACGGCACCGATTTTGTGAGGGGTGACCCAGACACGGACGGCGGGATCACCGGTGTCATGAAGATCGCCCACGCGGCTGAAGGTTTCGGCCTTGATGTCGAGTTGCACGCCCCGGCGGGTCCGGAGCGTCGGCACCTCATGGCCGCGATCCACAATAGTAACTACTACGAGATGGCCCTCGTTCACCCCAAAGCGCCCCTCGTGCCGCACCCGCCGATCTTCAAGGAGGGCTACCGGGACAGCCTTGACGCGATCGACGCAGACGGGTGCGTCCAGGTGCCTCAGGGACCGGGACTCGGAGTCGGCTACGATTGGGATTTCATCGCCGAGCATCGGACGAACCTGACGGTGTTTGAATAGGAGGTCCTGATATGGAATGCCCCCGATGCCGTTCTGTAAACCGTGAGGGGGGGGTGAAGAAGCCCGCGCTTCCGCAGGGGGCAATCCAGGATTCGTTTTTCATGAATGGGGATTGGTTTTTGGACCCCGCTCTGATACATGAACCGAGAGCCAGCGCTGCCGGTTGCCGCGAAGGTGACCCGTTTGATCGACCGTAAAACTTCATGAAAATGGTACGTGAATTTGACATTTTCAGGTTCTTCGATGCACGGACCCCCATGGCCGGACGTTAAACCAACCATCAATGACCTCATTTCATGAAGTTTCATACGAGTAACCCTTTCAAGGAACGTGACGGATGGGTATTTTACAGTGAATGGATAGGAGAAGATGATGATGAAGATCGCGATAATGGGTAGTGGAGGTGTTGGGGGCTATTACGGCGGCATGCTGGCTCAGGCTGGCCACGAGGTTGTCTTCATCGCCCGGGGCTTACACCTGGAGGCACTTCGCAAAAAAGGGCTCGTGGTGAGGAGTGTTCACGGTGATTTCACCCTGCCTTCGGTCAACGCAACCGATGATCCAGCCCAGGTCGGACCGGCCGAGCTGATTATCGTCTGTGTCAAGACGCTCGCCACGGACACGGCGGCTGAGGCCATGGGACCGATGGTGGGGCCGGGTACGTCCGTCATGAGTATTCAGAACGGCGTCGACGCGGCTGAGCGCATCGGAGCGGTCGTCGGTATGGACCACATGGTCGGGGCCGCGACATGGCTGTCCTCGGCCATCGAGGCACCGGGTATCATCCGGCAGGTTTCGCAATTCCGCCGCATTGTCTTGGGTGAGCTCGATGGCCGCATCTCATCCCGTGTGGGGGGGCTTGCGGAGGCATTGCAAGGTACGGGCGCTACCGTAGAAATCTCGGACAACATCATGAAGGTCCTGTGGACAAAGTTCGTCTTCATCTCCGCGATCAGCGGGGTCGGCTCCCTGACCCGGCTGCCCATGGGTGACTATCGTTCCGTTGCCGAAACCCGGGCCCTGCTTATTCGTCTCATGGAAGAAGTCAAGGCGGTGAGCCATGCGAGCGGCGTCGAACTCGATCCCGATGTCATCGATGGGGTATTGAACCTGATAGACAATGCCGGTCCGGACATCAAACCTTCGATGCAGCGTGATGTAGAGGGGGGCCGCTGTTCGGAGCTCGAATCTATGGTCGGTATCGTCGGTCGCAAGGGTCGGGAGCTGGATATACCCACACCGGCAGCGGATATGGTTTACGCCTCTCTACTACCCGGCGAACTCAAGGCCCGCGAGCAGGATAACTAGCAACCTTTCAAGCCGGCACCAGCGTTCACACGAAAGCGAAGGACATCATGACCTCCCGGAAACCAAACCCTGGACAACTCCTCGAGATCTCCGGTGCCTACTGGAAATCGTGCACACTCCATGCCGGAGTCAAGCTCGGAATATTTACGGTGCTGGGTGACGATGCCCGGACGAGCGAGGAGGTCGCACGAGAGATAGAGGGGGACCGTCGAGGCCTTGAGCTCCTTCTGAATGCCCTCACGGCCATGAGCCTCCTGGAAAGGAAAGGAGATAAGTACGCGAACACCGAGATCAGTGCCGACTACCTCTCAAAGGAATCGCCGCGGTATATCGGCCATATTATCATGCACCATCACTACCTCGTGGCATCATGGTCTCAATTGGATCAATCCGTGCGAAGCGGGGTCCCTGTTCGCAAAAGCGCGTCCCGGGGCGATGGAGCGCGGCGCGAAAGTTTTCTGATGGGCATGTTCAACATGGCCATGATGATAGCCCCCCACCTTGTTAAAAGGGTCGACCTGTCCGGTCGAAGGCGATTGCTGGATCTGGGTGGAGGCCCTGGGACCTATGCCATCCATTTCTGTCTGAACAATCCCCGATTGAAGGCGACCGTCTACGATCTTCCGACCACCCGCCCGTTCGCCCAAAAAACCATGGAGCAGTTTGAGCTGACAGACAGGATCGGTTTTGAGGCGGGAAATTACCTGGAAGATGAGGTTGTGGGGAGTTACGACGTTGTCTGGCTTTCCCACATCCTGCATGCGGAAGGCCCGGAGGACTGCCGGGTGATCCTAAGAAAGGCCGTCTCCGTCCTTGAATCGGATGGAATGATCATCGTTCATGACTTCATCCTGAACGACACGCTGGACGGTCCCCCTTTCCCGGCGCTTTTTGCCCTGAATATGCTATTGGGCACGCCGGACGGGCGCACCTATTCGGAAACGCAGATCGTAAACATGCTGGCGGACGTCGGGGCGGTAGACATCAAACGCATTCCAGTTCGAACGCCCAATGACTCGGGCGTCATTGTGGGGATGATGCCCAAGGATGGATCTTAACAATCCGCGACCAATCCTGCTTGCCGGGATCCCAAGAACGGGCACGACCTGGGCGGGCAAGGTCTTGGCCTCAGCGAACGGTCGGCGTTATATCCATGAGCCGGACAACGAGAAGCTGCATCCGCTGGCCTATGCACTCAAAAAAGATCTTCATCGTTACCCGTACTTGCCTGAATCCGCGATTCATGGGGGCTATGAAACCCTCTGGCAACTGATTTTTTCAGGCGCGTGTGTTAGCTTAGCGCACGACCCGATCCGCCCTGCGGATGCTTTGCCTTCTCCAGAGATCCTGGAATACCAGGTCGCCAGGAAGTGCGGGCTTCAAACGGAGTCTTATCGCTTGGAGGATGATTGTGATTCGTCTCACGGTATAGGGGACGAACCATACAAGCGGGTAACGTTGTTGGACTCGAAAGGCCGACCGCTGCTTAGCGAACCTGACAGGGACCCACTGGTCGTCAAATCGGTACATACCATTCTTTCTTTGCCATGGATCGAAAGATATTTTAACCCGCAGATCGTGGTGATTTTCCGCAACCCCCTGAATGTCATCGCGAGCTACCTTCGTTTGGGTATTAGGGACTCCCTTCGAAATATCTTCCACCAAGGATCTCTTGCTCACGACCACTTGGCCGAGTATCAAGACGTCATTCGGTCTCATGAGAACGCGGTGCGGGACATGGCCGTTCAAATCGGTGGTATCTATAGGGTCATTGAGGAGCAGATCAACGAACACCCGCGCTGGGTGGCGGTTCGGCACGAAGACCTCTGCCGCGACCCGATCACGGCGTTTCGCCGTCTCTTTCAGCAGTTAGATTTAGAGTGGAGGCGGGAGGTGAGTGATGTCATCCGGGCGTCGAACAGGCCCGGAGAGGGGTTTGTCACTCAAAGGATCGCGCGGGCTGAAATCGATAAGTGGCAATCCGAGCTCACGCCGGTCCAGGTGGAAGACATCAAGGAGATCATTCAAGCCTTCAACTTGAGTGTGTATCATCTCTAGGGAAAACAACCGCAAGGTAGCGCCCATCAATGCCCTTGAGCCTGAACCTTTTCCTCAGGTTCAAAGAGCCTTTCGTACATGCCGTAACCTTCCCGCTCTAGGTCCTCTCTTGGGATAAACCGCAAGGCAGCCGAGATGATACAAAACCTGAGCCCCGAAGGCGCGGGGCCATCCGGAAAGACATGACCCAGGTGGGAATCGCCCTGTTTGCTGCGAACCTCCGTTCGAACCATGAGGAGGCTGCGATCCTCCCTTTCAACGATGTTCTCCGCCTCAAGGGGCTTTGTAAAGCTCGGCCACCCTGTCCCTGATTTATATTTGTCTTTAGAACTAAACAGCGGTTCCCCGGACACGACATCGACATAGATCCCCCTTCGGGTGTTATCCCAGTATTCATTGTTAAAGGCCGGCTCAGTCCCTTCCTTCTGGGTAACCCGATACTGCAGGGGCCTCAATCTCTGGCGTATCACCTCATCGGATGGTTTCGAGTACTTTTCGCCGACCGCGCGGGGAGCTGTTGTTTTCGTCGCTTCCCCCCAGACCTTCTTTAGAAACTGATCGCGACCCGATCCATGGCGGTAGAACTTGTAACGCAGCGGTTTCTTCTTGTAGTAGTCCTGATGATAGTCCTCAGCAGGATAAAACGTAGAGGCCGGCACGATCTCAGTCGTGATCTGCTTATCGAAGCGTCCTGATCTGGCCAATTCAGCTTTTGATTCCTCCGCCACTCGCCTTTGTTCCTCATTGTGGTAAAAGATGACCGGGCGGTACTGCGGACCGCGATCGGCGAATTGGCCGGCAGAATCGGTAGGGTCCACGTGCCTCCAGAATACGTCCAGCAATTCTTTGTAGCTCACCAAGGTCGGATCATATGTGACCTGAATGGCCTCGACGTGTCCGGTCGCTCCGGAAGAAACCTGCTCGTAGGACGGATTCTCTACGTGGCCACCGGTGTACCCGGATACGGCCTCACGAACGCCGCCGACCTTTTCGAAATCAGACTCCGTACACCAAAAGCAGCCGCCGGCGAAAGTTGCTATCTCCAGATTCCTGTTTTGATCATTCATATCATTGCTCGCTTTGGTTTCGTAATTTTGGTGATTCTGACATCCCCAAAAGAAAAAAAATATCAATAGTTTTAGTGAGATTCCCATTTCCCTGACCTGTATTTGCAGCATCGAAATGGTTCATCGACAATGTCTCCACCGGCACTCAGCCGATCTCCTATAGCAAGCAGAGAAACACGGCTGACTACGTTGTTCTCTAACCACTTTTTTCAAAAAATCAAAAAACCGTTGCCCGAAAGGGTCGATATCGGGAAGCCCTCATTACCCGACAGCCTTGATCGAACTTGACAGGAAGTACACTTCCGTCTATGTTTTCGTCCCGAAAACGGCCCTAATCATTTGCTTATCCCTGCCTAACACGGCAATCTCTCCAGACTTTTGCGATAGTCTTAGAGCCATTCGTTTGTAAGTCAACCCGGAGCCAAAGACGTAGCTGCGTCGATCTGTCCAGACCTCTTCCTGATTGAACCCTGTTGTTGCAACGAGCGGGTCAAAGGGGCGTATCTGGGGCGACAACGTGTACACGCCTGAGCCGTTGGACAAGAAACGATATACGCGGCAGTTCGACGATGTCTATAGCCGTGTCGCCGGCCTTTACGAAGCCGCCGTGAGAGTATTCCCAGTCTGGCGGAGTTGGATATCGAAGGCCATTCCACATATTCGCGGGAGGAGGGTCTTGGAGGTCTCGTTCGGCACGGGATACCTTCTAGGGTGCTATGCATCCCGTTATGAGACCTACGGTATAGACTACAACCGGGAGTTGGCCTGGAGAACAGTAAGAAATCTCAGAAGAAAGCGCGTCCCGGCTGCAATCAAGCAAGCGGATGTGGAGTGGCTGCCTTACAAAGATGAGACTTTCGACACCGTGGTCAACACCATGGCTTTCAGCGGGTATCCGGACGGCGAACGGGCCATGTCGGAATTGCACCGCGTCTTGAAGGTGGGTGGCCGGCTCATCCTGATCGATATAAATTATCCGAGTGACGGCAATTGGCTCGGCGTGAAATTGGTAGGTTTCTGGATCCTGCTCGGGGACCTCATTCGGGATATGCACTCACTTTTCAAGAAGTTTGATTTTGAGTTCCTCGACCGCGAGATCGGTGGGTTCGGGAGCGTTCATATGTACCTGGCAACCAAGACCAAGTAAGAGCCTCCAAGGGGAGAACGCCCCCTTGGAGGCCTTGTATCGGATACTTTAGAGACAGGCCCAAAGGGTAACCATACCTTATTATTATGGGCTCCTCACAAGAATTTGTGGGTGAAAAAACCGTTTCCAGCCTCTGCGGTGG
>CAZAGT010000296.1:0-6706 GCA_964484515.1 uncultured Desulfobacteraceae bacterium | reverse complement strand
GTTATTATTGTCTTTACACACCTTCTGTCGTGTTGTTTATGCAACGTAGGGATTATCCTAAACGAGCCAAGGCACAATGAGGAGGCAGTAGGCCATCAGCGGTCAGTTTGGGGTTCTAAGGGCGGGACATACAACTCGCCTATATTAGGGATCTATTGACTGTTCAAGGTTCCTTTTCTGACTCCTGGTTCTTGGCTCCTGTATTTGAGCTTTGCGATCAACTGTGATATTTTTCGCGGTCCGAGAGAGACTTCAACGCCTGCCCGGGGGCATTTTAGGCACCTATTTCTGATCGCGCTCACGCCTGCGGGTATATTGAAAGATAGAGGCCAAGCCGAGCAAGGCGGCCGCCAGGACCGCAATCTCCCATAAACCACTTCCGGGAAAGAAAAAGCGCATGACGATCAAAGCGATGACGATCGCCAGGGCGGTTCGAATCAAAAGGACACGGAAGGACGACATAAAACTCCAACTCACCGAAAAGATCAAGCAAAAGACGTTCTATTGAACCAACCTCAAAAGCAATCGGGCCCTTTGAGCTCCATCATGACCCCATGACCAGACATTGAATCCCCTTTGAAACCCAGCGAGACACAGAAGACCTGAGCTTGAGCAGCAAGGCTAGTCGCTCCTCCGGGATTGGCTCATAAACGGAATGATCTTAGCGGGTTTCTCCTTGATTTCATCTCCTGACGAGGGCGTTTCCTGCCTCTCACCCTTGCCGGGGACCCTCTGAACATCCGCCAGCCGCATGGCCTGGCCGCCCATGGTAAAGGTCTCCCCGTCAATATACTCCTCTCGCAGGATCCAGGTCACGACCTGGGGCGGAATGGTCAGCAACAACAGCGTCAATTGATACCAGTCTTTTTTTACGTCGAGTTCGATGGCCTCGACGCGGGCATAGAGGGTCGGCTTGTCTTGATAATGAATCAAGACAAGCTCTCCTTCCTTTCTCATCTCATCTCCTCTTTCAAGACTCGATTATTCACTATCCTTGATCACGCTGCCCGGATCGGTCCTCAACCTTTCCAGTTTTTCTTCGAAGCCGCTCCCGAGATCGACGCCCATCTGCTGGGCTCGCTTCTTGGCGTGAAGCCCAATGTTGCGCGAGTCACGGTAGAAGGAACCGGAGTGACGCGCGTTGGGGTCAAACGCATTCAGTCGCTGCTGCTCGGAGGTGAGATAGGCCACCTTCGAGATCAGTTTCTTTAGATTACGGCCGCCGCAGCCGGGACACGCCAGACCGGCCTCCTCATCCTTCTTCATAATGAGATGTTGAAAATGTCTTTCACAATCGCGGCACCGATACTCGAAAATCGGCATCTTCGCTCCTTTTTCCCCCGCCGATTGTCTCGGTCCTCGTACCGGCCGTATCTCACATCGTATATGGGACAGCGCCCCAGAAGAGCAGAACGGTTAAGAGGAGGCTGCCGCGTCGGCTCTATTTAGCAGTCCTGTGTTCGATTGGCAATCCGAACGGAAAGCTCCCTCAGGCGTCGCGCCCACGGCACTTGCATTCTATCACAAGACAATTATCTTGACACATTGGTCCCAGCATGTAAATATTTTCACAAAAGAAGTTGTATTAGATAGCAGGCAATCGAGAGATGATTTGGCCTGCGTTTTATTGTGAGGCGAGGTCACGGATCTCGCCTGATCTTCGAGGGGAGTCAACATTCTATGAGCGACAATGGTAAGAATACCGGGGCCGTGATGGTCGTGGGCGCCGGCATCGCCGGTATTCAGGCATCACTCGACCTGGCCGATGCCGGGTACATGGTTTATCTGGTCGAAAGGGATTCAGCCATCGGCGGGGTCATGGCCCAGTTGGACAAGACCTTCCCTACCAACGACTGTTCGATGTGTATCATCTCACCCAAGTTGGTCGAATGCGGTCGACATCTTAACATCGATCTCTTGAGCATGACGGAGATCCTCTCGGTGGAGGGTGAGGCAGGACGTTTTCAGGTCAATCTGCGGGAAAGGCCGCGGTACGTCGATCTCGTCAAGTGCACCGCCTGCGATGAATGTGCGAAGGCCTGTCCGATTGAGGTGCCCAACATGTTCGACGAGGGATTACGCGATCGCCGCGCCGCGTACAAGCTATATCCCCAGGCCATGCCGAGCGCCTACGCGATTGAGAAACGGGGGACCGCGCCCTGCAAAGCGGCCTGCCCGGCCCACGTGAGTGTGCAGGGTTATATCGCCCTCCTACATCAGGGTAAGTACCGTGAGGCCCTCGAGCTATTCAAAGAAGCACACCCCTTCCCCGCAATTTGCGGGCGGATTTGTCATCATCCCTGCGAGGAGACCTGCACCCGGGGTGACCTGGACGAACCGATTGCCATCGAATACCTCCATCGGTTCTTGGCGGATGTGGAGACGTCCGGCGATGGCCCTTACGTCCCCGAGCTGAAAGAGAGACGGGCTGAAAAGGTTGCCGTCATCGGCTCGGGACCGGCCGGCCTGAGCGCGGCCTACTTTCTTGCCCGGGAGGGGTATGGCGTCACGGTCTACGAAAAACTCCCTGTAGCCGGTGGAATGATGAGTGTGGGCATTCCGGCCTATCGACTCCCGCGAGACATCATTGCAGCCGAGATCAAGGTCATTGAGGCGATGGGAGTCCGGATAAAGACAGGCGTCTCTTTTGGAGAAGATATAACCCTCGAAAGCCTTAGACAGGAGGCCTACAACGCCGTCTTCCTAGCCACGGGGCTTCACCTGAGCCGTTCACTGGGTGTTGAAGGGGAAGACCTCCCGAACGTCCTGCAAGGGATTCAATTCCTGAGGGACACCGCGCTCGGCGAAAGCGTTCCTGTAGGTGAAAGGGTGATCGTGATCGGCGGCGGTAACGTGGCGATCGACGTGGCCTTGACGGCCAAACGCCTGGGCGCCCGGGAGGTGACCCTCGTATGCCTTGAAGGACGTGAAGAAATGCCGGCGTGGGAATACGAGATCGAAGAGGCCCTTGAGGAGGACGTCAAGATCGTCAATAACCTCGGTCCCAAGGCCTTTCTGCAAACGGACGGGAGACTCTCGGGTCTGGAATTTAAGCGCTGCACAGCCGTCTTTGATGAGCAAGGCGCCTTCAATCCCCGTTATGATGAAACCGACCTGAGCACGATGGAAGCCGATACCGCCATCATCGCGATTGGACAGACCGGCGACTTCGGCTTTGCCGAGAAAGAAGGCATCCCGCTGAGAGCTGCGGGTGGCGGGTATGAGGCCGATCCACTGACCCTCCAAACATCCGTCGATGGGGTCTTTGCCGGTGGGGACGCCCTGTACGGACCGAAGTCCGTCGTTGAGGCCGTGGCCTGCGGCAAAGAAGCGGCCGAGAGTATCCATCGCTACTTGAACGGTATCGATCTGAAGGCCGGCCGGGAACAGGATTGGTCCTATGAAAAGCCCGACACGGGTGGCGAACAGCGCCTCCCGAGAACGCCGATGGCACGGATACCCCCTGAGCAACGGCTGGGCAACTTCGCAGAGATCGCCAAGGGCTTCAGTGAAGAGGAGGCCAAGACCGAGTCGGCCCGCTGTCTGAAATGCGGTATCTGTTCGGAATGCTATCAATGCGTTCATGCCTGCTTGGCCGGCGCCATCGACCATGCCATGGCCCCCAGGGAGCATTCCATCGAAGTGGGCGCCATCGTCCTTGCTCCCGGTTTTGAACCCTTTGACCCTACGCAATTCGACACGTACAGCTATGCCAAACATCCCAACGTCATCACCAGCATGGAGTTTGAACGGATTCTCTCGGCTTCCGGACCCTTCGAGGGCCATCTCGTGAGACCCTCCGATCACAAGGAGCCCAAGAGGATCGCCTGGCTCCAGTGCGTCGGCTCAAGAGATATCAACCGCTGTGACCACAGTTACTGTTCCGCGGTCTGCTGCATGTATGCGATCAAGGAAGCGGTCATCGCCAAGGAGCACAGCGCTGAACCCTTGGACACCGCTATCTTTTTCATGGATATGCGTACCCATGGTAAGGATTTCGAGAAGTACTATAACCGGGCCAAGGAGGAGAGCGGGGTCCGGTTCATTCGCTCTCGGGTCCATTCGATCGAACCCACGGCAGAAGACCATTTGATGCTTTCCTATGTCACCGAAGCTGGAGCGAAACAGGAAGAGATTTTTGACATGGTCGTGCTCTCGATCGGTCTGGCGCCCGCTCAGGCGGCAACCGACTTGGCGGAGAGATTGGAGATCGACCTGAACGAGCATCAGTATGCCCGTACGGGGAGTTTCACCCCGGTCAGCACGAATAAGGACGGGATCTATGTCTGCGGCGTTTTTCAGGGACCTAAGGACATTCCCCAATCGGTGATGGAGGCCTCCGCCTCTGCAGCCGCTGCGACCCAAATCCTCGCCGGCTCCCGAAACACCCTGACCAGGACCAAAGAGCTGCCGCCCGAACTCGATGTATCCGGCAAGGTCCCCCGCATCGGCGTGTTCGTGTGTAACTGCGGGATCAACATCGGTGGCATTGCAGACGTCGGGGCGGTCCGGGAATATGCCAGGACCTTGCCCAATGTCGTGCACGTCGAGGACAACCTCTTCACGTGTTCGCAAGACACGCAGGATAAGATGAAAGAGGTCATCAAGGAGAACGACATCAATCGCGTGGTGGTGGCCTCCTGTTCACCCCGAACCCATGAACCTCTTTTTCGAGAGACGATCCGAGAGGCCGGTCTCAATCAATACCTGTTCGAGATGGCCAATATTCGAGATCAAAACACCTGGGTTCATATGGATGATCCCAAAGGGGCCACTGAAAAGGCTAAGGACTTGGTCCGCATGGCCGTGGCCAAGGCCGTCCTGATCGAACCGTTGCAGCAGACCGCACTGGAGGTGAAGAACAGCGCCCTAGTGGTCGGCGGCGGTATTGCCGGGATGGAAGCGGCTTTGGGGGTGGCCGAACAGGGATATCAGGCCTACCTGGTGGAGCAAGACGCGGAATTGGGCGGTATCGCTCGCCGGCTCGGCGAGACCTGGCAGGGGGAGGATATCTCGAGCTACGTGAACGGTCTGATCGAACGCGTTCGGAAACACCCTAAAGTTCAACTTTTTCTAGAGACCCATGTGCAGGACACGTCCGGGATTATCGGGAACTTCACGACCACCCTGGTTCCTTCCCGTAATGGAGATTCGCCCGCGACGGTCGAGCACGGTGCTACGATCCTGGCCACGGGAGGACAGGAGCTAAGCACCGATGAGTATCTCCACGGCACCAATGAGCACGTGATGACGCACCTTGAGCTGGACGAGGCGGTGTTGCAGGAGGATCCCCGTTTGAGGCACGCCAAGACCGCCGCCTTCATCCAGTGCGTCGGTTCGAGGATCCCCGAAAGACCTTACTGCAGCAGGGTCTGTTGTACACACAGTCTCAAGGGTGCGCTGAGCCTAAAGGAACTGAATCCGGAAATGAGCGTCTACATCCTCTATCGCGATATGCGTGCCTACGGCTTTCGAGAAGATCTCTACCGGCGGGCTCGCGAAAAGGGGGTCGTCTTTATCCGCTATGATGTAGATGCCAAACCCGAGCTTAGGGCGGACGAAGAGGGGCACCTGACCATGCGGGTGATCGATCACGTCTTGGGGAGACCCGTCCAACTATCACCGGATGTGGTCGTGCTCGCGACCGCGATTGTTCCCAACGAGAATCGGACCCTCTGTGAACTGTTTAAGGTGGCCACCAACGAAGAGGGGTTTCTGATCGAGGCTCACGCAAAATTGCGTCCGGTCGATTTTGCATCTGAAGGCCTGTTCATGGCCGGTCTGGCCCATTATCCCAAACCGATCGACGAAAGCATTACGCAGGCCAAGGCGGCGGTGGCGCGGGCTATGACGATCCTTTCCAAAGACGTCATTTACGTGGGAGGCGTCGTCGCTTCCGTCGATCCGGACCGATGCGCCGCTTGCCTCACCTGTGTTCGAACTTGTCCCTATGGGGCGCCCAGCATCGGACACGAAGGCTACGCAGTGATCGATCCGGCCGAATGCCGCGGCTGTGGGGTTTGTGTAGCGGAGTGTCCGGGAAAGGCCATCTCGTTGCAGCACTTCACCGATCAACAGATCATGGCCAAGACAGACGCCCTCTTTGAGGCGACGGGTTAAGTGACGAAAGCCAAGGCTTGAGTATCGTAAATGGTACCGGCTAAAAGACGGCTCTTTGGGGGTTTCAGCTTTGATGCTCCAAATTCGAAGCATGAAATCCGAAACTCGAAACAATATCGAATAACCAAAATCCAAATGACTGAAACGAGGTAGGGAATCATTTCTGTCCATCAACGATGCCGTGGGAGATTGTTTCCGTCATTGAGACATTAGAATTTCGGGATTGTCTAGGATTTCGACATTCGGATTTTGGGTTTGAAACCGATGCCACTTTGCACGGCATAGCTAATGAAACAACAGGTTCTCAGGAGGAACCATGGGCAATTTTGAACCCCAAATCGTAGCTTACTGCTGTCAGTATTGAGCCTACTCGGCTGCGGACCTGGCAGGTTCGATGCGACTCTCATATCCCAGTAATGTGAAGGTTATCCAAGTTCCCTGTACCGGACGAGTAGATATCATTCACCTTCTGAGGGCCATTGAGGAGGGCGCCGACGGTGTTTACGTGGCCGGCTGCCTGGAGGGTGAATGTCATTTCATGAGCGGAAACCTGAAGGCCAAACGACGGGTGCAGTATGTCAAGAAG
>CAZAGT010000295.1:0-6741 GCA_964484515.1 uncultured Desulfobacteraceae bacterium | reverse complement strand
CAGCCAATTCCTCTCCCCGCTGACCAACCTGAGGCAGGACCGTTATGGCGGCAGTCTCGAGAATCGGATGCGTTTTGGCCTCGAGGTCGTGTCCAAAGTACGTGAGGCCGTGGGGCCGGAGTATCCGGTCTCGATTCGATTGGCCGGCAACGAGTTCATGGATGGGGGTAACACGAATCGGGAGATGCGGATGTTTGCCGCCGAACTGGAAAAGGCCGGGATTGACCTCTTCGACGTGACCGGGGGTTGGCATGAGACGCGGATCCCCCAGCTGAGCACCTTCGTGCCCCGTCAAGCCTTTACCTATCTGGCCCAAGGCGTCCGAACGGCCGTTGCAAAGCCGGTCCTGGCCAGCAACCGAATCAACGATCCCTCTCAAGGGGAATCCATCATCAGAAGGGGGGAAGCCGACCTGGTGACGATGGCAAGGGGACTTCTGGCGGACCCGGACCTCCCCAATAAGGCCCTTGAGGGGCGTTCTGATCAGATCTATCACTGTATCGCCTGTAATCAGGGGTGCTTCGACAAGATCTTCAGGTTCCAACCGGCTGGATGCCTGGTGAACCCAAGGGCAGGCCTGGAGCGAGAACTTGAGGTAAGCCCTGCCGCCGAGGCCAAGAAGGTCCTGGTCGTGGGTGGAGGACCGGCCGGCATGAAGGCCGCCTGCACGGCGGCCGAGAGAGGACATGATGTCACCCTCGTCGAACAAACCGATCAATTGGGCGGTCAACTGCTTCTGAACCGGCGCATCCCGGGCCGAGGGGAGATGGTCACGGCGGCCGTAGACCTGAGTAATAACCTCGAGGCCCTCGGTGTCACGATCCTGCTTGGCCAAAAAGCGGATGCCGAATTCGTCAAGTCATTCGCCCCCGCGGTGGCCGTCCTGGCGACCGGAGCAACCCCCCTGCTGCCGGATATCGAGGGAGTCGAGAACTCCAACGTCCTTGGAGCCTGGGACGTCCTGAAGGGGGAGGTTCGTGTCGGCCGAGAGGTCGTCATCATAGGCGGAAACGCAGTGGGTTTGGAAACCGCCCTTTATCTAGCCAATCAGGGGACCATTTCGCCGGAAATCCTTCATTTCTTGGTTGCCAACCGCGCTGAGAGCTGGGATCAATTGGAGCTCCTGGTCGACAGGGGAAACAAGCATGTCACCGTCCTGGAGATGACGAAGAAGGCCGGTCTGGACATTGGGGCCTCGACGCGGTGGACCGTCCTGTCTGAGCTGAGGCGACTCGGTGTCACGATCATGACGAGCGCCCGGGCGATGGAGATCGGCCCGGACAGGGTGACGTTTGAAAAGGAGGGCCAACTCGATCGGCTGCCCGCCGACGCGGTTGTTATCGCTACCGGCTCCAAGCCGGAAACCGCCGCTTTGAAGGAAATCACGGGTTTGGCCTCTGAAATCTATACCATTGGCGATGCGCAAGAGCCTCGGGACGCCCTCGAAGCGATCAAAGAGGGATTTCTGACGGCATTGAAGATCTAAGGAATTTTTTGTTGACAATCCCCAAGAAGATGGTTTTATGAGCTGCTTTTTCCAAAGACTGTTGCTCGGCTACAAAGCTGGCTGAGAAAGGGGGAGGTGAACATGGTTACGCGACTCGCGCCGATGCAGGCTACCGACCCTTGGGGACTCATGACGAGTGTCAACCTATATGATTGTGATCCCGCGTCTATTCGCAGCGCGGAAACGATAAAGCGATATGTGGTCGAACTTTGCGAGTTAATCGGAATGAAGCGTTTTGGCGAGTGCCAGATCGTCCATTTCGGCAACGAGGTCCGGGTTGAAGGTTTTTCGATGATTCAATTGATTGAGACCTCATTGATTTCGGGACATTTTGCAGACCTCACCAACGCCGCTTACATCGATGTCTTCAGCTGTAAGCCCTATGAGCCGAACGAGGTCGCCGACTTCTCCAAGGCGTTTTTCAGGGCCGAATCCGTGCAGTTGCATGTGCTAGAGAGGGCGTAAAAATCGCTTGGATTTGACTGTCTCAAAAATCCCTTGACACCCTTTGAACGTCTATTTTATAGAAATAACTCGAAATCTCTAACGTCATACTCATCTTGCCATGTTTGATCCGGATCACTATTGGATTGTCAGTATCACGCCCACAGGGAGGTTTTGGTGGCGGCGGTGCCGCAAGAACCCGGGGGCCTGATAATGACCTAGTGGCACCGATGATCTCTCCAATCCGTTATCAGCCCCCCTGGTAGCGGATTTTTTTGGGATAGACTGTATGGCTCATGTTTAGATTCATCCACCTTGATATGCTTACATTTGATGAGGGATATTCGAGGCAGAAAGCCCCGCAGACCCCACAGAAAGGAGGTGCCCAACCCCGTGTTTTCAAGCGCGGGGTTTCCTGGCGCGGTTCATGAGATGGTCGTGCCGATCGACGAAACGGATAGAGGTCTTGAGTGCGAGAACACGCTATCAGCAACGTTAAGGAGGTATTATGCAGGAAACGAAGATCGTGCTGCCCGAGTCAGAGATACCCCGTCAATGGTACAACATCTTAGCCGATATGCCCACTCCGTTGGAACCACCCCTTCACCCTGGAACCGGTCAACCCGTGGGTCCGGACGATCTGGCCCCGATCTTCCCCATGCCCCTGATCGAGCAGGAAGTCAGCCCGGAGCGATACATTGACATCCCCGAAGAGATCCTGGAGAAATATCTGCTCTGGCGCCCCACGCCCTTGTACCGGGCCCGCAACCTCGAGAAATATCTCGCTACACCCGCCAAGATCTATTTCAAGAACGAGGGTGTCAGCCCGGCGGGTAGCCACAAGCCCAATACGGCGGTGGCGCAGGCCTACTACAACAAGATCTCGGGAACCAAGGGGATCTGCACCGAGACCGGCGCCGGGCAATGGGGGAGTGCCCTAGCGATGGGCTGTGCCCTCTTCGGCCTGGAGTGCAAGGTCTATATGGTCAAAGTAAGCTTCAACCAGAAACCGTATCGCCGGATTATGATGGAGACCTGGGGGGCAACCTGCGTGGCCAGCCCGAGCACGGAGACAAAGGCCGGGCGGAGCATCCTGGAAAAGGATCCGGATTCACCGGGGAGCCTGGGCATCGCCATCAGCGAGGCGGTGGAAGCCGCGGTCACGGGCGAGGGGACCAAATACTCCTTGGGCAGCGTGTTAAACCACGTATTGCTCCATCAGACCGTCAACGGCCTGGAATGCCAGAAGCAGATGGCGTTGGCCGGGGATTACCCGGATGTGATCATCGGGTGCGCCGGCGGTGGAAGCAACTTCGCAGGGCACGCGCTTCCCTTTGTCAGGGACAAGATCAACGGGAAGGAGATCGATATCATCGCCGTGGAACCTTCCTCCTGCCCCACGATGACCCAAGGGCCCTTTGCCTATGATTTCGGGGATACGGTCCAGATGACACCGCTACTTCCGATGCATACCCTGGGACACAGTTTTGTGCCAGCCCCGATTCATGCCGGCGGCCTTAGGTATCACGGAATGGCCCCGATCGTCAGTCAACTGGTCCTGAGCGAGCTCATCCGGCCTGCCGCCGTCCACCAGTTGGAGACGTTTCAGGCCGGTATCACCTTTGCCAGGACTGAAGGCTTCATCAGCGCCCCTGAGACGGACCATGCGATTGCTTGCGTCATCCAGGAAGCCCTCAAGGCCAAAGAGGAGGGTAAGGAGAAAGTCATCCTCTTTAACTGGAGCGGTCACGGCCTCGTGGACATGGCGGCCTATGAAGCGTACCTGGGCGGCAAGCTTTCCGATTACAGCTTGCCGCAAGAAGAGATTCATAGGGCCTTGGAGGACATCGCTCCGTTGCCGAGGCCGAAGCAATACCACCCCGGTGCCATAGCCTAGAACCGACTCAACGGACCGGAGACCGATCCAATCGGTCTCCGGTCAAACCATTAAGGGAAAGAGTAATGAAAAAAGAGGCGGAAAAGGGGCGAACCGCCCCCGAGGAGGGCTACAAGATCAGATGTCCCAGGTTGGGTCACCAGATCTCCTTCTCGTACTGCCGAAAGGAGAATCTCGGGCTGCCCTGTTTCAAGACCTTGGATTGTTGGCACCCGCATTTCCCGGTCGAGCGACACCTGAGGGCCGAGCTGACTTCTGAAGAGTGGCAAAAGACATTTACCCGTCGCCCGAAACCCAAGATACTCTCTCTGGTTGAGCTGATCGAACAGGCCCGGAAGGATTCCTCAGAGTGACATCGACCGCCGGCCTCCTGCTGGCGGCTGGCCGCTCCAGCAGGCTGGGAAGCCCCAAACAACTTCTCCCTTTTGGTCGCTCAACCCTGCTGAATTATGTCCTTCTGCAGGCCTTGAACTCCAACCTTGACCGCGTCGTCCTCATCCTAGGCCATCAAGCGCAGCGCATCAAGGCCTCCTTGGGCCGGGAAAGCGAGCATCCCAAACTCGAGATCATCGAAAACCCAAATCATGCCTCGGGCATCAGTTCCTCTATAAGGGCAGGACTAAAAGCGGTTGAGGCCGAATTTGGACAAGTCATGATCCTGTTGGCAGATATGCCGCGGGTCACAACCCGACTCATCAATCATCTTCTCAACAGCACCGCTCACACCCCCTCGCTCCTTTACGCCGTCAAGGTCACTCAGGGGCGATCCCACCCGGTCGTTATCGGGAGTCATTTCTATAATGACCTCCGCAGGCTTCGAGGCGATGTCGGCGCAAGGCATTTATTCCTCAGGCATCCCGACCTCGTTCGTTTGATTGACCCCGTCGATCCCTACGACGGTGGGGATATCGACACGATGGCAGACTACCTCCTTTTCACAGAGACCCATGAGGAAGAAAGACCGAAAAGGGCCTAGAGGAAGCGCCTGCACCGGGCCTGCGGAATTTTTGCTTGACATTGCCCCTGAAAAAAAATACGCAAAATGCAAGCGGCCAAGACTACTGAATTACATTCATTTTTCGCGCTGAGGGCGACCTCAGGGCTTCGATTGCGGCAGGTAAAAGGCGCCAAGGCCACCCAGGCCATCTCATCTCTTTTTGGCCGCCGACAAGGCGCCACGAAACCAGCAACATCTGGGCAAGGAGGTGCACAATGAAAGGGAAAACGTGGCTAATTCTCTCATTGGCCGTCATGGCCTCTATCCTTCTTCTTTCCATTGGTCCTCAGACGGCAGCCGCCGCATCGAAGAAGCCTGTGATCATCGGTTTCATCGGCTCTTTTGACAGCGACACCGGCAAAAGCACGATGAGAGGGGCCGAAATCGCTATCGAGGAGCTGAACGCCAGCGGCGGCATCCTGGGGGGTCGTCGTATCGAATATGTCAAGGCGGATACCGGAGAGGATGTGACCGAAGGGATCAAGGCTTACGAATACCTTAATGAACGAGAGAAGGTCGATTTCATCATCTCGGGCTGCATCGACGACGTCTCCCTCGGCTGGATGCCGCGGATGGTGGAATACCGTACCCCCACGCTGGACACCTGGACCTCAGCTATTCGGGCCATTGAAATGGTGCGGGACGATTACGAGAAGTACAAGATGTACTTCATGAACTGCCCGACCGATTATGCCCTCGGCACCCAGTACATCGATTTCGGGAAGGACATTCTCGAGAACAAGATGGGCTTTAAGACGACGGTCGTCATGCAAGAAGACACGGCCTATGCCGCCGGTACCTACGAGTTCATCAAGGCGGATTTGCTGCCTGCAGCCGGGATCCAGATCCTGGATCATATCGTTTACGATGTGAACACGGTCGATTTCAGTCCTATCTACAATAAGATCACGAAGTTGAATCCCGATTTCATCTATATCATCTCCTCTGTCAAATGCGTCGTGCCGACATCGCAGTATGTCAAATTGCAGGTCCCGATTCCGATCACGGGTATCAATGTGGCTGCCGTCGGTCTCGAGTATTGGGAAGATACGGGTCGCATGGGAGGCGGCATGTCGACCTTGATGCCCCCTCCGACATTGGGGATGGACATGGACCCCCGGACGCAAGCCTTCGTCAAGAAGTACCAGGCCAAGTACCGCAGTCGTCCGCGGTACCCTCACTTCAACGGCTTCAACGCCTACTACGGTATCTATAACGCCGTCAACGCCGCTAATCGGGCAGGCGGTTTCAAGCCGCTTGATGCGTGGGTAAAGGAGATGGAGAATGAAGATCTCCGACTCTACAACGGCGGCAAACTCTGGCTCCGGTATGCCTACTGGAAACCGGGAGAGGTTGAGCCTCGAACCGGGTTGACCTTTCCGCACAATATCAAGTTCGATATCTCGCAGCCTCTCTCGGACGGCCACCCATCCCTGATCGTTATTCAGTGGTATAGCGATGGCAGTGTAAAGTGCATTTATCCTCCCAAGTACGCCAACGGCGAATTCGCTCTCCCGGAATGGGCGAAGAAGCGATAGGCTCCGTGCGCGCGGCTTGAGAGACCCTGCGAGCACCCCCAAAACAGCCTGTATAGGGGCAAGGCCAGGAAGCCTTGCTCCTGTTTTTTGACCTCTCTAACGGCCATTGCTCCCGTTGCTTAGGCGGGGTATCCCGCAACCATTTAACCCTTTGAAATTCATCGTCCCAGCATAACGACGAGACTATCGAAGAACCCGTATGAAACTCCATGAAATGAGGTCGTTAAAGCCTTAACGCCCGGCCATGGGGGTCTCTTTTCAAAAACGAAACGTTTCCCGCTCGAACGCTAAAGAAGCATGCAAGCAAGGCGGCCGGAGCAGATTCAGGGAATGGGCCAAGGCTATCAATCCGGCCTAT
>CAZAGT010000294.1:1491-6755 GCA_964484515.1 uncultured Desulfobacteraceae bacterium | reverse complement strand
CCTCGGGCTGTTCAGCCAGGATGGTCTCACCGGTGACGTGGACGTTCAAATGGACCGTGACACCGAATTTCTCGGCCTGCTTTTTCTGAAATTCGATCAGGCTTAGGAGTTCCTGTTTAAAGGAGGATGCACTACCAAGCCTCAATTGACCGCCAAGGGCGGCTTCCCTTTCAAAGAGATGGACGTCATGTCCACGTTTTGCAGCCACCCAGGCGACGTTCAGCCCGCCCGGGCCGCCACCTACCACCATCACCTTCTTTCTCGTCTCGGCCGGTCGAATGGCCATCTCCTTTTCGCGGCCAAGGGTCGGGTTGACGAGACACTCGACCCGGCCTCTCCGAAAGATGGACTCCATGCAGGTGTTGCATGCGATACAAACCCTGATGTCATCAAGGCGCCCGGCCTGGGCCTTGTTGGGCATCTCGGGATCAGCGATGAGCCCCCGGCCGACGCACACCAAGTCGGCCTTCTGTTCGGCAATAATGCTTTCGGCAACGAGCGGATCGTTGATTCTGCCCACCGCCATCACCGGAACATCCAGGGCCTTTCTGATCATGGCAGCCGAATCCGCCAAACAGGCCTTCTTCATAAACATTGGCTGGCAAATCCACTCCGGGGTGGCGTCATTGCCTGCCGATATCTGCACGATGTCGACTCCTGCCTCGACAAGCCGGCCTAGGATCTCTGCGCTTTCCTCGATCGTGAGACCCTCCGGAACGAACTCCTGGGCACTGATCTTAAAGGAGATCGGGTACTCGTTGCCGACCCGCTGCCGTACCTCGGCGACGATTTCACTCGCGAAACGCGTCCTCCCGGTCAAATCCCCCCCGTACTCATCCTCTCTGATGTTGGAGAACCGCGAAAGAAACTGATTGACGAGATAACCGTGGGCACCGTGGATCTCAATCAGGGCAAAACCTGCCGCGACAGCGCGCGCCGCCGCTTGGCCGAATTTGGCGACAAGTTCCTGGATACCCTCCTTGGTCAGGGGCTCCACATCGCCCTTGATGGTTGGGCAGGGAAGATTGGATGGAGCAAAAGGCTTCCGCCCGATCACCTTTGCTGATGTCTGCCGTCCCCCATGGTGAATCTGCACGGCGGGGACAGCCCCCTCGGAGCGAATGGCCTCCGCAATCCGGGTCAGGCCTGGCAGAAATCGGTCATCATAGATCCTTGCTTGATGGCGCGAGACAATCCCCTCGGGTGATACGGCGCAGGCCTCCACGATGACCATCGCCGGGCCCCCGGCGGCGCGTGCCCTGTAGTGTTCCACGGTCTCATCGGTGATCCCGCCGTCGTCTTTGATTAGAAAAGAGGCGAGCCCCGGCATGACAATCCGGTTGCGTAACCGGAGCCCCTTCAGGGGGAAAGATGAGAATAGGTGTTCCATGATGCCCTCGATATGGATCGTGTGGCTGGGAATAGATATAATATATCGCCTTGAGACTGTCGAATAACCGGCCTTGGAGAGGCTGACGGAAAATGCCCAGATGCATGGTTTTCGAAATCCCGAGGAATGAGGCGTATGCGAAAGGCTTAAGGCATTAGGCGTGAGGAAAAGAAGAAACTCGTTTACTGTCTTGCCTTGTGCCTCAGACCTCTAACCTCACGCTGTGGAATTCATACGCCGCCGTGCCGAGGGACGAGAGTAACGCCGCCCTTCGGCTTCGCTTAGCGCCGTGAGTCCTTCGACTCTACTCAGGACCGTGAGCGTGTCGAACGGCAGATGGGCGTTTTCCGACAACCTCTTTCGGCCGATGAATGAGTTCCGCAGCATTCCCTTGAAGCCGCAGAACGGTTACCGGATATCTAAATGAGGCCAACTTTGTCAAACAAAATCAACTGGGTTTGTGACATTGCCCTCGGATCGAACTTCATTATCGTTGACCGTCGAACAACCGTTTTGATAGGTTTGCCGCCACGTTTGCGGATCTATGTTTCCGGCCCGTGTTTTTCTTCAAACCATTGCGGAGGGAAAAGGCCATGGAGATCTACCTAGTGAGACACGGCAAGGCACAAGCCAAGGAAGTCGATCCCGAGCAGAGACTGTCCGAGGAGGGGAGGGTGGAAATAGAGAGGGTAGGGCGTGTCCTGCACCGGTGCGGAGTCGAGGTTCAAGCGCTGCTTCACAGCAACAAGGCGCGTGCCCGAGAGACCGCCGAGATCATAGCCTCCTGCCTCGATTCGGGACTGCGTCCACAGGAAACTCGGGGACTCGCGCCGCTTGACGATGTCCGTGAAATGGTGGCGCGGATCCAACGGAGCCGTGATCTGATGATCGTAGGCCATCTTCCTTACCTAGCAAGACTTACCTCTGCCGTTCTTGGAGTGCCGGAAACAATATCGCTGGTGGAGTTCAAGCCGGGAGGTATCGTGTGCCTTCGGGGTTCCGACGAAGGCCGCTGGGCCATTGCCTGGATGCTCGCTCCGGAGTTGATCAGGGGGCTGCGCTGACGGGGACTTCCGGCCATAGCCCATTCAGTTCTCAGACTTTAGGTTCAGGAGAATCAGGGGTTCGCGCGTATGGAACCTTATGAAAGGAGATCCTTGATACCTTAAGGCCCGGCCATGGGGGTCTCTTTTCAAGAAACGAAACGTTACCTGCTCGAGCGCTGCAGAACCTTGCAAGCCAGGCAGCCGGAGCAGACTGGGAGAATGCGCTAAGGCTGTCAGTCCGGCTTATACCGGGAAGGCCCTCCGGCCGCCGCGGGTAGCGCCTTATGCCGAGACAACGCACTCAAGCCCTCGTTTTTGAAAAGAGACCCCCATGACCGGGCGACAGACGCCGAAGAATCTCAAAATGTCAAATTCGACGACCAACTTCATGAGGTTTCCCGGTCGATCAATCGCGGCCGCCCTCCCGAGGCGGGTAAACTCCTGCGGCACGCGCCGGGGTTAAGACCTGAAACCTGAACCAGGAATCGAGGATATTATCTTCCACAAAACATCTTTGCATCACGCATAGAAGCCAGGATCAAAGACGCTTATGTCGCTCCCAACAAAGACACCTCCCGTGTTCGCTTCAGGCGGGGATAGGTTCGGCCCTGATATTGAGTCGCTCCTAAACGAACCGCCTGTCATGATGGATCTTGACGCCGTGGATGTGGAACCGGGCCCCTATTGCATGAGCTTCGGGTTCGATTTGGAGGGACTGATAGGGTCGATCGCGCGATTCGGTCTGTTGAGCACTCCCTGCGTGACGAAAGGAGCGAAAGGGCCGAAGGACGTCGTGACCGGTTACCGCCGGCTCCATGCCTGGAAGGCCCTCGGGCGACACCGAGTTCCGGTGCGGGATCTGTCGCGAGGTAGGCTTCCGGCCGTGAATTGCCTCCTGTTGAACCTCTCCGATAACCTTACAACGCGTGAACTCAACGACGTGGAAAAAGGGATGTTCTTGAAGCGTCTGAGCGTCCTTGTTCAAAGGGAGGAAATCCTGACGCGCTATATGCCGCTTCTCGGTTTGCCAAGGAAGGAGCCTCTTTTAGAGACCTACCTCCGCATCGAAGAGCTGGATCATGAAATCAAGACCTCTCTTGCACGAGCTGAATTATCACTTCGGACGGTGAAGCACCTTCAGGAAATGGATCAAGGCTCACGGACGGTCGTCTTTGAATGGCTGTCAACAATGAAGTTTAACTTCAATCAACAAAATCAATTTATTGATCATATTATTGATATATCTATAAAGAATCGGATGTCCATGACCAATCTGTTCGATGAGAAGGTGGTTCAGGCCATCAGGCACGATAAGCACTTGAATTTGCCGCAAAAAGCAAGAAAGCTGCTTGAGCATTTGCACGCAAGGCGACTGCCCCGATTGAGGCGGGCTGAAAACGCGTTTCAGAGGACGGTCAACGACTTGCGGCTGCCGCCCGGGGTGAGGGTCTTTCACCCACCCTATTTTGAGGGCAGCACCTACCGGCTTGAGGTCTTATTCGAGACAGGCCAAATGTTGCGCGAGAAGATTAACCACTTGTCTCAGCTCGAGGGATTGGAAAACATAGGCGATCCCTGGTAAAAGAATCATGGCGCATCTGCCGACGATAGCAAGAGTACTGATTGAAAAGGGAGCCGACACCGGCGCTCAGGTGAATCGTATCTTGGCGACCTTGCCCGAGCTCAAACCGGAAACGGTGTCCGCGGAAGGGGAGGATTCGACCCTGCCTGGCGCCGATATGCAAAAGACCACCCTGCGGTTGGTCCCCTTTCGTGGACGGCTGCTCAAGGCATGCCCTGGGACAAAGGGCTATATCTGCTGTGGGTATCGGATCCTTCACGTAGGGACGAATTGCTCCCTTGATTGCAGCTACTGCATCCTGCAAGGCTACCTCAATCAGCCCGGGCTCAGGGTGTTTGTCAACCTTGCTGATAGACTCCCCCAAATCGGCCAGATGATTGACCGACATCCCGAGCGGATTTTCAGGATTGGAACGGGAGAGTTTACCGACAGCCTCGCCCTCGATCCGATTACCCATTGGACGGACTTACTCTTACCGTTTTTCGCCCAACGGGAAAATGCCGTCTTGGAGCTGAAGACCAAGACGACGCGAGTGGAGCGGCTTTTCAGAGCGAAGACCCGGAAACGGATCGTCGTGTCCTGGTCGTTGAACAGTCCCGCGATAGCGTCCCGCGAAGAGCGGGGGGCCCCAGGTATTGAGGCGCGGTTGCAGGCCGCCCGCCGCTGCCAAGAAGAGGGTTTTGCCCTCGGCATCCATTTCGATCCCCTCATTGAACACCCCAACTGGCGGGCTGAATACGCGCGAACGCTTGATCTGATGGATTATTACCTCGATCCCAAGCGGATTATTTGGGTGAGCCTGGGTTGTTTGAGATTCATGCCCGCGCTCGGGCCGATTATCCGCAAACGGCACCCCGAAACGGGTGTGCTAAACGGCGAGTTCGTTCCCGGCCACGACGGTAAACTACGCTATTTCAAGCCTATTCGGGTGGACATGTACGGTTGCATGAGCCGCTTGTTACGATCGTGGCATCAGGACATCGGACTCTACCTATGTATGGAAAGCCGAGAGGTGTGGCAGCAGAGTCTGGGTTGGTCACCGGGGCATTCAGCCGCACTCAGTGGTTTCCTTGATGCTAGGGTCTTGAAGTTCTTTGGTAAAGAAAGGGGGCAACGCTCGGTTCCCGATAGTCGAGCGCACTAACACGTCGGTTTCTTAAAACGGATTGTCGCCTCATCCTAAGGAGTTCCTCAAAGAATCAGATCAAACCTGAAATGAAGCTCCCCGCAGCAAGCTGCAGGATAT
>CAZAGT010000294.1:0-1481 GCA_964484515.1 uncultured Desulfobacteraceae bacterium | reverse complement strand
GAATGGTACCGAACATAAAGATTGATTTTAATCGTCCTGATGTTATGTTAGGGCACACTGATTCAATAAAACAGGAGGTTATGTCGCATGCTGAGAGAACGAGTGGAAGACGCCCTTAATAAGGTCCGGCCGTCGTTACAGGCAGATGGCGGGGACGTGGAGCTTGTTGATGTCGACGAAGACGGCGTCGTCAAAGTGAAGCTGCAGGGGACCTGCGCCGGCTGTCCCATGTCCCAAATGACCCTCAAGATGGGGATTGAAAAGATCCTAAAACAGAATGTTCCTGAAGTGAAAAGTGTTGAGTCCGCGTAGATTCATCTTCGCGCAGGTAGGGGTGCCGGATCATTGGCGGATAACATCACGGGGGAGGCCTTTCAGGTAGACTAAGATGGAAATCAAGAGCATAGGTGTAATCGGTGCGGGAACCATGGGGAATGGCATCGCCCAAGTTGCGGCTCAAATCGGCTGCGACGTGGTTATGCGAGATCTGGAGAGTGAATTCGTCGAGCGTGGGATGAAGAGCATCGACAGGTCTCTTTCCAAGGCCGTGGAGAAAGGCAAACTCGAGGCCGGTGCTAAAAACAGCGTATTAGGGCGCATCAAGGGGACCACGGAAATGCCGGATGTCCGTGATGTCGATTTTGTCGTCGAGGCCGTCATCGAAGATCTGGAGCTCAAGAAAAGGGTCTTTGCGGAACTGGACGAATTGTGTCGCCCAGAGGTGGTGTTGGCCTCAAATACCTCTTCGATGTCCCTCACCGAAATAGCGACTGCAACCAAGAGACCGGATAAGGTCTGTGGGATGCATTTTTTCAATCCGGTGCCCATCATGAGGTTGGTGGAAATCATACGGGGGTACTCCACCAGTGACGAGACGGTCGCGGTGACAGCCGGCGTGGCTCAGAGGATGGGGAAAGTCACGGTCGAGATCAAGAAGGACACTCCGGGTTTCATCGTCAATCGAATCATGGTCCCCCATTTTTTGGAGGCCATAAAGATCGTCGAAGAGGGGATCGCCAGCGTCGAAGACGTGGACAAGGCCGTGAAGAATGGCCTCAACTATCCGATGGGTCCCTTTGAGTTGATGGATCTTACGGGATTAGACATTGCCTACTTCGTTACGGAGTATTTCTATCGGGAGTTGAATAAGGAGTCCAAATGGGTTGCACCCAACCTCCTCAAGACAATGATTCGGGCCGGCAAATTGGGCCGCAAAACGGGTGGGGGTTGGTATGATTATGGCCACAGCTGAGGCTGTCGGAAAACGCCCATCTGCCGTTCGACAGGCCGTTCGACAGGCTCACGGTCCTGAGCAGAGTCGAAGGACTCACGGCCCTGAGCAAAGCCGAAGGGCTGCGTTACCCTCATCCCTCGTCACTGCGGCGTACTTTTATGTACGCCTCATTCCTCGGGATTTCTTTACCTGCGCTTCGCTCGGCTCAGTCCCCACCCCTTTGGGGCGGGTCCCCGGTTTCGGAAGC
>CAZAGT010000293.1:0-6756 GCA_964484515.1 uncultured Desulfobacteraceae bacterium | reverse complement strand
TGCTTGCAAGCTTCTTCAGCGTTCGAGCGGGTAACGTTTCGTTTTTGAAAAGAGACCCCCATGGCCGGGCGTTAAGGTCTTAACGAATTCATTTCATGGAGTTTCATACGAGGTCCACAGGAGGAGGTAGCTGAGATGAAATGTGAGTGTAATCGGCGAGGTTTCCTCAAATACACTGCCGGGCTGGCGGGAGCCATTGCCGTTAAGGGAATCTGCCCCTTCAGAGGCACCGTTGCGCACGCCGGGGAGACCGATATCGCGGTGGTCGAAGGACAAGACCCTCCTCGGATGGTCAGATGGGCCCTTGATTTGTTAGGCGGTATGAAGCGTTTTGTGAAGCCGGGTGACGATGTGGTGATCCTTCCCAATCCGCAGGGAGGCCGGCCTGGTGTCAGCACAGACGGAAGGATGGTGGCGGAGACGATTGACCTCTGCTACCAGGCCGGGGCTGCCAACGTCACGGTAGCCTCCATTCATAAACGCGAGCGTTGGTTCGCCGCCGGCATCATTGAGGAAGTGGAGAGGACCGAGGGGAAGATCCATTTCCCCTCCTCGGATCAGGATTGGGATGAGATTCCGGTAGCCAGAGGAAAGATTCTGAAGAAGGCGAGGATCATTCGCAAGGCCAGGGAAAACGATGTCTTGATCAACATGCCTATCGTTAAGCAACACGACAGCACCCGGATCACGTGTACGCTGAAAAACCTGATGGGTTTCAATGCCGATAACAGGGCCTTTCACCAGGGGACCGCACATCTGCACCAATGCATCGTCGATCTGGCCACCCTCCTTAAGCCGAACCTCTTGATTGTTGATGCCAACAGGGTTCTGGCGGAAAACGGCCCCTTCGGTCCCGGAAAGATGATCTCACCACGAAAGGTGATGGCGGGAACCGATATGGTTGCCGTGGACGCACTCTGTTGCAGGCTGCTGAATATTGACCCGCAGGAGGTTCCTCACATCACCGGGTCTCACAATATAGGCATAGGCAACATAGACCTATCGGGTTTGCGGGTGCAGGAAGTGAAACTATGAGCCTCGTTGCGCAAGGTCCTAAACGAATGGCAAGCAACCAACAGTTCAGCGCGGCTGCGGTCGTTATTGGCCTTTTGATGGTATTCTGTTGTAGGAATGCCGAGGCCGACCCGAATGAGGGTATCTTGTCCCTCCTGCCCGAGGCGGCGAAAATCGCAGAGTGGCAACGCTTCGGAGAACCCGAATTGTACCAGGACGAAGCGCTTTTCGACTACTTGAACGGCGGCGCTGAGATCTTCTTCGATTTTGGATTCAAACGGGCCCTGGTCCAAGAGTATACGCGCGGGTCTGCCCAGATCATTTTGGACATCTACGAGATGTCTTCTTTCAATGGGGCTCGGGATATATTTCAGAAGCGTGCGAGTGCAGACTATCAGCAGATATCGGTCGGGGAGGAAGGTCGCCTCGGGGACTACTATCTTATCTTCTACAAGGGCCCATTCTTTGTCGCGGTGACGGGCTTGAGCATGGAGCCCGGGGTCATCGAAGGGATCGAGTCGATTGCCAGAGCGGTGGCGGAACGGATTCCGTAACGACCAGCGCGGCTCGATGACCTTCGGTCATGGCGTGTCCAAATCGATGTCGTTGACCGTGCATGGCTAATGGGTAGCGGCTCCTCTGTACTCTTCGATTGCCAATAGATGGGTCCCGATATGAGTGTAATAGGACATCGGATCATCCCGAATCCGACGCTCCACGTGGTCCTGTACCAGCCGGAAATCCCCGCCAACACGGGAAACATTGCGCGTCTCTGTGGGGCGGCGGAGATCCGGCTGCACCTGATTCACCCCCTTGGTTTTCGGGTCGACGACAGACACTTGAAGCGGGCCGGTTTGGACTACTGGTCGGAGGTAGATATCAGGCATCATCCCAACTTCGAGGCGTTTGCAGAGGCCAAGGAGAGCGGAGGGTCGTCCAGAATCATCGGTTTTAGTACCCATGCCGATCCCGTCTATACGACGGCGAATGTGGATCCGGGGGATTATCTGCTTTTCGGCGGAGAGACCCAAGGTCTACCATCGGATATCCGAAACGATTATGCCTGCTATCGCATACCCATATGGGGAAAAGTGCGAAGCTTGAACCTCGCGACCACGGTAGGCATCGTGGTCTACCATTATCTGAACAGGATGGGGCGATTCTGAACGGATGTTCTTCAGGGGTTCATCTGAAATGGGTTCGGAAGGAGATGCCAGGTCTTGCTTTGAAGCCGGGCCAAGAAATCGAGAGCCCTTCGGGGCCACGGCACCTTACTGCGGATAGCGGCCCTGATTTCCGGGAGCTTTGCGACCGTGGCCTTCATCCCCGCTTCGATAAGCTCATCACATCGCGAGAATTCCGACCAGTGCACGTCCTTGGTATCCGGCCGAATAGCCACATCCGCCGTATTTACCATGATCTCTCCCAGCCTGTGTGAGGTAATCATATTGGCCCGCGAGATGATCTCGATCACGTTTACCGACTCCATCGGATGATAACGCCGCATCCCCACTTCGACTCCGAGGGTCACATCAGCTCCCATCTTGATGAGATGCTGCACGGGCAAAGGGCACGTCGCCGCTCCGTCCGTCACAAGATCATTTTTCATGTAAACTGGTGGAAAAATACCCGGGATGGTCGAGCTTGCGGCGACAGCCGCAATGATATCGCCGCTCTCGAACCAGATTTCCCTTCCCGTGTGCAGACCGGTGGCTACAATGGCCAGAGGTATCTTCGTGGCTTCGATACGGCCTTCATCGATAAACTTGGATAGCACCTCCTGGAGGGAAAACGACTTGAGAAGGGAACGGCGGCTCTGGGCGAGATTGATGGCGATTCTCTTCTTGATATTACGGGTGGTTTGAGAGAGGAAGGATTCGTTTTCGACGCAAGTGTCTCTCAGGCAATTCGCAGACAACTGATCAAAGAAATTTTCCGCCAATGATTCCTTGAAACGCTCGATGAGTACATCGGCGTTCGGGTTTTGGGCATACATCGCCCCCACAACGGCCCCGGCGGAGGTCCCCGTGATGCAGCCAATCGGTATCCCTTCCGCCTCAAGGACCTTTAAGGCCCCGAGGTGCGCGAGCCCTCTGGCTCCTCCTCCTCCCAATGCTAGGCCAATCTTGACTGTCATCGTAGGTAAAAGCCGGTTTATTGAACGTATAGAGAATTCAGGTTCTTGAACGCCAACGCACCGCATCCAGGTTGAGCTCTCAAAGCTACCGCGATGCATGAACGGTGAAACCAGGGGGATCCCCTCGAGCCCCATTGTGCGAAGGTCGTGCCATTCGGGTGGGCGTTATAATCTTTGTGAATTCAGTTCGTTATGTCGCTTCTTCAAGGAAGGCCCTTTAGCCCAAAAGCGAAAAAAATCCCATTTCTTATTATGGTTTTACCTCTTTCAACTACCCGGTTCACCTTGAGGTGTACGGTTTGCGCCAAATAGCGCTCGGATGTTCTCCGGCGGCACATCGGGCTGAATGGAGTGGCAGGGGCCGAGGAGGAAGCCGCCGTTTTTTCCTAGGATATTCACAAGGCGTTGGACCTCCTCGGCCACGCCTTCTTGCGAGTAGGAGGGGAGGACTTCTTGCGAGTCGACACCTCCGTGAAAGGAGATCCGATCTCCAAACTCCGCCTTTAGTTTCGCAGGAGCCATGTCTTTGGCCCTGATCTGAACGGGGTTCAAGGCCCCGATGCCCATTTCGATGAAGTCCTGGATAAAGGCGTAAGCCGAACCGCAGATATGAAGGCAAATCATGGCGTCGGTGTAATTTCGAATGGTGCGGATGATTTCGGTGTGTTGCTGCTTCACGTACGTTCGAAAGAATTCCAGAGACATGATGGGGCCTTCTTGCATGGCCAGGTCTTCATAAAGCATGACCATTTGGACCTGTGGCCCCACCTCCTGCATAAACCGCTCGTAGACCCTTACATACCATTTCCCGATCAATCCAAAAAGCGCATGGCAGAATTCCGGATTCTCGAACATATCTACGAGGAGTGCCTCCATGCCACGGACACGCCACGCCTGGTCGAAAACGCCGGCCCCGGTCGGGAAGTCGGCTACGAGCGCATACTCCGTTTCGCGATACAATTTGGCCCCGGTCTCACGTAGCCCCTCGTAACGCCCGGGATCATCCGGGTCGGGAAGCTGATATTTGCGCAGAGATTCCATGGTGGCCTCCTTAATGGGATTATCCACCAGGCTGGCGTATGTGAGATGGGGAGGCTTTGTCCAGGCGGTTCCCCACTCGTCACGGACGGTATGTCGATTGATTCGATCCCGCCGCCATTGCTTGGCGGCTCCTAGACGCACGTAGCGTGTGTCGATCTGGAAGGCTGTCAAAAGGTCTTCGTCCGGGATGACATGTTCGTCCAAGAAGTGCCTCACCTTTGGCGCCGCCGGGAGCCCGAGCTCGGCCCTGAGGCGTTGATAGAGATCGATCGTCCTTATGGTGGTGGAGAGGCCTCCCAGGTCGGTAGGCACCCTGTCCGTATCGCGGTGGGATAACGCGAGAACGAACCTCTCGCGGCTAGTCAAATGATCTGTCTGTGCTGCCATGATTATCCGATCTCCTCGCGCTCATTATTCGGTCAAAAAGTACGCGTGTCTATCAAAAAGAATCTCTCCACAAGGATTGGCGGGTATGAAATTCGTTTGCAGCTCTCACCGCAACTCGGCGCCCTATGTGGAGCGCTCGTCAAATTCTAACGAATTTTTTGCTTGTGGTACGGGCAATTTTCGGCTAATAAGAGGCAGTTAGAGCAATATCGGGGAACCGCAGCTAGCCCCACAGGAGGCCTAGATTAATGGAGCAGGTGCTGCTCTTGAACATCACCTATGAGCCTCTCAGAATCATCAACTGGAAGAAGGCTATTACACTACTCTGCCTCGGCAAGGTCGAGGTCATCGAGGAGTACGGCCGGGATATCCGTTCGGTAAGCTTCACCATCAAACTGCCCTCCGTCGTGCGCTTGCTCAAACTGGTCAAGAAGCCCAAGAGCCCTGTCAAGTTCTCAAGACAAAACATCTACCTGAGGGACAAATATCACTGCCAGTACTGCGGACTCAAGCACCCAACGGAGGAACTCACCTACGATCATGTCCTGCCAAAGTCTCGCGGCGGGAAGACGGAGTGGGAGAACATCGTTACGTGTTGCGTGGGCTGTAACCGCCAAAAAGGCGGTCGCACCCCCACCGAAGCCCGCATGAAACTTGTCCGCAAGCCGACGCGGCCATCATGGGTGCCGGCCATAAAGATCACGATCGGTCTGAAGCAGATCCCCCAGACCTGGCGAGATTATTTGTACTGGCATGTGGAGTTGCTTGAATAGGTCGAAGACCGGTCTCCGATACCTAGGCCCCCAAATCACCTGCCTCAGCGCGCGGCTTCCTTGTCGCCGTCTCTTACAGAAGCGCCGGTGCACGCCCTCCGAGCAGTGCCCATCCATTAAACCAGGTGAGCGTTAACAAGGTTTCCGGATCCGAAATGAGAGGTCTTTCGCAAGGTCAAGGACAATTCCGCAGGATAGCGGAATTGGACCGCCTTCAGGCGGCCCGTAAGGGCCGAGGGCTATGGATGGCCCGAGTCAAATCAAGGGATTGTGAGGAGGCGTACAGGACGCCGCCCAAGGGATCCCGCAGACTTGTTCGCCTCCGGCGAGTTGACGCCGCAATTGCGGAAACGGGCCATTTCTGGATGGAATTGAGCTAGGCCGTGATAGCCGCGGCGATATCTTTGGCCATCCGTCCGATCTCCTCCATGTCTCCAGGCTTCATTTCCCAATGGGTCATCGGAAGCTCCGGCGCATCCATCCGGCGCGGGATGAGGTGGAGATGGTAGTGCATCACGACCTGGTTGACGCCCCGGCCATTTAGCTGTAGGGCCGCCATGCCGGACGGCTTGAGGACGCGCTTAAGGGCATCGCCGATCTTCTTGGAGGCAAGATGAACGGCGGCCAGGTCCTCCGGCGGTATTTCCCACAGGTCCTGGGCGTGGCGTTTCGGGATGATCAGGGTATGCCCTGCGGAGACCGGGTTGATGTCTTCGAAGGCGAAGACCCTATCGTCCTCGTAGACCTTAAAACTCGGTATTTGTCCGTCCACGATCTTGCAGAAGATGCACTCTTCCATCGTGTCCTCCTTTCCTTAGGGTGCCCCATCCGGGCCTGCCAGTTGATGAAGTTGTCTTTGGATTTCCGCCCGCTTCTTGTCATCTGGCTCTACCTGACGCCGAATGCTTGTGGCCCTCATGACATCGAACGTTCCATCTTCGAAGGCAACCGGGATTTCCTGGATGTAATCGGGGTCGTGGCATTCTCCGAGACTGAAGGAATGACCCGGCTTTCTACCCTCGCGCGAACGTTCCCTTAGGATAGCCAGGAGCCTTTTCGAAATGACCATCCCAGTCTGTCCGCTAAAGGTCGTTACCATTTGTCCGGGCGCGAATAGTCTCTTCATAGCCTATTCAACCTAGGCGTAGAGGCTCAATGTTCGTCGTCTATGACTTTGGTTTGCTGGCGACGTGTTGGGTTTGAGTCCATAAACCGAAAAAGGCGCCGAAATCAATGAGGTGCTTCCAGATTTGCTGCCCATCCCTTTTCTCTGTAGAGGCTGTCGGAAAACGCCCATCCGTCCCGATTCTATCGGGATTATCCTCATCCTTCGTCACTGCGGCGTACTCCTATGTACGCCTCATTCCTCGGGATTTCTTTACCTTCGCTTCGCTCGGCTCAGTC
>CAZAGT010000292.1:0-6774 GCA_964484515.1 uncultured Desulfobacteraceae bacterium | reverse complement strand
GTATCTATGGCATGTACTTGAAGTTCATGCCATAGATACCGGCAATGAACGTCAAGGGAATGAAGATGGTGGCAATGATGGTCAGGATCTTCATCACCTCGTTCATCCGATTGCTGACGCTTGAGAGATAGACGTCCAGCATGCCGGACGCCATATCGCGCAGCGTCTCCACCGTGTCGATAACCTGAATGGTGTGATCGTAGACATCCCTGAGGAAGATGGTCGTCTTGTCCTGGATTATCTCTACCTCACCCCTTTCGAGCATGCCGATCACTTCCCTCAGGGGCCAGACCGACCTCCTCAAGAAGATGAGTTCGCGTTTCAGATCATGAATCGTCTGTAGCGTCTGCGGTGAAGGCTCCGCGATAAGTTCTTCCTCGAGCGATTCCACCTTGTCTCCGATTTTCTCAAGCACAACGAAATAGTAATCCACAATCGCATCGATCAGGGCGTAGGCAAGATAATCGGCGCCTCCATTTCTGATACGGCCCTTGGCTTTTCTGAGTCTTTCGCGAACCGACTCGAAGATGTCCCCTTCGACCTCCTGAAAGGTAATCACGAAACTCGAGCCTAAAATGAGACTGATATTCTCTATTTTCAGTTGGTGATTTGCGTCGTCGTACGTGAGCATCTTTAAGGTAAGAAAGACGTACTCCTCATGGTCATCCATCTTGGGACGCTGGTCGGTATTGAGAATATCCTCTAAAACCAACGGATGTAGATTGAAGTGCCTCCCGATCTTCTCGATGACATCTGTTTCGTGAAGCCCATCGATGTTGATCCAGCTCGTGCCGGGGGCATCTTTGTAAGGAAAGCACTGTTCGACCGTGTCTAAATCCATCTCCTCGATGTGTTGGTCGTCGTAAGTGACGACCCGTATCCTAACCTGCTCGGTCTTCTTCTCCCCGATATGGACCAACGTCCCAGGGGACTGGCCAGCCTTCTTCGAAACCCTTTTCATAAAACGAACCATGGGATATCACCTCTTTCTCGTTGAAGCCCGTGGCGACCCGAAAACAACCGTCAAGCACTAGCTGCAACCATAAAGGGGAAATCTGATAGCGGATTTGGAGCGTGTTAGCTCGGTTAGAGTGCCAGATTACTATGTATATCTTCGTTTTTCAAAGCTTTTAGAGGTTTGCAGCCGAGTGCCTTTTGCACTCGGCAAAGTCTTTATGATAAGGTGATGCCCAGCCTGTTCGCCAGGAGGGATTTTATGCAAAGAAAGGGGTCATGCCGCTTTTCAGCGCTTGTCATGGGGGTGACGCTACTTGTAGTGGGCAACGGTTTTCATCCTGCCATCCTGGATGCCCAGGCCGAGGTGGACCTTTCGGCAGTCCAGGTGAAACGGATCGGGGTCACGCCTTTTTTCAGGGGTGCCCTCGGCGTTGATATCGAGGGGCCCTTGAAGGGCCCTCTCAGCGATCTCGCCCTCAATCCCGAGGACCTGGCAGCGGGCGCGGAAGGAATCCTGACCGGATACGTCCAGGAGGAACTCGAAAAGCGCTACGGGGAGAGGGTAGTACCCCTTACAGCGACAAGAGAGATCTACGGGGTGATGCCCAAGGACAGCAAGGTGGATACCCCGTTATCCGTCACCAAGAGGCTCGGGGAGGTCCTGGAGGCAAACCTGATGGTCCTCGGCACCGTCCGCAAGTATCGCCGCAGAACCGCGGACACGGGGGAGGGTTACCGCGCCGTTGCCGTGGCGTTCACGATCTATCTTGTCGACGTAGCGACCGGAAAGGTGCTGTGGCAGGAGCGTTTTGCCGAGACCCAGAGCTCGTTCACCGATGATATCCTGAGGCGAAGGAAGGACGTCAGGAAGGGCATCCGGTGGCTGACCGCCGATGAGATGGCGCGTCGCGGCGTCAAGGAGATCTTTGATAGGTGCCCGCTTCGGCCGACGAGCCGGTGAGAGCCGGGTTTTGTCTGCGAGTGGATGAATGATGAATGTAGCTTTGATCGATTCCAAGATCAAGGTGGGTTGGCGCGAGTGGGTCTCTCTGCCGGATCTCGGCGTCCCGGCGATCAAGGTCAAGCTCGACACGGGTGCACGCACATCATCGCTGCACGCCTTTGCGATCGAGCCCTTCAGGTCCGGCGGGCGCCTCAAGGTCCATTTTGGGGTTCACCCCTTACAGCGCCGCGAGGATATCAAGGTCTTCGGTTCGGCGGAGGTTGTCGATCAGCGTTACGTCGTCGATTCGGGCGGACATCGTGAAATGCGGTATGTTATTCAGACCCCCATCCGCATGGGTCAGAGGAGCTGGGATATCGAAATCAGCTTGACCAACCGTGACATCATGCGGTTTCGCATGCTCCTCGGTCGCACGGCCATGCAAGGACGCCTGCTCGTCGACCCGCAAGGGTCTTACTTGGCCGGGCGTTCCCTGTTGCACGCCTACCGAAAAGGAAAGCAGAAACGGAGCAAGAGAAAATGAAAATAGGGATCCTCTCCCGTAAAGAAAGCCTCTATTCCACCCGGCGCCTTGTTGAAGCGGTTCGGCGGCCAGGACACGAGGTGCATGTCATTGATCACATGCGATGTTACATGGACGTCATCTCCACCCGCGCGGGGATTCACTACAAGGGACAGCCCTTGACAGGCTTTGATGCCGTCATCCCTCGGATCGGTGCCTCGGTGACGTTCTACGGCACCGCTGTCTTGCGCCAATTCGAGATGATGGGCGTCTACGCCCTCAACGAGTCGGTAGCCATCACCCGCGCTCGGGACAAACTACGCAGCCTGCAACTGCTGGCGCGTAAAGGCGTTGGCTTGCCGATCACGGGCTTTGCCCATTCGACGCTGTTCACGCGCGACCTGATCCGCTTGGTTGGGGGGGCGCCCCTGGTCATTAAATTGCTGGAAGGTACGCACGGGAGCGGGGTGATTCTGGCCGAAACGGACAAGGCGGCGGAAAGTACCATCGAGGCCTTCAGGAGCCTGAAGGCCCATTTTCTGGTGCAGGCCTATGTCAAGGAAGCGGCCGGGAGCGATCTGCGCTGCTTTGTCATCGGTAACAGGGTCGTCGCCTCCATGATGCGCAAAGCGCAGAAGGGGGAATTCCGATCGAATCTACATCGGGGAGGAACGGCGGTTCCGGTCCGAATGACGAAGGAGGAGCGCGCAACGGCGATCAAGGCGGCTCAGGTTATGGGGCTCAACGTGGCCGGGATCGACCTCATTCGATCCGATAGTGGTCCGCTTGTGCTCGAGGTCAATTCCTCACCCGGATTACAGGGCATCGAGCAGGCCACGGGTAAGGACGTTGCCGGAGAGATCATTGCCTTCATCGAGAAGAACGCTAGGCCGGGCCGCACCCGCACGCGGGGAAAGGGCTAGCTGGCATGCGAGAGACGATCCTCATCGGGGGCGTCGAGATCCGGCCGGGCGAGCGCCGAACGATCAACCTGCCAACCGGCCGGCTCTACACTCATACTGAGATGACGATGCCCGTGCAGGTCATCCATGGCCGCAAACCGGGCCCGCGTCTCTTTATCAGCGCGGCCATCCATGGCGACGAGATCAATGGCGTCGAAGTCATTCGCCGCCTCCTGAAACTCAGGGTCCTCGAGGGCCTGCGAGGCACACTGATCGCCATCCCGACCGTCAATGTCTATGGGTTTATTCATCGTTCCAGATATCTGCCCGACCGGCGGGATCTCAACCGCTTTTTCCCGGGCTCGGAAGAAGGGTCCCTGACGTCGCGCTTGGCAAAGCTGTTCATGGACGAGATCGTGGCAAATGCGACGCACGGAATCGACCTTCACGCCGGCTCAAATCATCGCATCAACCTGCCGCAAATTCGCGCCTGCTACGCGGATCAAGAGACCCGGCGAATCGCCAAGGCCTTTGGCGCGCCGGTCATCATCGATGCCCGGATTCGCGACGGTTCATTGCGCGAGGCCGTGGCCGAAAAGGGGCTCCCGATGCTGCTCTACGAGGCCGGGGAGGCCCTGCGTTTCAATGAGTTTGCGATCCAGGCGGGGCTCAGGGGCATCCTTTCCGTCATGCGGGAGATAGGACTACTGAAAAGGCGTCCACTTCGCAAGAAGACCATCGAACCGCTCGTCGTCAAATCGACGACGTGGACCAGGGCGCCGACCAGCGGTATTCTTCACTCGAGCGTTGCCCTGGGTGCCAAGGTGGAAGCAGGCGACACCTTGGCCGTCATCGGCGACGCGTTCGGGGAGGCACGGGAGAAAATCAGATCTGATGTGGCGGGGATTGTCATCGGCCGCAGCAATCTACCCCTGGTGTACATGGGCGATGCGCTCTTTCACCTGGCGACCGTCGACGCCTCGGAGTCCCTCGACAGTGCGGCGGAAGCTATTGAGACCGGCCTCTCTGAAGATAAGCTTGGTACGGAAGAGTTGACCTGATCCCGGGCGCGAGGCACGACATTTGAAACGCTGTGAAAAATTCCTTTTTTCTCAGCATCAAACCTCCAGCCTCCAACCTCCCACCGACAGTCGCCTTACTTGCACAACCAAAGCGCGCCGTGATCCAGTTCGTGGAGCAAGGCGTCACTGACCGATCCCACAAGGACCCTTTTCAGGAGCCCTTGGCCGGCACCGGTCCGCCCGCCGGCGATGGCCGCGTACAGACCTTCATCCATCTCTTTCAGGATGGCCTTGGCGACGTTTGAGTCCCTCACGATCTTGCTTTTGATCATCTCGGAGGGATAGCCGTTTCCTGTCAGCTTTTCCTGGCCCTTGGCCAGGATCTCTTCCGGGCTCTCTTTAGAGGCCTTCCGCGACCTTTCAATACGCAGCAAGGTGATCTCGTGATCCTTGTCTTTGGCGAGCATATACCCAACATGGTCGGCCATCCGGTAGGCCGCCTCGGAGCCATCCATGCAAAGCAGGATATTCTTGCGCTCTGGGTCGGGTCGCCGGCAAAGCCAGAGGGGAAAGGTGAGCTCCTTTTCAAGAAGATCTTTGCTGGTGCTCTCATCAAAGACCTGCTCCAGCCATGACAGCCCCCGGCGGCCCAATACCACGGCGTCGTAAAGTCCCTGCTCACCCTCGCGGATAATATCCATGGCCTTAGACTGCTGGCGGACAACGAGCTTGGTCGCGATCTGGGCTTCACCAAATCCCAGCGTGAAAAGCACCCTTTTGGCAGCCTCCAGGGCCTTCCGCCCTTTTGCCTCGAATTCTTTCGCCTGGCGCTCACTTTGACGCACAGATTCGTGTGTCCGCTCCCCTTCCCAGACGGCCGGCGGCTTGGGCGCCGTGTAGAACAGGGTGATCTTCAGGGCGTTTTTCTTGGAGAAGAAATGACCGACAAACTGGACCCCGTAAAGGGCACTCTGTTGCTCGCTGACGGTAACCAGCAGATGTCTCTCCTCCATTGTTTCTCCTTTGGCAACCAAGGCCGAGGTCATCAGGCCCTGCGAATAACCTAATTTGTTTCTTTTGAAGGACCCTTGCGGTTAGACTTGGAAGGGAGCCCCTCAGCCGCTTTCTGGATTCGCTCCCTGAGGTTTGGATCACCCGATGCGAGATCGGTTGCCTTGCGAAAATGGAAACTTGCCTTTTCCGCGTCACCCATTCTCTTGTAAAAGATCCCCAGGTTATAATGGGCCAGCGCCAGTTTCCCGGCCTTGCCATAGCATATGCCCAGATTGTAGTAGACCTCGTTCTTGGCGGTTTGCGCGGCGGCCAGCCTTTCATAGAGTGGAATCGCCTTCGTGTAGTTCTCCTGGTCCTGGTGCGACTTGGCGAGGGCGAATAGATCCGGATCTTCGCGATCGTCTTTTTTTACGGCCGTTTCAAATACACCGACGGCCTCGGCCCCCTGGTCGTTCAGTTGATAGGCCTCCCCCAGCTGCCTCTTGATGAGTTTTGAGTCCGGGTCTGTCTTGAGGGCCTTTTGAAGGTGTTCGATCGCCAGGTCGTACTCGGCCCTTTCCTTCCACACCAGACCGAGCCCAAAGTGCGCTTGCGTTGAAGCGGGATTCTTCTCTAGCTCCCCTTGGAACATCCTCTCCGCCTCCTCCGGGGCTCGGCACCGTACCGCCACAACGGTCTGGAGATAGGGGAAGAGCGCTCTGAATGAAGCTGCTTCCTTGTTCTCGGGCCCCGGCGTATAGCCGCTCAACAGGGAATCCATGTTCGCCATCCGTTCAGGCCCGGTCGGATGGGTCATAAGGTAGGGCGGCGTCTTGCCGCCGCCCAGATGCGCCCTTCCGATTTTATTGAGCGCGACGATCATAGCGGCCGGATCAAAACCGGCCAGCTGGGTATACTTGAAGCCTAATTGATCGGCCTGTCGTTCATTATTGCGGCTGAAATGGAGCTCGGTTTGGATGCTGGCGGCCGCCGAACCGACCATCACGGCGCCGCCGGCTTGACCGCCTAACAGGGCGCCTGCCAGGACCCCGGCCAGCGTGCCGAGGTTGATCTTCTTGCTTTGCTCGATCCGCTCTGCAAGGTGCCGCGCGGAAACATGCGCGATTTCATGACACATCACGGCAGCCAGTTCATCCGCTTTGTCCATGGCCTCGATAAGACCTGAAAAGATAAAGATGTGGCCTCCCGGTGCTGCAAATGCATTCAGGCCGCCATTCTTGACGACATAAAAATCGAACGGGAAATACTTCGCCTCAAGGGGCTTGATCAGGTATTTCCCCAGATTATTTACGTATTCATTGACGAAGTCGTCCTTTGCCAAATCGAGCTGTTTTCGGATCTTGGCCATAAACTCCTGACCCAATTTCCTCTCCTCCTCCACGGTCAGCGGGAAGGCGCTCCGTGGCGCCAGGC
>CAZAGT010000291.1:0-6810 GCA_964484515.1 uncultured Desulfobacteraceae bacterium | reverse complement strand
TACATCTGGGCATTTTCCATCAGCCTCTCAGGAGAAGGTTTTTCGACAGTCTCCTTAGCGATCTTTATGCATGGATTCTGTATATAAGCAAAACTTATTACTAACATAAAAAAAATGGAATTGACAGGTTTTGCTGGTTTGGCATTCTTAATAGATATTCTTTCGCTTAATCTGCATCTTCTTCCAGGACAAAACGTACCTAATCAAATGGCGGAGACGGCGTTGCGAACCCGTTCCCTGATTGTCTTCCTCGCTTCCAGCGAAGTGCGCAGCACGGTATTCCTGCTTTTCCAACCATATGGCTAGACGCCTCTTTAGCGGCTTAGGCGTGCGGCACGGGGTTTCCTTCGAACCTAAACGTCACAGAGGGAGGGTTAAAATGGCGGAAGAAAAAATGGGAAGGTTTCCGGATCCTCACGAGTTTCAGGTTCCACCCGAACTTGAAGGCTGGGAAGAGATGTATCCATCGCACTACTTATTTTCGGAAGAAAGAGCGGACTGGGAGAAGAGACAGTTTTGGTATCAGGACAAGATCCACGCCCCGGAACCTATGCCGCCCCTGGACCTGATATTTCAGGAGGCCTGGCAAATTGCCCTTTCCCAATATACGACGAGGGTCTTCTGCATCCCACCGGCCCAAGGGATTGCCCAGCGGATGGTTGGTTGCTACATGTACATTTGTGCTATTGAGCCGCCACCTGAGGAAGTCATCAAGCAAAAGGCCGGGCTTTTCGAAAAGCGCGTCTTCTATGTCTTTGAGCACTATGATGAGCTGTGGGACAAATGGCTGAACAAATTCAAGGCGCTCGGCCAAGAGATGGTTGCGGTACCGGTACCGTCGGAGCTTCCGGAGTTCGTCCATGAGGACGACGTCCTGCCGGCGCCAAAAGGCTACTATGCGTCCTATGATCTCGTCGAGGCCTTTGACAAGGTTGTCAATCAGATGTTCAAGGGTTGGCAATACCACTTCGAGATGCTCAATCTCACCTATCTTGCCTACCTCATGTTCGGTGATGTGGCCCGCAAGCTCTTTCCCGGCATCAGTGAAAGCGCCATCGGAAAAATGGTGGCCGGGGCCTACGTTTCCATGTTCCGTCCCGAGGAGGAACTATGTCGTCTATCCAGACTGGCGACCTCGATGCGGGAGGTGGCTGACATCCTCAAGACCGAGATGTCGGTGGAACAGAAGATCAATGAATTAAAGAAGATCCCCGACGGGAGGCAGTGGCTCGAAGAACTCGAGGAGGCGAAAGACCCTTGGTTTTACGTCTCGTGCGGCAGCGGCTGGCTCCACCACGAGAGCAGCTGGCTCACCAACCTTGCGATCCCTTTCGGGTACATTGCCAGCTACGTAAAGAGACTCGAAGAGGGAGACAAGATCGAACGCTCTCTGACGGAGATCGACAAACAGCGGGATGCGATCGTCGCCGAGTACCGGAAGCTCATCAAGACGGATGAGGACCGGAAGTCTTTCGATGATGCCTATAAGACGATTCGAACCATCTACCGTTACGCGGAGGATCACCTCTTTTGGGTGGAACATTGGTTCCACACGATCTGGTTCGATAAGATCCGGGGCTTCGGTAGGCTCCTGGTCAACTGCGGGATGCTGGAGAACGTGGACGACATCTTCATGTTCAGCCGTTACGAAATCCCGGAAATCCTGACCGAAGTGGCGACCGGCTGGGCCCTGGGAGTCGACATCCCCCTGAGGGACCGATACTACAAGGCCAAGGCTCAAAAACGTAAAAAGATCCTCGAGGCCGCCAAGAAGTGGCTGCCCACGCCGGCGCTCGGAGTCCCGCCGCTGGAGGTGGCCGAGCCCTTCACCGTGATGCTTTGGGGTGTGACCACAGACAAGGTCAAGGAATGGCTCAAAGGCGTCGGGGCGGTCAAACCTGAAGATCTGTCGGAAATCAAGGGTTTTGCATCCTCGGCCGGGTCCGCCGAGGGCAAGGCACGGGTCCTCAAGTTACTCGATGAGATCGTGACGCTTGAGCCGGGTGAAATTCTGGTGTGTCCGTCTACGAATCCCTCGTGGGCGCCCGTCTTCACCAAAATCAAGGCGGCCGTGACGGACATCGGCGGACTGACTAGCCACGCAGCCATCGTGTGTCGGGAGTATGGGGTTCCATCCGTTACTGGCGCCGGCATCGCCACCTCGGTCATCAAGACGGGCGATGTGGTCAGGGTCGACGGTGACACGGGAGTGGTGACGATCGTCGAGCGAGCCACCTAGATCATACCCCCGTCAGCCCTGCCCCTCAGGGGGGAGGGCTGGAAGGAGGCGGTCAAAACGAGATCGGAGGATCGGGAGTCGGGCTCCTGGGGGTGAAGACATGGACTATATCCTTCCATTCGAAGAGGCGGGTAAGGGTTTCATTTCCGTGGTGGGCGGAAAGAACGCCAACCTAGGGGAGATGATCGGTGCGGGCCTCCGGATTCCTCCAGGCTTTTCCGTCACCACGAACGGCTATCTCACCTTTTTGAAGAAGAACGGGATTGGGATTGAGATTACCGCCGCCCTCGCATCCCTGGACCCGGATGATGTGGAGGCTCTGGAGAGAACGGCCGATCGGATCCGGTCGCTGATTACGCAAGCCCCGGTACCCGATGATGTTCAAGACGCGATCCGGGACGGCTATGAGCGTCTAGGTCAGAAATGCGCGACTCAGAGACCCCCGGTCGCGGTGAGATCCAGTGCCACGGCGGAAGATCTGCCAACTGCAAGCTTTGCCGGACAGCAGGACACCTATCTCTGGATTGAGGGGGCCGATCGCCTCCTCGAGCATGTCCGAAGATGCTGGGCCAGTCTATTCACCCCGCGCGCAATCAGCTATCGGATCAAGAACGACTTCCCCCATGAAAAGGTCCTCATTAGCGTAGGCGTCCAGAAGATGGTCAACTCGAAGTGCGCCGGTGTCATGTTCACCCTGAACCCGACCGACGGAGACCTTTCCAAGGTCGTTATCGAGGGTAGTTGGGGGCTAGGCGAAACTGTCGTTTCCGGCTCCGTAAATCCTGACAAGTTTGTCGTCGACAAGGTCGTCTTGGAAATCAACGAACGGATCATCTCCAACAAACACGTCGAGTGCGCCTTTGACGGGGAAAAGGGGCACGTCGTCCACAATGACGTCGCCCCTGAAAGGCAGTCTAAGTGCTGTCTGGAGGACCGAGAAATCAAAGAGTTGGTGAGTCTCGCGAAGGAGATCGAAGCCCATTACGGTTGCCCACAGGACATTGAGTGGGCCATCGATAGGGACCTTCCCTTCCCGCTCAATATGTTCATTGTCCAAAGCCGGCCGGAGACGGTTTGGAGTCAACGGCGGCAGGAGCCGGTCATCGGTGCAAAGAGCGGTTACCAACTACTCATGGAAAGAGCCATGTCCCGGATTACGCTTTAAGGGGCCTTGGAGCACTGGAGTGTTGGGGCATTGGAGCATTGGAAAGACCGCCTAATCGCGGGGTGGAACATTGCGGGGTTTTTAGGTAGGATTTTTTGTCTCTGACCTGACACCGAAGATCAGACTTTCAAATCCAGGGCAATATTCTCCCCTTCCCTCCTTTTTATTTCCACGATTGCTCAGTGGTTTGAGATTATGCCCGCCCAAGACCTGCATAGGCTGCGATGAAAGGGCTGTCAACCCTGATAACATCGCCCTTGAAATCGTGAAAACGCAGAGGATTCCGGTCATAGAGCAGTGGCCTGGCTAGACCGATTCTCCAACACTCCATTACGTTGGCCATCTGAAACCGGCCCATTCCATCGCGAAACCTCGATTTGACGCTGAACTACCGTCTTGGCCGGCGCTCTGTTTGAGGCCCACGGATTTTGGTCATTGAAATATTGTTTGAATTTCGATATTCGAATTCTCCGTTTCTATTGAAGGTTAGGTCGTTTTCTATCTGGCTCGATCTCGACGAGCGAAATCGTATGAGAGGAGGAGATTTTCGAGATGAAAGACATGAGGGATTTTATCAGCCTGGCCGAAAACGAGGGGTTGCTGCACCGAATCAAGGCAGAAGTCGACTGGGATCTGGAACTATCCCATATTGCCAAAATCAATGAAGAAAAGATCGGTCCCGCCCTCCTTTTCGAAAATGTAAAGGACTACGATTCCCCAGTCATTACGAGCGTCTGCACGACGACCGAAAGACTGGCCCTGATCATGGGAATGCCGCGATCATCCTCCCTGGTTGATCTCATGCGCGAATGGGTCGATAAGGCCGGGGCCAAGATCCCTCCCACCATGGTCGACAACGGCCCCTGCAAGGAAAATGTCATGAAGGGTGACGAGGTCGATCTCTTCAAATTTCCGGCGCCCAAGTTCTACCCCTTGGACGGCGGTCGGTACTTCGGCACGGCCCACTTCGTCGTTACCAAAGACCCGGACACCGGATGGGTCAACCTTGGAACCTACAGGCTTCAACTGCTCGACAAGAATACCCTGGGCACGCAATTCATCAAGGGAAAGCATGCCGACATCATGCTTAAGACATACGCCGAACGGAAAGAGCCCATGCCTGTTGCGGTCGTCGTCGGCTGCGACCCGCTGCTCTTCCTCATGGGCGCCGCCAGGCTGTCCGCCTTTGATTCGGAGTACGATTTGGCCGGGTCTATCCGGGGTGAAGGCGTCGAGGTCGTCAAGTGTGAAACGGTTGACCTGCCGGTTCCTGCCAGCGCCGAGATCGTGGCCGAGGGTGAAGTTGACGCAGAGGCCTTTAAACCGGAAGGGCCTTTTGGCGAATATACCGGTTATTACTCGGGAGTCGGTACTGATCCGCGTAATTACATCAAGGTGAACTGCGTCACCCACCGGAACAACCCGATCTTCTGGTCGACGACCGTGGGCCGCGCAGTCACGGACACCCACATGACCATGGCACTTACCTACGGAGCCACGCTCTGGCAGCAACTGGTCGCCATGCGGATTCCCGGATTGAAGGCGGTCTACTGCCCACCGGAGGGCTCGGGGAGGTTCATCGCCATCATCTCCGTGAAGCAGATGTACCCGGGGCACGCGGATCAGGTCGGTACGGCCGCCATTTCGACCGAGATGGGGGCCTATGGTCTCAAGACCGTCATCGTGGTGGACGATGATATCGACCCCTGGGATTTACCGCGTGTACTCTGGGCGCTCAGTTTCAGGTTTCAGCCCAACCGATCTCAGGTCATCAAGCGCGGGCGATCCACCCCGCTGGATCCGTCGCTGCCGCTGGACGCAAGGGAGATCACCGGTCGACTGATCATCGACGCGACGATCCCGTATGAATGGAAGCAGAAACCGATCCCGATCGAACTAGACCCTGATATCGTCAAGAGGGTGCAGAGGCGCTGGTCGGAATTGGGGTTCTGAGAAGTTCGGAGCGCCCAAAGTGAATCACCCCGCGCGAAGGCGCAGGGTGATTCACAAAACGCCATGGCTGAGAGGAGTTGATTGTCGTGAAACCCATTCGATACACAGATGAGATGGTGTCGGAATTCGTCAGCAAGGGGTATTGGACCCAGGAGACCTTCTTTGATTTCTGGGAGCGAAATGCGCGCGAGTATGGAGACCGGGAGGCACTCGTCGATTCCAGGTATCGGCTGACCTGGTCAGAGGCCAAGGCGGAGGTGGACGCGATCGCCGCCACCTGGGTTAAGATGGGAATCCCCAAGTCGGCCCGGATCATTATCCAGTCGCCAAACAGTGTTTACGGGTTGCTTGCTCGAATTGCGTGCGAGCGGGCGGGCCTGATATCGCTTACGGTCTACCCCTACCTCCGCCAGCGGGAACTCGAGTACATGGTGGAGCGCACGGAGGCCTCGGCCGTGGTGATCCCCCACGTCTATCGCAAATTCGACTACCTTGAAATGTACAAAGGACTCAAGGACAGGTTCCCCCATCTGACAAAGATCTTCTTGTTTGATGACGATGTTCCGGCTAACGCGCCGGAAGGGACCTATTCCCTCACCCGTCAAGCACAACAGACCGCAGCGGGGGGGTTCAATGCAGCCTCTCTCGATGAGCGAAGGTTCGACCCTATCTGGAACGTGGGTTTGCTCACGAGTACGTCGGGGACGACCGGTCTTCCAAAGTTGGTGGAATGGCCCGTGGCCCCGCGCGTCTGCACCTCGAAAGGACGGGTGGACATCTGGAATCTGACGAATGAGGACACCACCCTGGCCATTGCGCCGCACGCGGGCGGTGCTGCGGGGACCCTGACCTATTTTGCCGCTCCCCTCGTTGGCGCCAAAACGGCCATGCTCGAGGAGTTCAGACCTGAGGGAGCACTCGAGCTCATCGAAAAGGAATGCGCTACGGCCATTGGGGTCGTACCCACCCATCTGGTTCGAATGCTGGAGGCGGACCCGGCCAAATACAATCTCAGCTCCTTGCGCTTCATCCGCTCTGCCGGTGGGTACCTCTCGCCTCAGATCGCCGAGGAGGCGGAAAAGGCCTTTGACGCCGTGATCACGAGTGATCTGGGTACCCAGGATATGGGATCCGTATCCGGCTGCCGGGTGGAAGATCCGAAGGAGCTCCGCCGGCGAACGGTCGGCCGGATGCTGCCCGGCAATGAAGTCCGGTTGATGGATGAAGACGGAAAAGAAGTCCCCTCCGGGGAACCTGGAATTCTCTATTTCAGGGGGCCGCACGCACCTGCCGGCTATTATCGGGATGAAGAGCTGACCGCGACCGTCTTTGACAAGGACGGTTGGACGAGTACCGGCGACATCGTTAAATTCGATCAGGAATGTCTCTGGATCCTGGGCCGGTCCAAGGACATGATTATTCGCGGCGGCCAAAACATCTACCCGGCTGAGAT
>CAZAGT010000290.1:0-6812 GCA_964484515.1 uncultured Desulfobacteraceae bacterium | reverse complement strand
ACCCGGTGGCGAAATGGGCGACGAAACTCTGGAGCAATGCCAAATTTGCAGAGCTTGCCGATCGGCTGATTGAGGAGCACGATGCCCTCGTCGTCTTTACGGGCAGTCATTCGGATCGTGAGGTTGTCGACCGAATCGGATCTCGTATGAGGCATAAGGCCGCCAATTTGGCCGGTGAAACGAACCTAAAGACCTTGGCGGCGCTATATGAAGGAACAAGGGTTGTTGTTGCCACGGATACCGGGCCGATGCATTTGGCGGCCGCCGTAGGAACACCGGTCGTGGCTCTCTTCGGTCCGACGGCGCCCTGGCGAACGGGCCCCTTTGGGTCCGGCCATCAGGTCATTCGCGTCGGCCTGGACTGCAGCCCTTGCTTTAAGCGGCAATGCCCCACGATCGAGTGCATGGAAGAGATCAGCGTCGAGCAGGTCCTGAGCGGGATCTTGAAGTTGGGGACCTTATAGCGAGTGTCGAATCACGGCCTTCCGACACTGGGGACCCGCCCCGAAGGGGTGGGGACTGAGCCGAGCGAAGCGAAGGTAAACAAATCCCGAGGAATGAGGCGTACGAGTTTTTCGGCTTGAGGCCTGAGGTTTGAGGCTCAAGGTAAAAGCAACGAAGGTCTTCAACTCGTCTTTCCTCATGCCCCATGCCTTGCGCCTTGGGCCTTTTGTATAGCCGCGGTGACTTTGCCCTCTTAGATCGGCGTCGCCGTCTCGTTCAGCGAGGATCTAACAGGGCGAGGGTAGGGGACATCCCGATGGAATCGGGACAGATGGGCGCCGCTTTCCGGCAGACGTTTTGGTATATTGGAGCAGGCCATAAGCCGGGTTCTGTTTCCGACAGTCCCCTTGTAGGGGCGCTGCCGGATGATGACCATTCATCTAGCCTCGACGTTACCGTCGAGGTCAAGCAATCTACCCGGGAACTCGAGCGGACCACTCTCAAACGTTCCCTGCTTGATCTTGCTCCGGATGGGGTTTACCTAGCTCCCGTCGTCACCGGCGGGACTGGTGAGCTCTTACCTCACCGTTTCACCCTTACCTGGTTTCGTGGCCCAGGACCACGAGGCGCAGGCGGTCTGTTTTCTGTGGCACTTTCCTGCCCGTTACCGGGACTGGGCGTTACCCAGCATCCTGTCCTACGGAGCCCGGACTTTCCTCCCTTTTGCGCGATGGCAAAACAGCGGTCATCTGTCCTGCTCCAACATACCCTATTATATGTTGCAGGTTGGATCCATGTCCATGGCGCGAAACCGCCGGATTCCTCGAACAAGCATTTAACCTGCCATCGAAGGGCTAGGCGTTTTCCAGAACTCTCTGGAACTGTTCGTTTTCGCCCCAATAGATCAGACGGCTACAGTTGGGGCATGACATGAGAGCGTGTCCCCGGATCAGTTCGTTGAACTTTTGAGGCGGCAACCCCATATAGCAGGCTTGACAGACACCTTCGATGACGGAACTGATCGCTTGCCCCTCTTTCCTTTCGCTCAGGAACAGATATCTCTTAAGTAAATCTGGATCTATAATCTTGTGAAACTCCGCTCTCTTCGCCTCGAGGTCGGCGAGACTCTTGTCCAGGGCCTTGAGTTCCTCTTCGATCGCGGTTCGATCCTGGTCAAACTTATCGCGCAGTTCGGCCTGTTTCTTTTCGTTCTCTGAGCTCCCTCCCTCGAGTTGCTCTATTTCCTCCATGATCTGAATGGTCTTATCCTCTGTTATGGTCTTGTTGCGCCTCAGATCATCAAGTTCCTTTAAGGCGGCCTTGTATTCCTTGTTTGATTTGATATTCGAGAGTTTGATAGAGCTCTTTTCAATGTTGCCGTCGAGCTCCTGAATCTCCATTTCAATACGGCGCCTTTCCGTGTTGAGCATTTCAAGCCGATCTCTCTCCGCCTTGAATTTGGATTCGACCCCATCCAATTCCTCTCTCAGTTTGTTGATTCTGAGGGGGCCTTCCGCCTTTTTCCTCATGATATCCCTTATCCGGTTGTCACATTCCTGGAGTTGCACTAGAAGGCTTATCTTCTCTTCCAAGGTCTTCACCTCTCTTATTCAATTCCGTAGGACACGGGACGGAATCCCTCACTCTTTCGCGGAAGTCTGCTCCCATCGGAAGACGTTGGTCCTCAAAAAGTCGAAGGGCGCACCCTTTACCGGCACGCCCTTCGCGGAGAATTGGGATTTGTTTTAAGAAGGTAATAATGGGTTTCCTCGCGCACATCGTCTCGTTCTATTGCATGGTGGGCCCACCTGGATTCGAACCAGGGACCTACCGGTTATGAGCCGGTGGCTCTTCCAACTGAGCTATGGGCCCTAAGAAACTATCACCCCACTCCGCGCCACGATGCAGGCCGAAACAGAGTTTGTCAAGTGAAATGGATTCTTGAAAAAAGTCAAGGCGGATTAGAGATCAATCGGTTTCAAAAGACGAAACGGCTATCCAAAAGCACGTTGATAGCAGCCACTCAGTTGTCTATGAAGCTTTTCAGCTTCTTGCTGCGACTTGGATGTCTCAGCTTCCGCAGCGCCTTGGCTTCAATTTGTCTAATCCTTTCACGGGTCACATCGAAATCCCGGCCCACTTCCTCCAGAGTGTGGTCCGACTTCTCGCCGATGCCGAACCGCATTCGAAGGACTTTCTCTTCTCTGGGGGTCAGGGAGGTGAGCACCTTGCGCGTCTGTTCACCGAGGTTGTGATTGACAACCGAGTCCGCGGGCGAGATGATTTTCTTATCTTCGATGAAATCGCCCAAGTGGCTATCCTCTTCCTCTCCTATGGGTGTTTCGAGCGAAATAGGTTCCTTTGCGATCTTCAGAACTTTTCTGACTTTCTCCAGTGGAAACTCCATCTTCTCGGCAATCTCTTCGGGGGTCGGTTCGCGACCGTGTTCCTGGACGAGATACCTTGAAGTCCTGATCAGTTTATTGATGGTCTCGATCATATGGACCGGGATACGGATGGTTCTGGCCTGGTCGGCAATCGCTCTGGTTATGGCCTGCCTTATCCACCACGTGGCATAGGTGCTGAATTTATACCCTCTTTGATACTCGAACTTATCAACGGCTTTCATCAACCCGATGTTCCCTTCCTGGATGAGATCCAGGAATTGCAGTCCCCTGTTCGTATATTTCTTGGCGATACTGACGACGAGTCTTAAGTTCGCCTCGATGAGCTCGCTCTTGGCCATTTTGGATTTTTCCAAATGGCTCTCCACCACGCGCAAGGTCTCTCTAAGGTCTCGCGGAGTCATGTTCGTGCGCTCTTTTGTCAGTTTGATGTATTTCTGCGCCTCGTCGGTCTTTGCCTTCATGGCGATCAGCTCGCATTTCTTCATCTTGAGCGGGGTGACGATTTGGTCGTCCTTGGCCGATTTTGGGATCTGGCTGACGCATTTCCTTAGAAAAGAAATAGGTTTGCCCCCGGCCCTCAGCATGCAATCCTCGATATTCCTTTCTGATTCATCAAGCCGCGCCACGAGGTCCCCAAGTCTGTCGAGCATAAGGTCGATTTGTCTCTTCTCGAGCTTGAAAGAGCTTATCAGTTTCGCGATTTGGGAATGCTTTTTTTCGATTCGCGTCTTGAGCTTAGCCTTCTTGGTCGCGGAACAACGTTTCTTTAACACCTCTTGACGCCATACTTCGGATTCATGGTGAAGGGCCTTGATATTGTCAATCGTGTCGACGATCGACTCCTTGCGCTCCCCTACCTGGGTGGGGGCCTCTTCCTCTTCCAGATCATTCACCACGTCTTTCAACTTGATTTCACCCTGCTTGAGCTTTTCTCCCAATTCAATGATGCATTCGATCCCCACATAGCATCTCAGCAGGGCTTGTAAGGCCTCGTTCTCACCCGCTTCGATCCGCTTGGCGATTTCCACTTCGCCCTCTCTCGTGAGAAGCGAGATGCAGCCCATCTCCTTCAGATACATCTTCACCGGATCCGAGACCCTGGTTGCACTCTCGGAAACCGTCGAGCGGAAGGTTTCTTTCTCTGTTGCCTTTTCTTGCTTTTTCTTGATTTTCTTGGATCTTTCAATCTCTTCCTTGGACGCCTCATCGATGACCATGATGTCCAGCTCCTCGAACATCATCATGAGGTCGTCGATATACTCAGAAGAGGTGATCTCACTGGGCAAATCGTCATTCAGCCTTTCATAGGTGATGTAGCCCTTGTCCTTACCGATGTCGATCAGTCGCTTCAGGTTCACCATGTCGGAATTGTTGGTCATTACTTTCCTCCTGAGAGTTGCCACTGCCTTTTCGCCTATGATGGGCCGATGGACTTCAGAAGCTGGTTTAGTTTTTCTATATCGCCGCTCGCTCTCGCCTTGCTGATTGATTCCGAGATTCTGCGTCTTCGAACGTTTTGCCTGAATTCGCCGACGGCCTGCTCCACCGCCTCATCGGGGTAGATGGGAGGGGCCAGCATGGCCTCCCTGAAGCACTCCCTGGCTCTTTCATCTGTCAGATGCTCCAAGACCTCTGCCGGTTTCAGTTCTCCTCTGCTTTTGTAGAATCTGACCATGGTATCGAAGATCAGGGCCACGACGGGATTAGAAAGCAATACTTTGCAGTCGTCGTCGACAAGACCTTGAATAGCGTGGGGAGCATGGATGAGAAGATTGAGGAGTGGAAAATCATCACCTCTTTCTTCTTTAAACACCAGGGACGTCTCGGCAGCGGTTTGCCCCTCTGATCGTGGTGCCCCTCCCCGCCAGTTCCGCAATTCAGCGAGAATCGCTGATTCGGATATTCCCGTTCTCTCGGAAACACGGTGGACTAGAAGCGAGCGGGTGGCTGCGCTATCGAGGTCCGCCAGAACGGGCAGTGTCTGCCGTAGCGCATCGATCTTGCCTTCAATCCCTTGGCCGGCCTCACTCAACACGAGATCAAGATAGAATTCAAACATGGGCCCGGACCGCTCCAGTTCCTCCAAAAAAGAGTCGAGCCCATGGCGGTTGACAAAGCTGTCGGGGTCATCGTTCTCAGGCAGGACCAGGACCCGGGATGATAACCCCTCGTTCAGAAAGAGCGGTAGGCTTTTCTTAGCTGCCGCCTTTCCGGACGCATCGGCATCGAAGACGACAACGGCTTCTTTCGCGTATCCCTTCAAGATCCTGATGTGATCCCTTGTCAGAGCTGTTCCAAGGGTTGCAACGGCCTCCTGGAACCCATGCCTTCTCAGGGCCAGGGTATCGGTATATCCCTCCACGACGACTGCACGCCCGTTCTGCCGGATGGATTGATGGGCCGCATGAAGACCGTAAAGCAAGCGTCCCTTCCGAAATATGGGCGTCTCCGGTGAGTTAAGATACTTTGGCAAGGAGCTATCGAGAACACGCCCGCCAAAGCCGACGACCTGCTTCCTCAGGTCAAGAATGGGGAATACGACTCGACCTCGGAAACGATCGTAATAGCCCCCGGGCTTCTTGGGGATAATCAAGCCGGCCAGAGCCGCTTTTCGTAAATCCTTTCCCTTTCGTGTCAAAAACGTGGTCAGGGCGTCCCACGTGTTGGGGGCGTATCCGATTCGGAAGTCGGTGACGACATCCCCCGAAAGGCCCCTTTTTGCGAGATAATCCCGCCCCGGTTGCCCATCCTCAGAATTTTCAAGGGTGTGATGGAAGAATCTCGCCGCTAGCTCATTCAGCTCTATCAAGGACTTCTTCTCTGCCGTCTCTTTGATTCTCGACGGCGTCCCCCGTTCTTCGGGAAGGCTGATCTGATACCTCTGGGCCAAATCCTTCAAGGCCTCAGGAAAGGTGGTGCCGTGGTATTCCATCCAGAAAGCAAAGATGTCGCCACCCTTTTTGCAGCCAAAGCAATGGAACATCTGTCTGGTTGCGCTCACCGAGAACGAGGGCGCTTTCTCGGAGTGAAACGGGCAAAGGCCCACATGATTCTGACCCGCCCGTTTGAGCTTTACGTACTGTCCCACGAGCTCGACAATATCGACGGCCGCTTTTATTGTTTCTTTGGCGGATGGATACGAACTCATATGCCCCGGTTCTTGACGCTTTTCAGGGTTTCGCGTCCGGTCGAAGGTGGGCAGTTGATCGAGTCGGCATTAAAAAACCCCTTCTCGTGCAGAAGGAGTTCTATTTGTAGAACAGATCTTGCGTTTTCCCCGGCATGTCGAATCCTATGCAAAATGGATCCTCATGCATCGATCTCGTCGAGCGCACTGGCGCGCAGGTTGGGATCGGTGTTTCAGCTTGAGCCCTTATGATCACTCGACCCGCAGGCAACCTCATTCCCTTATTCCGGTCAACGGAGCCTCTGACTGCAAACGTCGCCGGCGATTCCTCCAAGGCGGTTCCTCTTTCAGCTTCGCTCAACGGTCTGGACGATCCGGCGCAAGGACTGTTTGTCCGCGCCTGCATTTGGGTCCACTCGATTCCCTCCTTGAGCTGCCCGTGCGCCTCTTAGCCCGTTTGCGCTTGCGTACGAGGGCATGGTCTTAAAGGACTGAGGCACGCTCTGCGGGCGCCCTGAAGGTCGTGGGTTAGCATGGTCCACACGGCATCGAAGCGGCGAGACAATGCGTTCGTAATCTTTTAGATTAGCGCTGAAATACCGCAAGTCAAGCAGAAATTTTGCTTATTTTACGATTTCGCCAGCCTAATCGCTTCCCCAAGCTCTAGGGTGCCATCGTAAATGGCTTTGCCTGTAATCATCCCAATCACGCCGTACTCTTTGAGGGGCAAGAGGTCGGCCACATCCTCGATTTTCGAAATGCCTCCGGAGGCAATGACCGGTGTCTTGACGGCCATCACCAGGGCCTTTGTGGCCTCGATATTCGGCCCCGTT
>CAZAGT010000289.1:0-6817 GCA_964484515.1 uncultured Desulfobacteraceae bacterium | reverse complement strand
AGCCAATCCAGGGCCACAGATGAATCCTTCCCGCCGGAATAGAACAAGAAGACATGACGGTCGGCCAGGTCCTGAAGGATGTGCTCATGCTCCCTTTTCCAGTCCGTGAAACCCAAGTCTGAATCCACGATGGAGATCCTCACTCCCTCGGAGGGGGTTCCTTTTTCGATACGCTCCTAGGGTCTTGAAATCGTAATGGGGTCATTTCCCTCGGCTAACGGTTCCAGGTTTTCGGCACGAACCGCAACCCCCAATCCGGGACCGTCCAGAGGACCCGCCTCGCCGCCCAGCCCGAAAGATACGTCCTCGACCGTGATATTCTCCTGCAAAATAAATCGATCGTAAGAACCGTCATAGGTCACGGCGTCTTTGCAGAGTAAGCACAAGACCCTGCCAGCCGCTGAAAGGATGCCCCCCTCACCAAGGGTGCAGCCGATTTGATAGGCAAGACCGCTTTCGCGCAAACAGTCGATAATCTTGAGGGTCCGACGGAATCCCCCACTCCGGCATAACTTCACATTGACCATCTGATAATACCCATCATGGACAATCCTACGAATGTCCTCTATCGTGGGCGCCGACTCGCAGGCCATCAGAATAACGTTGTTCGCACGCAAGGTCTCCGCGAATTCATCGAAACCGGGACAATCTCGTTCCATGGGCTCTTCCACGATCTTGACCCCAAATTCCTTAACCAGAGGCAGGTGCTTGAAAGCCAGCTCACGATCCCAGACCCCGTTCGGGTCGATCCGCAGCTCACACTCGCCGATGTCAGCCCGCACCGCCTCCAGGGCGTACCGGTTCTGCTCAAGATCCCTATCCATCTTGATACGTATTCGTAAAGGACGGATTTCCAAGCTGCGCACCAACGCACAAATTTCTCGGACCCGCTCTTCGTCACCCAGCGTGATTGAGGCTCCATAGTGGATTCGGTCGGTATAGAAGTCTTTGGGGAAGTACGACAGGATCGGTCGATTCTGATCCTTTCCAAGGGCATCCAAGAGGGCCAACTCTATCGCGCAAATGGCGGCGTTATACCCCTTTTCCCTCGGGAGGCTGTCTACAAAATCCCAAATCTGGGAGACATCATCGAGCTGCCACGGAAAGGCGTTGGACGTGACGAAATGGACGGCATTCCGAACCGTACCGGCAGACGTTTCCCCGGTGACGAACTCTATCGGTACGCTCTCGCCGTAGCCGTTGCCCTCGGGCTGGTTCGCTATCGCCTCCACGACGACGTGCTCTGAAGAACGCCCCTCCAGGCGAGAGATCGGAAAAGAACCCTTAAAGGGGAGCGTGACCTGGTGGATCCGGACTTCTTCAATGCGCATCACTGGCCCCCTTGTCAGGCCCTGAGGCCATATCCGATGCATCCCGTGGCAGGGTCAAGATGAAAGCGGTCCCCGAGCCCACCTTGCTCTTTACCTCGATCGTCCCGTTGTGCGCCAGCATGTTCTGATGGGCGATGAATAGTCCCAGGCCCGTTCCGCTACGCATATCGCTCCTCTGTTTGGTCGTGAAATAGGGATCGAATATCTTATCAACCGTGTCCGGGCTGATTCCGACACCATTATCCTTGATAGAGATGACAATCCGATCCTCTTTTCCGTTTTCACGGCGAATCTGTGTGGAGAGCTCAATCCGCCCGCCCTCGGGAGTGAACTCCACGGCATTTGAGAGAATATTTAACACGATCTGTTTCATCTTCTCTGAATCGATGCGCACCTCGTTGATCTCGGGGTCGAGCTCCGTTGTGACTTCTATCTTTTTGGCCTTGCTCTGCGGTGATATCAGGAGGATCATTTTCCCGATCAAGCCGTGAAGATCGTTCAACCTGAAGTATGACTCCTTCGTTCCGGCGAGATCGAGCAGTTCCGAAATGAGATTATTGACGCGGGCGGTCTCCTCCATGGCCACCTCGTAGAAGTCCCTCCTGAATTCCTGATCATCGAATTTCTGAGGCAACATTTGGATGAATGTCCCGATGGCCGTCATCGGATTCTTGATTTCGTGCGCCAACCTCGCGGCCAAGTTCCCTAAGAAAGAGAGCTTTTCGGCGCGGCTGAGCAGAGAATGCGATCGTTTCAGCTCGGTCATCTGGGCCTTCAGCCGGCTGTAGAGCCTGGCATTCTCAATGGCGATTGCGATCTGGGGGGCGAAGACCTCCAGGGTCTCGCGGGTTTCGCGGGGAACGCCGTCGCCGTTGACCGCGTCCGTGGCAATCAACCCGATGACCTTGGATCTGGTAATCAGCGGAACCGCGTAGACCGATGTGGACTTTCCCTCGGTGAGCATCAGCCCTCGCCTGATTACCGGGTTGCTTATCTCCGCGACGTATTCCGGCTGACCAGTGCTGACGACCCGCGCCAGGATATTGCTGACACGGTTGAGCGGAACCTTGTACTTTTTGATTTCTTCCGCGAATCCGTCATCGAATCCGACGCTGGAGATCGGCTCAAGGACTTCGGCCTCTTCGTTGACGAGCATGATCAACGTCCTGTTGATCTGACAGACACCCGAGAGAAGATTCATGATCATTGCCAACAGCTCTTCGAGATCCAAAATGGAGAGAATCGCCTTACCCGTATCTTGAATTGCCAAGAGCTGTCTGATCTTTCTATTCAGCGCCCGATTGAGACGGTTTACCTCTTCGTATTTCAGCTGGATAACCCTCTTGCCCTCTTCCATTTCCTTGACGGTCTCCATCAGGACCGTCGTCGACGTGAAGAAGCGGGAGAAGACCTCATGAAATCGATTCCTGGTCGGCCATTTCAGGTGGTACTCGCAATAGGGAGCTCCATCAAAACTGCAGCACTCCTCGGTGAGGTTCAGCGGTTTACTCCCCCAGATAAGGGGTATATAGGTATACGCCCCTTGGTTGTATATGCACATGTCTCGCGAAACGCGCATATGCTTATTCCAGTGCAATCGAACGACGGCTTGGTTGCGCTTGATGTCGACAATCTCTATCTTCTTGCTGTGGTTGAGCTTGTCATTTATCTTTTGAGCGTGTTTGAGAGCCTGTTTGTAGGACCAAAAGGCCTTTACGATGATCTTCTGGGCATATCCGAAAATGGTTCTTTCGACGGCATACCTTGCGACGTCGTAGGCCACCCGCTCATTGCCGATGTGTTTCCTTAATCGCTCCCATAGTTTGGCAACGACCTCACAGGATACCCAGTTGTTCGTATCCCTCAGGTAATTCTCTGGATCGGGCTGGGCGTCGATCTCCGGATCGAGGCCAAGGATCAACTCCGAGCATTCACTCTCGCTATTCTCTTCGAAGTAGTCGAGGATGGCCTTGCAGTTGATACAGCTTATCTCCCGTTCCATATCTCAGCCCTCAGCAATAAATCCCCGCCCAAGGGACGAGGCTTTGAGGAAGCACATCGTGGGGGTTCGTTGTGGGGCCCGGTTTTGATACTCCAATGTCGAAGCACGAAATCCGAGACTCGAAACAATATCGAATGAGCCAGGGCCAAATGACCCAAACTGTGCGGGACAGCTTTCCGCTTCATAAACACTATTTGGGTAGGTTGTTCCTGTCATTGGTACATTTGGAATTCGGATTTGTTTCGGATTTCGATATGCGGATTTCGGAGTTGACAGTTTACCTGCTTTGCTCGGCATTGCCATTGAAAAAAGATCACGCCCAAAGGATGTAGGTTCCCACGCCGGGATGTAGGCCCATCCGCCATGGAATTACCTCAGACAGCGATCTTCGCAGGATATGGACTCCACCTCAGTGCGGGGCCAGCGTGGCTCTCCGTGGGTGCAGGGGCCGGCTGTGAACCAATGTCTTCGTACTTTTTCCATTGATACCATTCTTCCGGGTAGGAGTAAACATACTGCTCCAGGCACTTCAGCATGGCCTCGCCGACCGATATCGCAGGTCTGCCGTGCCGCGAAAGGACGTCATCGTAGTTCTGAATGACGAGCCTGTACCTCTGCAGGTTAAACCGATGCAGAATACCGAAAATGAGGACGGCCTTCGATCGGCGTGCGATGAGGTTGATGGTCCTGTCTACGCCAATCATCTTTTTCAGAAAGACCATCTCCTCCTTTTGAGACGGTCGCCACTCTTCGATCTCATCACACTCAAGGAATACGATCCGGTTTACCCGCAGTTCTTGCAGGATAATGGGCAAAATATCGTTCCGCCGGCTCCCATCGATGATCTTGAGGCCAAAAGCTTCCGATCTTGCCTCACAGGCTTCCTTGAGGTGGCGGGTGGCAAACTTGGCCACGACAGATATCGGATAGCCCCTACTGGATAGAAAGATGGGGATGTATTCGATCCCGCCGTAATGGCCGGTCACAAATAGCACACCCCGGCCACACACCAGCGCTTCATCGAGCTTTTCGAGGTTCCGGGTCTCAATACTTTCCGCGAAAAAGGATTCCAACACGCATGCGTCGGTGTAGGCATTGAACAGCTTCTCGTAATAATGGGCCAAGATTCCCCGAAATACGTTCTTGCTGATGTTCCCCAGGTCTTCCCCACTTCGGTGATCGCCATAAACGGCTTCGATCGATTCGACAATCCTCCGTTTTTCACCTCCATTCAGGAAGTAAAACAGCCTCCCTAGAAGGAGAAGGTAATAGAATGCTATTTGCCAACCCAGTTTCTGAATGATGAAGATGTTCAAATGCCACTGGAGAAAAGAACTCAGCTTCACACGCATCGCATCAAGCCCCCATCTGGCCACCTAGTCGGTACTCGAAGAGTCCCGCGGCTTCTTGACCGTTCAGTCCCCCTGTCTCCCTCTCTCAAGTCACGTGCCAAACGTCCGGTTCACCGATAGCACTCCTGATAAATATGCTCCTCACTCTGATTGAGAGACTGAGGTTAAAAAACTCAACTTCACGTGCACTTAGCCCTCGCTGCCAATAATGGACCAAATGGTATGGCTATCGATGCAGAAACATGACGATCCTCTTCCCGGAAATACCTGCCCGTTTGCACATAATTTAGTGCACTGATGCACAGGATCTTGTGCATTCATTTTTCCATTTTCTGCGATTGACGACCCGTTTTTTTTGTGCTGTGATGGGACTGATACCTTCTCGAAAGACCCTGTTTTGACACGTCTTTATCGAGTCGGGCCGTGACTTCAGAGGTGCAGCGGACGGAGCCGAATGGACGATCTTCTCCAACTAGCAGGTAACAAAAAAAAAGGAAGTTCCATGACAGCAAAGAAAAGGGCAACCGTTCTCGTGGTTGACGACGAGCACGGTATTCGCCAGTCCCTCAAAATGGTCTTGAAAGATGATTTCCATGTCCTATTGGCGTCGACGGGCGCCGAAGCCATTGACACCTTCACGAAGAACGCAATCCATCTTGTTCTGCTCGATATCCTGCTGCCGGATATCGAAGGACTGGCGCTCTTGAAGAGCCTCAAGGAGATAGACTCGGAGGCCGAGGTCATCATGGTCACGGCGGTCAAAGACGTTCAGACAGCCGTACAATCGATCAAACTCGGGGCCTATGAGTACATCGTGAAACCGTTCATCGTCGAAGAGGTGATCAACGTCATCAACCGAGCTTTGGAGAAACACAGCCTCGTGAAGGAGGTTGCTTACCTTCGAAATGAGCTGGAAAGGTACCATCCCTTTGAAAAAATTCTTGGTGACGATCGGAAGATGCGGGACGTATTCGACTTGGTAGAAACCATCTCAAAGAGCGACGGCGCCGTGCTGATCCAGGGCGAAAGCGGCACCGGAAAGGAACTTGTCGCACGGGCCATCCATAACCTTAGCCCCCGGCGTAACCACCCCTTTGTCGTCGTCAATTGTGCCGCCATTCCTCCCACCTTGATGGAAAGTGAGATCTTCGGATATCGCCGGGGGGCCTTCACGGGCGCGACCATGACAACATTAGGAAAACTGGAGATCGCCGACAAAGGCGACGTCTTCCTGGACGACATTGATCTGTTGGATATTAATATGCAGGCAAAGCTCTTACGGGTTATTCAAGAGAAGGAGTTTGAAAGACTCGGGAGTAACAAGATCATCAAGGTCGATGTGCGGTTCCTGGCCGCATCAAATAGAGACGTGCAGGACCTCATCCCCCAAGGTAAGTTTCGTGAGGATCTCTTCTATCGCCTCAATGTCTTTCCCATCACCCTACCCCCTTTGAGGGAGCGGAGGGGCGATATCCCCCTGCTCCTTAATCATTTCCTGGACTTACATGCCAAACGAATCGGTAGCTCTCCTAAACGATTCTCAAGAAAGGCCGTCGAGATCCTAACGCAATATGATTGGCCTGGAAACGTCAGAGAGCTTCAAAATCTCGTGGAACGGCTGGTTACCATCAAAAAGCAGGTGATGATCAGGCCAAAGGACGTCGCGCCTTTCAGTGCCGTCGACAAGTTGGTCAAAGGGGAGACGCTCAAAGCGGCAGTGCTCAAGTTCGAGCGGAAGTATATCCGTGACGTCCTCGCAATGACTCACGGGAACCGAAAGGCGGCCGCGGAAATCTTGGGCATTCATCGTAATACCCTTCTGAGCAAAATGAACGAACTGGGTCTCAAGAACTAGATTCGCGTCACCTCTCTAAGGGATCACCACGCTTCGATGGATTTCAAACACGTTGACCGTCAAAAATCGACCTGCTTACGTCGTGAGGGTCTCTCCTTTGCCCTCCAGCCTGAACAAAATGCACTGAAAAATGTGCAGCGGGCGTTCCTCCGCTTCCCCTTTTCTGCCGCTGAATTATGGAAATCAAATAGACTCGTTATTTTATTTCCGTATCATTTAGGGTTTTGAAACGACTCAACGTCCGGCCGTGGGGGTCTCTTTTCAAAAACGAAACGTT
>CAZAGT010000288.1:3425-6821 GCA_964484515.1 uncultured Desulfobacteraceae bacterium | reverse complement strand
AGATGTAAGGCTTCCGAAACCGGGGACCCGCCCCGAAGGGGTGGGGACTGAGCCGGAGCGAAGCGCAGGTAAAGAAATCCCGAGGAATGAGGCGTACATAGAAGTACGCCGCAGTGACGAGGGATGAGGGGAACGCAGCCCTTCGGCTTCGCTCAGGGCCGTGAGCCTGTCGAACGGCAGATGATCGTTTTCCGACAGCCTCTACAGGGTTAGTGGATGGAATATAAGAAACTCACTAAGCAAATCATTGGGTGTGCCTACACCGTTTACAATAAAATGGGGTTTGGGTATCTAGAAAGCGTTTACGAAAAATGCCTCCTGATTGAGCTCCGTAATTCAGGCCTCAACGCTGAATCACAGAGACCCATCACGGTATATTACGATGATCAGATCGTGGGCGAGTTTCTGGCTGACATTGTTGTCAACGACCCGATCATCCTGGAATTGAAGTCCGTGCGGCAACTAGCCAAAGCCCACGAAATGCAGTTGGTCAACTACCTGGTGGCAACCGGAAAACCGGTGGGGCTGCTGATCAATTTCGGCGAGCTCGGCGTCGAGGTCAAACGTAAGGTCCGGCAATTGAAATAGTATCCCGTCAATCCTGTCATCCTGTCCAATATGATTTTTCCTTGACTTTCCACCGAATTCGGTCAAAATATGAACCTTCGGTTGGGGTATCGTCCAGCGGCAGGACGACGGGTTCTGGCCCCGTTAACCGAGGTTCGAATCCTCGTACCCCAGCCATTTTTTTCCTTTTAATCGCTTAAACCCTTCGCCCCTTAAAGCACCCTCGAACACCCTGAGATTTCGTTTCAAGAAATCAGATCACCGCGCAGATCTCTTTGGCTTTCCGCCCTTGCGGCAACATCGACTCGAGCTTTGCCATGCGCTTTAAAGGGTTGGCTCTCCTCTTCAGGCACTCTCTCGGCAAGCTCTCATATACGGACCCAGTCTGCGCTCTTCCCCTCTCCGGCCCTTTGGCGCTAAACCACAAGGGAGCTTGATGCTGATGATATAAGGACCTATAAAATATAATTACACTCCTTGCTAAACCGAGGTAAGCAAGCTCAATAAAGACGACTCTGTGAGGACGCCCTTTCACGATGCAGACCCATCTCCATGTCTCTGTTTCCTTCGCCCTGGTACTGCTGTTGGTACTGCCAAAACCTATTCCGTGCAGAATCGCGAATGATGTTAAGGAGGAAGTGCCAATAAATGAGCTCTCAGCTCTCCTAACTGATGGGCTTGCCACCAGTTCGTTTGATCTGGCCAGTGCGGCAGCGTGGAAAGGGCTAATCACCGATCTCACCGAAAGAGGAGAGGTCCTGCAGGCAAAGCGGGTGGCCTGGCTTCTCCTCTTTCACCCAAAGTCCCGCGGGCGCAGAGCGGGCGTGAGAGTCCTCATCGACATGTACGATCATTCCGACCCTCAAGAGGTCGCAGCCCTACTGGCCCTGGATAACGACTGTGTGCGTACCGCATTCGTGCATTTGGCCGAAGATGGGTTCCTCAGCGAATACCCGATTGCTCCTCAGTTGGCTGCGCTTCTCGTTGATGAAAGATTCCTCCGAACAAACAGGCAGGGCAGATTGGTCTATACCCTTCGCGCTCTCTATCATTACAGCGACAAATCTGTCGTGGGCAACGTTGCTGATCTTCTGGACGATCCAAATGAGAAGGTCAGAGAAGTCTCCGCTCGCACTCTCGGCAAGCTCACCGGCCACACATTTTCCCGCACAGGAGACATGGACTTCACGCCCAAGAGCTATTACGTAACAAAAGCGAGAGTTTGGTGGTTTATGAACAAAGGCCGTCCTGAATACAGCTCAGTTGATGAGCCCCAAAAACGAGGATATCATGCACCTGAGCTGACACAACAAACCTCAGAGGAGATCTTACGTGTCCAGGTTGCGAACCTGCAGAATAACGATTTCCTCGTCTGGACAACGACCTTTAAAAGACTCCTCGAATTCGGGGTGGAGCATGATTCGCCGGCTCTAAAGGCGCTCCTCGAAGACGCGCCCGTAAACCAGGTGGATGCGGTTTACACGCAGACCTTGCTGAGACTCATCGAGTTCTACAACCAAAAAAGAGAGACGACATCTGACTATATCTACAACAAGCACTACGATATCAAAAAGTTTTGCATTGGCGTGTACCCCTATTGAGACCCCGTTGAGTGATTCTGACAAATTTCATAAAAGGGCGAACCGTTTCCCAGGATGAGATTTGCCTTACCAGAGCGCGTCCAATCCAGAAATGAGCCATTTTTCGTCTAAGCAAGGCCACACAAGAACTCTGGTTTGAGGTTTACCCGCCTTTGGCGGTGTTTGAGGCGTATACAAAAGGCCTGAGGCACGAGACCCGAGGCTTCAGGTAAAGAAAAAGCTCGGTTGCTGTCTTGCCTTGTGCCTCTGACCTAACGCCTTGCGCCTTGTGCCTTTTGTGTACTTCGCAGGTGGGAACCCTCGGATAATCCCGACTTGTCGGGACTCAGGGGGGAAAGGCCGTTTCCGGATGGACACAAACTAGCGGACAAGGACAAACCTTGCGTCCATCACATTCGTGTTGGTGGGCCCGGTCATGAGGAGATCGCCGGTCTTTTCGAAAAAGTGATAGGCATCGTTGTTGTCAAGGTACTCCGCCGCCTCCATACCAGCGGCCCTGCCGTGTGACACCGTCAAAGGATCCACCATGGCTCCGGCAGCATCCGTCGGACCGTCATTCCCGTCGGTACCTCCGCTCAGGACCACGACACGTGGCGGTAGCTCCGCGATGTCCAATGCAGCCGCCAAGCAGAACTCCTGGTTGCGACCCCCAAGACCGTTACCGCGGAGCGTCACCGTGGTCTCCCCGCCGGAGATGATGCAGGCTGGCGGCGAAAGCGGATGCGCGGTCTTCAAGACCTCCTTGGCCATGGCTGTATGTACAAGGGCCACCTCTTTCGTTTCTCCCTCCACCATGGAAGACAGGATGAGCGTCTGATATCCGAATTCCTCGGCCTTTGCCCTGGCCGCCTCCAGCGCCAGGATATTGCTGCCGACGATGAGGTTATGGACGGTGCGAAAAACCGCATCCCCTTCTTTGGGTGTCTCGGGGATCTGCCCCTCCATTCCGGCCCTGATACGCTCCTCGATCGGACCCGGGATATCCTTGAGGTCGTACTTTTTGAAGATCGCCTGAACGTCCTTGAACGTGGAGGTGTCGGGGACAAAGGGCCCTGAGGCGATGACGTCCATCTTATCGCCGACCACATCGGAAAGCATCAAGTTCACCACCGTGGCCGGAGCGGCCGCTCGAGCCATCTGCCCCCCCTTGGCCTCCGAGATGTGCTTGCGGACAGCGTTCATCTCGTCGATGGTGGCCCCGCACGCCAGGAGACTGCTCGTTATGGCC
>CAZAGT010000288.1:0-3415 GCA_964484515.1 uncultured Desulfobacteraceae bacterium | reverse complement strand
AGGCTAATCTCCCCGGCCGGCTGACAAAGGAGAGCCGAACCGCCCCCGCTGATAAGGGAGAAAATCAAGTCTCTCTCACCGGCCGCCTTCAGGAAATCGAGGATCTTGCGTGTGCCGTCGACGCCGTTTTGGTCCGGCACCGGATGCCCGGCCTCGACCATTTCGGTGATGCTAAGCTCCTGTGTGAACCCGTACTTGAGAACGACGATGCCCCGGTCGAGCCTTTTCCCAAGGAGCGCCTCAATGGCCTTCGCCATCGGGGCCGTGGCCTTGCCCGCTCCCACCAGTGCGATCCGATCGTAGCGTCTCAGATCAAGCTCCTGTTGCGACGTTCCTTCCATGCCGAGGCTTAGACGATCCCCCTCGAGGTGAACAAAACGCTTAACCGCCCCGTACGGATCCACGGGTGCCAGACAGCTCTTGAAGATCTCCTCCGCCTCAGAACGCATCCTCTTCAGCTCTTTCCACTTTGCCTCCGCCATCTCAGTTTCCTTTCTGATCATCCTTCTTGACTATTTCAGTACACTAGGCAAGCCCCCATAGCGCTGCTTGGGACGCTGCTCGTCACCGAGAAAGCCCATCATGCCTCAAATGACTCATTGAGAAGCGATGGCTCTTTTCCGTCTGCGAAGTCCGCCAATGGAAAGTCCGTGTGCATCTGTGTGGGTCTCTGGCTAGAACCTACGAAAGCTTAAATACTCTCCTCTTGCTCGCAGCCTGGCGCAGTGGGCGGCACCCAGCAGGGCGGTCTGTTCGTTGAGGACGATCCGGACGGGCATCGCCTCGAGCAATGGACGCATACGCCCCTTGGCCAAAAAGGACTCCATGAACATACCGACGGATAGTTTTTCCATGATCTTCGGCGCAATGCCCCCACCGATAAAAAGCCCTCCCCTTGCCATGACCTTTAGGGCCAGATTCCCCGCCTCGGCGCCGTACAGGGAGACAAACAAATCCAAGGTGCGGATACAGAGCTCGCTTTTTTGAGCAAGAGCCGCTTTGGAGATTGCCGCTGCGGGATCTCCTCGGTTGATTTCCTCCTGGAGCCATTTCGGCTCCTCGTGCCGCCCGGCGTCGCGAAGGAACTGATAGATCACAAAGAGGCCCGGACCCGAGACGATACGCTCGTAGCTGATGCGGTCAAAACGGGCCAGCAAAAATCGGAGGAGTTCCACCTCGGTCTCATCACGCGGTGCGAAATCGGTGTGACCGCCTTCGCAAGCAAAGGGATGGTGGTGACGGCCGTCCCAGAAGATACCGGCTTCACCCAAACCGGTACCGGCGGCGATAATGGCTGCATTCCCCTCAGCATCACCGCTGCCTTCATTGAGAACGGCGAAATCGTCAGGGCCCAAGACACCGAGGCCATAGGCATTGGCTTCGAGATCGTTGATCAGCTCGACGGTCTCAACCCCTAAATGGTCCGCTAGGACATGGGCATCGATCACCCAGGGCAGATTCGTAATCCTGGAGTGACCTTTCTTCACGGGACCCGCAACCCCAAAACAGGCCCATTGGACCTTTTGTTGCCGGTCTTTCATGAACGTGTCGACAATGGCCTCGAGGCTCTCGTGATCTTGACTCGGGAATCTTTCCTGCTCAAGCACCTCAAGTCGGTGGTCGACCTCGTCAAGTAGGGCCAGTGTCGTCTTGGTGCCCCCAACATCGCCGGCAAGAATCATCGTTCTATCCTTTCAACGCCCAGGCGGCGTTGATACCGAAGCATTCTACTCATCTCCTGGCCAACCGGCATAACCTCATCCTTTATCACCAGCATAACTGGATGCTTCATGCGTCACACCACAATCTTGAGGGAAAATATGTTCATGGTTTATCAAGCAGCCATTTCCATGCCGAAACCAACTTTATGGTAACACCGTCCAGCTATCGGAGTTATTCAATATGATCAACAAGGTCCCTATCGACGTTGTATTTAGGTTGAGGATTGATCCCTCTCTCTGCTTTCTCTGATGATGGACACGATCTCTTGGGTCGCGATGTCTGCTTTGATTGAGGGAACATCTAACGGCGAAGTTGGAATCCTTTCCGGAGTCAAGGCATAGGTTCGACCGTCTTTGCGGCGGATCAAGACCTTACCTGTCAAGTCAGCCTGCTCTAAGACCTTGGCGAGCTTCTGTCGGGCTTCAGAATAGGTGAAAACTTCCATTTCAGACCTCCCATGTGGCGATCTTAAGGTCCCTTGCAGCTTTCACCAGCTGCTTATCCAACGTCAATAAGGGGGCATTGCATCTGATGGCACAATCTAGGAAATACGCATCATAAGCATACATATTGGATTGATGAGCCAGCGAAAGTGCATTGGCCAAATCCGACCTGATGTATCGAACTGGTATACCTTGGAAAACTGCAATTCCCTTGTGTGCTTCTTGAGATGTCAATCGGTGCTGCTTAAGCATTGCTGAAAATGCATTGCCCACCTCCCAAGGTATCGAGCCGGGGCCAATCAGGGTGTGACCGGATGTAAGCTTCACAATTTGATCTTTTTCAGGTTCACCAACAATGACGGCGACCAATGCCGACGTATCGATGACAACGTCCATGGTAACCCCCAGAGATAATATTATAGACAATTGTACAATGCCATTTGGGTTTGTCAAGTGGCAGAACGTATTAGAATAACCGTTTTGGCTCTCGCGGATTTCGCACCGCTACATGGTAAGGCCGGTCCTCGATACCTCCTTCTGTTTCCGTCGAGTCATCGTATTTTAGGCTTGCATCGACTTGTATTGACTGGTAAAAATACGCGTTGGGTGAATCTTGAATCTTCGGCTTCATCCAACTAGATTGGCGGTCCCATCGTCTAGCGGTCTAGGATATCGGCCTCTCACGCCGAAGACACGGGTTCGATTCCCGTTGGGACTACCAAGGAATATCGGATACTTAGCAGGCAATTTACTTCCAAATTATCTTCTTGACTAGTCACTCCCCGCATTATTCCCCGCAAAATTCATGGAAATCCATGTAAAAAGGGCAAATTCCAAGTAGCCTTCCTTTCCTCCTCAACGATTCATTCTCCAGATCAAGTCCCTCCAATATAGTCTGCTCTCACAAGCACAAAGAATATGGCATTGACAATATTCTTGACTTTAGGTAATCATTCGTAAAGGATTGAAGCGTAGGTCAACCCTTCTAATAGAGGGTGCTATGGATTGATTGCCACAGACCCCACTTCTCGTTTGCCGAGAGGTGGGGTTTTTTGTTGAGCGCCACAGCTCTAGGCTAGAGGTTGTTTTTGGGAGGGTTTGCCCACTTAAAGGAGAAGGTGTTTGATCTCGCCACACTCCTACCACCGCGCTAATGAGCTTGTTATCCTGCGCACGCCGGATCTCAAGTGGCGCGGAATCGGGATAGGGGAAGGTCTCACGACCTTCGCCCTCCCACACCACCGCGCATA
>CAZAGT010000287.1:2934-6832 GCA_964484515.1 uncultured Desulfobacteraceae bacterium | reverse complement strand
GAGTGGAGCTGCTGGATGTGGAGCCCTCCAGCGTGACGCTCACCCTGGCGGAACTCAAGCAGCATGAGCTCGCCGTCAAACCGCAGTTCGTGGGCAAACTTCCCGCGGGGCTGAAGATCCAAACCGTTGATCTGAACCCCCGCATGGTGAAGGTGCTATCCCCACCGGCTGAAAACAAGGAAAAGCCGTTGATCCTCACCACCACGCCGATATACCTGGACAGCATCTCCGAGAACACGACCATCTACTGCAAGATCATCGCACCCCCCTCGATTCAGCCGGCGGACAAACGCTGGCCCGACGTCGAGGTGGTCATCACGTTGACGACCGCTGAAGAGGCGGCCCGCAAGTGACGGAGTCATACCATGAATGAGACCCGTGTGCTTTTGCCGCTGATCGAAAAGCTCTTCGATCACGATCTCGCCGCTGCGACGCACGTTTTCGAAGGCATGGGTGAGGAGGAGGCCGCCGAAGTGCTTCGGTCTCTGCCGGCTCGGTTGGCGGTACGTGTACTCAGACACCTGCAAGTCAGCTATGCGGCGGCGCTGCTCAAAAGTGCCGATGATGCATTTCTGCATGAGATCACATCACAACTCGACCCGCGGTTTGCGGCCGCCATTCTCATGCGTCTTCCGGCAAACGCCCGCGAAGGTGTAACCAAGCACTTCTCGGGCCAGCTCTATGAACAAGCCGTGGGTACGCGATTTTGACAGCCGCCTCCATAAGATCATCAGAACACGCCGAGGCCGTCGGGATTAAGATTGAAGCGAAGACCTAGAAAGCTAGTGGTAGGGATCGGCAACGCCTATCGCGGGGACGACGCAGTCGGACTTAGCGTGATTCGCAACCTGCGGGAAAGGGACGCGGCGGATGTAGAGATCTTGGAGGCCACCGGCGACTGCACATCGCTGATAGAGTCCTGGAAAGATGCCGAGGTCGTCATTTTGGTAGATGCGCTTCAGTCGGGCGGGCGGGCTGGATCGATATCGCGCTTTTGTCTGAACACCGAACCGTTTCCAATCGAACACTCAGGCCACTCCAGCCACGCCCTCGGCATCGCGGAAATCGTCGAGCTGGCGCGGGCACTCGATCGCTTGCCGCCAAGACTGATTGTCTACGGCGTTGAGGGGAAGAACTTCCAGACCGGGGCAGACCTCTCTCCGGAAGTCAGGGAGGCAGTACCAAAAGTTACGGATTGTATTTTGAAAGACATCTTTCAACCCCAATAGAGCCAAGAAACGCGAATGGTGGAAGTCAATAAGGGAAAGCGGCAGCAGTCAGCTTGGGCCTCCAAGGACTGAAATTGTCACTCACCTATGCCGTGGTCATAACGCGCCGTCAAAATTCTCATCTTGACTCCTCACTCCCGTCTTCTCACTCTTACTCATTGAGCGGTTTCAGACAATTAAGAAACCACCAATACCTTGGTTTGAGACTCAAATATTTTGACATCCATGACGGGAAATATATGCTAGAATTCTTGATAAAAAAACAGAATTCAGGGACCTTGCAACCATGAGACTCGGAATCGACTTCGGCACGACCCGCACCGTGGTCGCCTCAGTGGAGAACGGGAACTATCCTGTGTGCACCTTTTCGTGGGAAGGAGCATTCAAAGAATTCCTGCCCACACTGGTCGCCGTGAAAAGGGGCGCCCTCAAATTCGGGTGGGAAGCGGTAAGCTGCCTCAACGACCCGGACACGCACGTATTGCGCTCCATGAAACGCCTGACCAGCGACATCCAACCGAATGAGCCTGTTGAGCTTGCATCGGACCTCTCTATTTCGATGCTGGAACTTGTAACCCTCTTTCTTCGGTACGTGAGAAGAATGCTCAGCCGAAACAGTAATCTAACTATTGCTGATCGGCGGCCGCTTGAGGTCATGGTCGCGGTCCCTGCCAACGCCAACAACAATCAACGCTACATCACGCTGGAGGCCTTTCGAGGAGCCGGCTTTAGCGTGCTGGGCATGATGAACGAGCCTTCCGCCGCTGCCATCGAGTTCGCTCACCGCTATATGAAAGACCTCGGTCCGCGCAGCCCCAAGAACTACGTCGTTGCCTACGATTTGGGCGGGGGGACTTTCGACGTCGCCGCCGTGGGACTCAGCGGCCTGAGTTACGATGTGGTCACCAATGAGGGCATTGCCCGGCTCGGTGGTGACGATTTTGACCGCGTGATTCTGGAAATGGTTCTGGAGGAATTGGGGAGTCCCCCTAAAACCCTGGACCGCAGCCTGGAGGCGCGGTTACTGGAGGAGTGCCGGGAACGGAAGGAGGGCCTGAAGCCCAACACGCGTAAGATGGTTGTGGATCCGGGACCGGTTTTTGATGATGAGACAACCGTGGTGCTTGAGACCGAAAGGATCTATGCCCGTTGCGGCACCTTGATCCAAAACACGGTGGACGCGGTTCACGCCGCGCTCCGAAACCTCAGCCGGGCCAAGCATGACTATGGCGACCCGAAGAACCTCGCAGCCATATACCTGGTTGGAGGTTCCGTGTCTTTCCCGCCGGTATTGCGGGCATTACGCGCGCTATTCGGACGCAAGGTAAGGATTTCACCTTTTCCCCACGCTGCGACCGCAATTGGGCTTGCTCTGGCGGCAAATCCTGAGAGACAGATCCGATTGCGGGAGTCGGTTTCCCGTAATTTCGGTGTCTGGAGGGAGCACGAGGGCGGTCGCAGAAAGGTCTTCGACCCGATCTTCGGAAAGGACAGTCAATTAGACTGGGAGGTGGGCCGGCTTAAGGCCATCCGATCTTACCATCCTGTGCACAATGTCGGCCACCTGCGCTTCCTGGAATGCAGTTCGATTGGGGAGGTGGGAGAACCTCAAGGGGACATTACCCTTTGGAGGGATATCTTCTTCCCCTATGATCCTGAGCTTAAAGACCACCAGAATCTTTCTCGGATAAAGGTCGAGGAGCAGCCTGACCTTCTCCAGCAAGAGGTTATCGAGACCTACTCTTACGATGGCAAGGGAATGATTCACGCCGAGATTGAGAACCGCACCAGCGGGTATAGGAGGATCTTCAAGCTCGGGACCGAATCCAAGGTCTCCTAAGGACACCGCATCTTCTTCCCGTACGGACAATAATTTGGTGTACGGGATAAGGATTCGAAAGAGCGACGGTTACAAATGAACGGTGCAAAAGAACAGCCCTACGAACCACTCGATGCCCTGCGGAAGCCCGAGGCCGCAAAAGATCTTTCGCGCAGTATCGCGCAAGATGCACTGAGTATCGTCATTGACGCCATTAACTCAACCGTGGGGGGCATGATCATCACTGATCTCGACGGTGTCATCCGCTATGCAAACTCTTCGTTTTGCAGGATGTTCCAGTATTCCCATCAAGAAATTATCGGCCGAAATGCCATCCAATTGTTTAGCACCAAAGAGGTGAGAAGATTCTCCGATGTCCTCGCAATTATTGATATCAGCAAGGATGATATCGAGGAGTTCGTTGTTGAAAACAGCGATGGAGAAGACTTCGTCGTTGAAATTTCAGCCTCAAATGTCACTTCAGCTTCCGGCAGAGTAGTCGGAAGGATGGCCTCGTTTACGGATATAACGAAAAGAAAACAAATCGAAATGGATCGGGAGACTCTCATTACGAAGCTTCAGGACGCCTTGAGGAGAATAAAGACGCTGAGGGGGATCATACCCATATGCGCTTCATGCAAGAAAATCAGAGACGACGCCGGATATTGGAATCAAGTGGAGATTTTCATAAAGGAGCATAGCGAAGCTGAGTTCAGCCATCTAGTATGCCCTGAATGTGCTGAAAAGCTGTACCCGGAATTAAAAAGGAGTGAGCCCTGACGTTACAGGAGCCGGGGATGCTGCTGGCAAGATCCCTCCCCTGCGGGGAGACCGGGTCGTCGAAGGTGAC
>CAZAGT010000287.1:0-2924 GCA_964484515.1 uncultured Desulfobacteraceae bacterium | reverse complement strand
CCCTTCCGTCGCTTCTTCCCGCTGACGTGAATTCCATCCTCAGCAAGGCTGACGTTCATCTCGAGACCACCCCCTTCATGCCGCCGGATATCAATGAAGAGATGTTGGCAAGGACTCGCGGCACGGAGAGGCCGCCCGGGCAGACCAGATATCGCGGTTCCCATTTTGGATCGAATTTCTCCTTGTATTGCCGCAGGCCTTGCAGGTTGTAAAAATGCTCGCCGTGCCGAAAAAGGAAGGATCCTAGTCGATCCCAGAGGGGAGCCAGGTCATGAGCTTCCAGACCTGAGAAGGGGGCCATCCCGAGATTGAAATGCCGGTATCCTTCCCTCTTTCCCCAAAGCATAAGCTGGATAAAGAGGTACTCCATGACGCCCTGAGGGGCATCAGGCAGGTAGCGCATAAGATCAACCGACAGCTCTGCCTTTTGAGCACCTCTCCAAATGTTCGTGAAAGCAAGCATCCGACCGTCTTTCCTGACAATCCCTGCGGGAAACCTCTTCAGGTATGCCTCATCGAACGATCCCAAGGAGAACCCTTTTTCGCGCGTGTGTTTTTCGCTGAGCCAGGCCTCGGAAATAGACTTGAGTTCCGGTAAAAGGGGAGGGACTTCCCCTTCCACCACAACCTCAAAGGTGCACCCTTCTTTTTCCAGCTTCCGAATGGTGTACCGCAATCCCTTGCGTGCGCCCCCTTCAAGCGAAAAGGTTTGCAGAAGCACCAAGGCCTCTTCGCCGAGTTTCAGAAGTGTGAGTCCCAGATCGACGTAGAGATGCAGGTGTTGCGCGCCGACCTCGTAAAAGACAGTCCATCCATCGTAACGGTCTGCGGCTTCCCGGAAACGCCAGACCATCTCCGTCCACTCCTCTTCGGGCCCGACGGGGTCTCCCATGGCAATCCAACTCCGCCCCTCGACACCATACATGATGAATGCATTTTGTTTCTGACTGAAAAGGAATGCCTTGTCTCCAAGCAATGCCAGATTGGCATAGGCCCTCTGGGAGGACTGGACAACCGGAACGACCCTGTCGAGGTCCTGTGGCAGGGTCTCCGCAGGGCTTGGTGGGACCGGGCGAAGCAGCCGCGCTAGGGCGAAAACCGAAGCCAGCCCGATGACCCCCGCCATGGCCCGCAGGAACCGGGGGGCGTCGCCTGAGAAAGTAAATTGCCACCACAAACGGCCGGAGTATTCGACATGCTTATAGGAGAACAGCCCCAGCCACACCGAGCACATGATAACGACGACCACCCCGGCCACCCATCCCGCGTTGAAGCGTTGGTTCAGCAGTGAGGACTTTCGGTAGAAATACCGGCGGCAGGGAAGAAGGGCGGCAAGCATAATGGCGAGGATGACGGCTTCTTCGTAGTCAAAGCCCTTGAGCAAAGAAAAAAGGCCTCCCGCCCCCAATAGGATCACCGTGAGGACATAAGCAGCATCGATCCTCCGCTGGATGCTGCGAGCCAGGAGTAAAAGCCCGGCACCAGTAAGGCTCCCGAGGAAGTGCGAAAGCTCCAGGACCGGCAGAGGCAAAAAAGCCCTGAGCCAGTCAAGACGCCCCCGGACTATGGGCGTGGCCCCGGAAAAGACGAGGATAATCCCTCCCACAAAGGTTGTTAACGCCATGACCTGCGGCACCAGCACCGAAAGCAACCGCCCGGCCCCCCGGGCGACCCTCCCTAATGCGCCCCTCAGACGTAGGAACTCCTGCGTCCCCAGCAGGAGGGCCGCGATAAGCAGAGGGATTAGGTAGTAGACGATCCGATAGGCGATGAGTGCCCCCAGGATCTCCGATCCGGGCAACAGCGAGGAGAACAAAAGGATGGTAATCGTTTCAAAAACACCAAGACCGCCCGGTACCTGACTTATCAGGCCACCCATTTGAGCGAGCATATAGATACCGAGAAATGCTGCGTAGGAGAGAGTTGGAACCGAAGGCAGGAGAACATAGAGGACCGCACCGGCGAGGGCCCAGTCCATGGTGGCGACTATGAGCTGGGCTAGAAGCAAGCGGCCGGAAGGTAGGGAGAAGTGCCACTCTCCGACTCTGATGGGTTTCTTGAAGATCATGCTCCATGATACGAATGCTGCCACCAGGGCAAGAAAGATACTCCCCAGCGAATGAACGGACTGAAAAGGGAGGTGCGGTGTCTCCGGGAGGAACATCGGCTCGAAGAGAAAGACGACACCCCCCAGGGTGAGGAAACCCAGCCAGAGAGTGACGCTGCAAAAGCCTACCACTTTGGTGATCTCCAGGGCTGTAAGTCCCCAGTTCGAATACAGGCGGTAACGCACCGAGCCCCCGGCGATCATCCCGAATCCCATACTGTTGCTGAAGGCGTAACTGATGAAAGAGGCGAGTGCCGTCTTGCGATACGCGAGAGGATGACACACATAGCGCAAGGCCAATGTGTCGTAGCCCGTCATGATGAAATAGCTCAAGAGGGTGAGTGCCGACGCCGCCAAGAGGCGTTCAGCCGGGAGGTTCTCCAGGGCCCGTATGACGTCATGGAGATGGTAGGCCTTGAGCTGGTGATAAAGGACCCACAAGGCCCCACTGAAGAGCGCCATTCCGAGAATCGGGCCGACATGACGCAAAAGTCTCGATTTCATCGCGAGGCCTTCATCAGGAGTTATTCACGTCAAAGCTTCCCTGTTGATAACGTTATGAGATAGTCCACTTCGATTGAAGTCATCACAAATTCAGCGTGAATCGGTTGGAGGTCGGACGAATGTGGACTTTCTCCTTTTGCGGCGAAAGAAACGCGTGGCCCAAATCAGCATTCCTGCCGCAGCTATGCCCGCAAGTAAACTCGTTTCGTAGTGTTTCAGATTACCAAGCAGGGCTTTCATGGCGCTTCCGAAAAGATACCCTCCGCACCCCACCGCCACAGCCCAGACGAGGGCACCCACGGCGTTCAAGAAT
>CAZAGT010000286.1:0-6910 GCA_964484515.1 uncultured Desulfobacteraceae bacterium | reverse complement strand
TAACGCAGCCCTTCGGCTTTGCTCAGGGCCGTGAGCCTGTCGAACGGCAGATGGGTGTTTTCCGACAGCCTCAACAGGAATAGTAAAATTATACGATCCTACCGGCCAATGTCAAAAAGATCTACCTGCTCAGGGTGTGCCGCCAGAAAGAGATGAATCCTTGAAGAGGAAACGTTGATAGGGCAGAATCCGGGAAGAAACGCATGGCGGGAAATTCGGGAGGGTAGTCGTGGGGAAGGTTGTTCGCACGGGTGTCGTTTTTTCATCGGGGTTCTTTGGGTTCTTTGCGCACGCAGGGTTTCTGTCGGCCCTGCATCAAGCCAGAATCACCCCGGCGGGTTATGCAGGTGCCAGCTCGGGGGCGATCGTTGCCGCTATGGCTGCGAGTGGTATGCCGGATGATGCGGTGCGCAGACTTCTATTCAACTTAAAGAAGGCCGACTTCTGGGATCCCGATCCGGCTATAACCATCCTCAAGGCCGCTCTTCGCTTGTTCAAAGGATACAGCGGATACCTCAACGGCGAAAGGTTCCTGAGACTACTGAGGAAGATCCCCGTCAAACGCATCGAAGACTGTCCAATTCCGCTTCTGATTTGCGCGACCGATCTCGAGCTTCAGCGCGAAGCCCTTTTCGTGGAGGGAGACCTGGCGAGGTGCCTGCAAGCATCGAGCGCAGTTCCCGTGCTCTTCAAGCCGGTTCGCATGAATGGCTCCCTGTATGTCGACGGAGGCGTCGTCAACAAGGCGCCAGCTTTGGCCCTGGCCGATCATATCGGGGCGGAAAGGATCGTCGTTCACTTTATTGGGTCGGATAATCTGGCGGTACCGGCAAGTCGTCTGACGAGAAAGAGAATGACCCCGTGGCGTATACACCATCTGTCCGTCAATATAGCCCGCTACGAGGCCTATCGCAGGCAACTCGATGCGCTTGAACAGCAAGGGATCGAGGTCATTGAAGTGAGGACCCAAGCACCTGCGCTAGGACCAAACTGTTTGGAAAAAGGGCCGTTGGCCTACCGTCATTCACAAGAGGTGGCGCTACGAGTTCTTTCCGACTGTCTCACTTGAGCGGCACATCAGAAAAGCATCTCCAACAGGTCTTTGAGCGAGCCGATCCCTGTGAATTCCATCCCCTCTGTCGTCCCACACGCCTCGAGATTGCTTTCTGAGAGCAGACAACGCCTGAAACCCAGTCTCGAAGCCTCCTTGATCCGCATTTCGGGTTGGCTGACTCCCCGGACCTCGCCTGCCAGGCCGACTTCACCAAAGATGACCATATCCCGAGCAACGGGTCTGTCCAGAAAGCTCGATACAAGGGCGGCGACGACGGCCAAATCCGCAGCCGGTTCATCAACTCGCAAGCCACCGGCCACGTTGACGAAGATGTCTTGGTCTCCCATCTCCAAGCCCATTCGTTTTCCCATGACGGCCACCAGCAAGGAAATCCGGTTGTGCTCGATGCCGATGGTCGTCCTGCGTGGTACCCCAAATGGGCTTGGTCCTACCAGGGCCTGGATCTCCACGAGTAGCGGTCTGGTCCCTTCCATGCAAGGGATGACCGTCGAGCCGGATGCCTCCAGCGGTCTTTCCTCCAAAAAGACCTTCGAGGGGTTACCGACGGCTGCGAGACCGGAGTCCTTCATCTCGAAGACCCCGATTTCGTTTGTGGAGCCATAGCGGTTCTTGACACATCGTAAGATCCTGAATGCATGCGACCGGTCGCCCTCAAAATAGAGGACGGTATCCACGATGTGTTCAAGGACCTTCGGGCCGGCAATGGCGCCGTCTTTGGTCACATGACCGATCAGGAAGGTGGGAGTCCCAGATTCTTTTGCCCACCGCAAGAGCTGGGCAGAGACCTCCCTGACCTGTCCGATGCTGCCTGGGGCCGAGGGCAGAGAGTCTGAGTAGATGGTCTGTATCGAATCCACGACGAGGAGTCGCGGAGCCATGGCCTTTGTTTTTTCGAACAGCCGCTCGATGCAGGTTTCGGCTAAGAGGTAGAGATTCTCAGAATGGATTGCGAGCCGTTCGGCTCTCATCTTTACCTGCTGAGGTGATTCTTCTCCCGATACGTACAGCGCCTTCAACCCTTCCCGGGATACCCTGCCGGCTACCTGGAGGATAAGGGTCGATTTCCCGATTCCAGGGTCCCCGCCGAGGAGCACAAGGGAGCCCGGAACAAGGCCGCCCCCCAGGGTCCGATCAAATTCCATCAAACCTGATCCGTACCTGAGATCGGGATCGAGCGAAATGGCCTCGATGCTCTGGGGGTCATTCGAAGAGGAAGGGGGATGCTTCGGCGTGCGATATTCCTGCACTTCTTCCACGAGAGAGTCCCATTGGCCGCAATCAGGGCAGCGTCCGAGCCATTTGGGTGTCTGATAACCGCAGCCCTGGCAGACATACATCATTCGTTCAGCTTTCTTCATCGTGCTCTCCGCGCTTGGTGCGTCACGGTTATTCGGCATGACGCGAGGATCTTGAAGTAACCCTGCCCATAGCCGTATTGAAGACTGGCACTATTCTCGCAGTTTCAAAAGAGGAGTCAACCCGGAATCCGGCTGGGTGTCTAAGAGGTAAATATAGGGAGATTCCTAGGGCCGGGCTTGGGGTTTCGTGTAGACGCATAGGGGCCGTTTTGAGACGTTTGTTTCGATGTCTTAAAGAGCGCTTGCCTCCGTATCACCTTATCTAGCGCGGTTGACAAAGCAGGCCACCCGTGTTAATGGATTCCGAAATTTGTCCGTCGAAAGGAGTCTCGAGATGGCAGACTTACTGGAAGTGACTGATGAAAATTTTGACACGGAAATCGTGAATTCCGACCTCCCGGCAGTTGTGGATTTTTGGGCTGAGTGGTGTGGCCCCTGCCGGATGGTGGCCCCCGTTGTTAAGGAACTGGCTGAGGACTACAAGGGCAAGATCAAGGTTGCAAAGATGGACGTAGACCAGAATCGGCAGACACCCGCCAGATTCGGCATACGCAACATACCCACCTTGATTCTTTTCAAAGGGGGAGAGGTCGCCCAGACCATCGTTGGGGCCCAACCCAAGAGCGCCATCGAAGAAGAACTGAAAAAACTTCTGTAGATGCATGATTTGGTCATCATAGGCGGGGGTCCCGCCGGTTTGACGGCCGGCCTCTACGCTGCCAGGGCGCGCCTTGACTGCGTACTCCTGGAGAAGCTTGCTCCGGGAGGCCAAGTGTTGACTACCGACCGTGTGGAGAACTACCCAGGCTTTCCGGAGGGGATTTCAGGATTTGAGCTCGTCGACAAGATGAAGGCTCAAGCCGAAAACTTCGGCCTTGAGATCCGCACTGAAGAGGTCATGAAGCTCGAGCTCAAAGATGATAGGCGGATCCTAACGACGAACAAGGGAGACCTCGAGACGAAGGCCGTTATCCTGACGCCCGGTGCGGCTTGGAAAAGACTAGGGGTCGATGGGGAGGAGGCTTTGATCGGGAAAGGGGTCTCCTACTGTGCCACCTGTGATGGCCCCTTCTACAGGGATCAGGACGTCGCTGTTATCGGCGGCGGAGATACGGCGATGGAAGAGGCCATCTTTTTGACCCGTTTTGCCAGCACTATAAAGGTCATTCACCGCCGCGACGCCCTCAGGGCGATCAAGTTGCTCCAGGAGCGGGCGTTCGCCGAGGAAAAGATCGAGTTCATCTGGGACACGGTCCCCACCAAGATCCTGGGCGGCGATGGCGTTGAAGGGATAGAACTCAAGAACGTCAAGACCGGCGAATTCAGTCGCAAGGAAGTCCAGGGTGTCTTCATTTTCATCGGTACCATTCCCAATACGGATTTCCTGAGGGGCATCATCGAGCTGGACGAAAACGGTTTCATCAAGACCGATGATAACATGCAGACGTCGGCACCAGGTGTATTTGCCGCCGGTGATGTCAGGGCCAAGCTGTTCCGTCAGATCTCTACTGCGGTTGGTGAAGGGGCTGCCGCATCCTACTCGGTGGAAAAGTACTTGGAGAGCCTCCCGCGGGCGTAACGACAAGAGGTGCGGTGTATGATCTCATTTCCAAGGGGGTGGCAAGGGGTGGCTAGAACGCGTCAAATCGCCGTGTATGTCGTAGTGGCTTCTGCGGCTATCTTCCTGCTGGGTGGTTGCTCCGCTTGGAAGGACCTGTTCGGTGGGGACGAGGAGGAGTCAGCGGCCGAACTCATGGACAAAGGGATGTCCAACCTTGAAAAGGGTCGTTACGAGGCGGCTACCGAGGCCTTTCAAAACGTCAAGGATCGTTACCCCTACAGCAGATACGCTGCTCTGGCAGAGTTGAAGATGGCCGATGCCCTTTATAAAAAGAAGGAGTATGAAGCGGCCTATGAGGCGTACACTGAGTTTGAGCGGCTACATCCGAAACACAAAGAGGTCCCCTATGTCCTGTACCAGAAGGGCATGTGCCATTTCAGTCAAATGTCGACCATCGATCGAGACCAGACCCACACGCTCCTAGCCAAGCAGGATTTTGAGGGGTTGATCAGGCGGTTTCCGCGAAGTGACTACGCAAAGCAGGCCCGCTTGAGCATCAGACGGTGCCTCATCTACCTGGCCGAATATGAATTATACGTGGGCCACTACTACTACAAGATGGGGAAATATCGATCCGCCATGGTTCGGTATTCGACCGTCATCGAGCGCTATCCCGACATGGGACAATATCACGAGGCGATGGAATACATCAGTAAGTGTAAAGACAAGATTGCGCAGGAAAGCGTGGAGGATTAGGCCTGTCCCGCAACGATGTCGTAGACTGAATCGAGGGCCTTCTTAAGGTTCTCCGGCTTGCTTCCGCCGCCCTGAGCCATATCCGCACGTCCTCCCCCTTTACCTCCCACCATCCCGGCCAATTCCTTGATGATGTCACCGGCCTTGATTCGGCCCAGAAGGTCCTTGGTGACAGCGCAGATCAGCATAGCCTTGTCTGGCTGTTTGGATCCTAAGACGACGATGCCGGATTTGAGTCTATCCTTGATACGATCGAGCATTTCGCGCAGATCCCGTGGAGATTCGGCCGTCACTTCCTGAACCAGGACGTCCATGTCTCCGATAGTCCTTAGCCCACTGAGTACATCTTCAGACTGAGTGGTGAAGAGGCGGGCCTTGAGGGATTCGATTTCCCGTTCCCTTTCCTTTTGTTCCTGTAGGAGGCGCGCGATCCTATCTCGTACCTGTTCCGGCACCGCTTTTAAAAGCAGGGCGATGGATGACATTTCCTCCTCGAGGCCTTGCAGGCGCCCAAGGGCGGCCTTGCCGGTGAGGGCCTCGATCCGGCGAAGATTCGCCCCCACAGCGCTCTCGCCGACGATGGTGAAAAGTCCGATGTCACCCGTCCTGGCCGTATGAGTCCCGCCGCACAACTCCATGCTGACTCCATTCCCGATCTGAACCAATCGGACGGTTTCACCGTAGCGCTCTTCAAAGATGGCCATGGCTCCCGTCTTCATGGCCTCTTCTCTAGACATCACGTCGGTGGCAAGCGGGAGGTTCTCCCGAATCCGTGCGTTGACGAGATCTTCCACCTCCTTCAGTCGGTCTTTGCCAACCTGGGTGAAGTGGCTAAAATCGAAACGGAGCTTGTCAGGCGCCACAAGCGAGCCCGCCTGTTTGACGTGGTCGCCCAGAATTTCGCGCAAGGCGGCATGAAGAAGATGGGTCGCCGTGTGATTAAGGGCCGTAGCCTGTCGCCGCTGTATATCCACCTCAGCCTCGACGTGGTCGCCCACCTTGATTTCTCCTCGTTCGAGTCTTCCTTGATGGGCAAAGAGGTGGTCACCAAATCTAAGGGTATTCGTGACCTGAAATCGCATGCCGTCATTCGTCAGCCAGCCCGAATCCCCCACTTGACCGCCCGCTTCCCCGTAGAAAGGTGTTTGGTTCAAGACGATCTCTAATTCCTGGCCGGTCTCGACCGAGGGACGCACCTTGCCGGCACTGATGACAGCCAAGACCTCTGCCGTTGAAGTCAGGTTCTCATATCCCAAAAACCGGGTCTTCAGGCCGCGGGCGGTTAGCTTGCGATAGGCCTCCGGGATTTCTTCCTCGCCACTTCCCTTCCAGGCCTCCTGGGATTGACTTCGCTGGACGGTCATGGACTCTTCGTAACTGGCCATATCTACCTTGAGTCCTTCTTCCCGAGCGACGTCCTCCACGATGTCCACCGACAGGCCGTACGTGTCGTAGAGCTTAAAGCTCAGGGCCCCCGGAATGGTGTCCTCATTCCGGGCCTTGAGTTCGGCGATTTCATCGTTCAAGACCTTCAAGCCGTATAAGAGGGTGTCGGCAAAACGTTTTTCCTCATTGAGTACGATCCCATGAATGAAGCTCCGGGAAGCCAGGAGTTCGCCGTAGTCGGGGCCCATGATGTCGACGACGCGATTGGCGATTCGGTGGAAAAACGGCCCATCAAGACCAAGGACCTGGCCAAAGCGGATGGCCCGGCGAACGATCCGCCGGAGGACATAGCCGCGACCTTCGTTCGAGGGCATGATGCCGTCACCGACCAAGAAAGCGGTGGCCCGCGCGTGATCCGCGATTACCCGAAAGGAGATATCCAGCTTTGGGTCCGCTCCGTATTTTTTTTCGGACAGGCCTTCTGCCTCGGCGATCAGATCCGTGAACAGATCGGTGTCGTAGTTCGACGTCACCCCCTGTACGACGGCCGCAATCCTCTCCAAACCCATTCCTGTGTCGATATTCGGTTTCGGCAAAGGATTCAGCTGTCCCTGAGGATCACGGTCGAACTGGGTAAAGACCAGGTTCCAAATCTCTAGGTAGCGGTCGCAGTCACATCCCGGGGCACAGTCGGGTCTCCCGCAACTCAGCCCTTCCCCCTGATCAATCAAGATCTCGGAGCAACGGCCACAAGGGCCCGTATCGCCCATGGCC
>CAZAGT010000285.1:0-6916 GCA_964484515.1 uncultured Desulfobacteraceae bacterium | reverse complement strand
TCCCTGCGCAATGCGTGCGCCTCCCTTAATTGCTCCATTTGGTTTTGGATTCGCATGGCCAACTCTTTAAAGGTAGCGGTCAAGCGGTCGATTTCATCTCCTTTTCGCAGATCCTTGGCGCTTAGCGACCGCAATTGAGCCGTCATTTGCTCAACATCCAATGAGTCCATAACGGAGTCCAAGCGCCGCAGTCTCCGGGTCAAGTAGGCAAACAGCATCAGACCCGCCGCCAAAACGAAAATCAAACTTGCGGCAACCCACCAGAGACTAAATTGCGTGATGTAGCTGCTCTTCAATTTCTGGACGACGCTGTCGAAGAACTCGCCTCCCAGGATGATGTACAAATATCCTTGTAGTGGGCCTTGCTCTGGAATACGGGCAGCGGTGAACACTTTCTCCCGGCCGGGGTTGCGGGGATCATCTCCTTTGAGCGGAAACCTTGGGTTCCCGCCAAACCACTCCTGTATGGGTTTCAAACTAACCCGCTTCAATTTGACTTTGCCGGGTGGGGCCGAGTAGGCCAATATTTCACCGTCGGGATTCAGCAGGTAGACCTCGATGCCGGGATTCACCACCATCAGCATGTCAAAAATCTCCTTGAGTCCCTCGTGGTTAATCTGATGGTCCTGCATGAGTATCTTCTGGGCAACGATTTGTCTGGCCAGGTTCCGATTGAGTTTCTGGATGGCCTCCTGCTGATATAGCTCCGAGGTGAGTTGGGTTAAAATAACAATGGATATTCCCAGCAGGCAAAACAGCACCAAAAGTGCAACGGCCAGTTTTGAATACAGTGATTTAACCATCTATTATATTGCCCTATCTGTCTGTACCGGCATTTCGGCGAACTTATAGCCCACTCCCCAAACCGTAAGGATAAAAACAGGATGAGCAGGATCTTCCTCGATCTTGGCCCGGAGTCGGTTGATATGGGAATTGACCGTATGTTCATAGCCTTCGTGCGCGTATCCCCAAACCCTGTCCAACAGCTGGGACCGAGTGAAGACTTTTCCTGGATTGCCCGCAAAATGCAAGAGCAGGTCGAATTCCTTCGCCGTGAGATCAATGGATGTGCCTTTCAAGCTTGCGCTTCTCCTGGTGGGGTCAAGTACGAGCTCTCCAGCCTGAATAACAGCCGGAGCGGTCTCCTTGCCTCGTTCCGCAAGTTCTTCAACTCGCCTCAGGATTGCTTTTATTCTGGCAAGAAGCTGCCGGATACTAAAAGGCTTGGTAACATAGTCGTCCGCGCCAACTTCCAGCCCGATTACTTGATCCATTTCCGAGGCTTTGGCGGTCAGCATCAAAATCGGTACATAAGGAGGTTTGCGGCGTAGACGTCGGCAGATTTCCATGCCGTCTAGGTCAGGCAGCATCAAATCCAGAATGATCAAGTCGTAATGATCCGACGTCGCCTTGGAGAGCCCCGCGAGGCCATCAAAGGCCAAATCTACCTGAAAGGCCAAATCATGCAAATGGCTTTCCAGAAGATGAGCGAGATCGCGATTGTCTTCGATTATCAAAATCCTTTTCGACATATCTGCCTCAGGCGGATCCGACAAAAACGGAAAATCAGACTTTTAGCATACGCCATCCATGAATAATACATCAGCTTGGATAGCGGCCGCGGATACTTTGATATGTCTGAGTGATCGCCCCTTTTTTAGGCTCCTCATGTGGGTCAATAGATCGATATCGAGAGCACAATACTTTGAAGTGATATCCGTTTTCGATCGAAATCCAGGCTTTCGGATTTCAATCTGATGGACGTGGAATCGGGTGGGAGGCCCGCGATATCTTTTCTTCGATTCCGGGGCTCCCGGGCTGGTCTTTTCTATGCCTTATCTGCGGGGGAGTTCTGCCCCCTCCGACATTCCCCTCGACTTCGCTCGGGGCTGCGGTTTCCCCCACAGATAAGCCATGAAAAGACGGCGCCCTCCCGCCAGTCACTCCGAAAAGAGATCACAGTCCTCCCACCCTGGAGGCTGGAAACTGTTTTATCGCCCACAAATTCTTGTAAGGAGCCCTTTTTTATTCGATGTCAATAGGTCGTCTAATTTCTTGGATCTATAAGATGCCCCCAAGTCATTCAATTAATCGACTCTCAGTATCTCCTTTAGTCTCTTGGCATTGGTAACCGCGTAACCTTCAAAATCATTGTCGAAATAGATGAACGTCTCCATATTCCAGACCTCGATCTTTTCAGCCCAGATACGTAGCTCCTCTTCCGCATATTCAGAGGCATAGAGCCTTCGGGAACCGTGGAGCCGAATATAGATGAAATCAGCAGTAATTGCCTCAAGGGAGGGATAGCGTCCGGCTGTGTCCGCCATACAGAGAGCTATATTAAATTCGCTCGATATGCCAAACACCTGATTACTGATCCAGGATGGATGGCGGATCTCAAGCGCGTGGCGAACCTGGGGATTCAATGATTCACAAAAACCCCTGAATACCTTTTCGTCAAAGGCAAGACTCGGCGGCAATTGAAAGAGGATGACACCCAGCTTTTCTCCAAGGCCGGCAGAGACGCTATAGAGACGGTCCAGAGATTCAGCGGGTTCTTCAAGTCTTTTGATGTGGGTGATGAATTTGCTGCCCTTTACACTCCACAGGAAATTGTCCGGGGTCCGTGCTTTCCAGTTTTTAAAGGTCGCGGGATTGGGAAGTCGATAAAAAGAGGCATTGAGTTCAACGGTGTCGAAATGCTTAGTATAATACTCCAGCCATCTTGATTTGGGCCATTCGACGGGATAAAAGATCCTTTGCCAGTGGTTGTAGGTCCATCCCGATGTGCCAATCCTTATTGAAGCAGCCTTTTGCATAGCTTGATCCTATTGAGGTCAGACGGGAAAGTCAAATCGGCTTGATCCGGATGGCATCCAAGTCATGTTGAAATGAAATTTAGCAAGGCGTTTTTGAGAATTTCGAAAAACGAAATTTAGCTTACCGGTTTTATACTTTATGAATGGCCATGAAATGGGTTGGCAATTCCTGAATACATGGTAGAAAATCTTTCCCAACACCTTTCAGATGGAAAACATAATGACCATTTACACGCTTGGTACAAGCACCCGTTCCGTGGAGGAATTCTTTTCTACGCTTGAGATCTACGAGATCAAAGGTATTGCGGATGTGAGAAGATTCCCCAAGAGCCTTAAGTATCCCCATTTCAGTAAGGAGAATCTGGAGGCTGAAGCAAAGGACCGAAACTTACTCTATCAATGGCTTGGAGAGCTTTTGGGCGGCTATAGAAGTGGTGGATATGAGATTTACATGCAGGAGCCTTCATTCCAAAGGGGTCTTCAAAAGGTTGAACATATGGCCAAAGAGATCTCCACCGTTCTGATTTGCGCCGAACGACTGCCCTGGAAGTGTCACCGCTTCAAGATTTCTCAGAGACTCACTGAAAGGGGCTGTGACGTCGTCCATATCATTGAAAGGAACCGCATTTGGCAACCTAATGAGGATGGGAAGAGAGAATCGAGTGAGGTCCGTGGGCTGCAAGACAACTCATGAAAATCCAATCGACATCGGAGTTCTGATAGGGTCTACTCGGCGATATCCTCCACTCGGCTGAAAATGCCATCGATCTTAATAAGCTGTGAAATGTCTGGCATCTCTAAGAGCCGTTGATTCGTTAAGGACCGCAGGTATCTCGCCCATACTTTGATCGGTCACAGGGTCCCTTGCTGGCGACGAGATCTTCGACCTGTATCACAAAGAAAGCCCCAAATCGTATGCCTTCTGGAGTTGCTTCTCGTCTGATTTGATCTCACCCCTTTCATAGGCCGTTGCTAGAACAGGACCTGCAAACTCGATCCCCAGGTACTCAAACCCCATGCGGAACATCTCCACGAGGGGTCCACAAGCCAGCGGTCCGTCCGCGGCGGGCGTGATGACGGCAGCCTTTTTACCCTTCAGTTTTCCGTTGGCCACGTAGGGTCTCATCCTGTCCATCAGCAGTTTCATCTTTGCGCTCGGCCCAAACCAGTAGTTGGGTGTGCCGTAGATGATCACATCTGCCCCGTCCATTTTGGGATAGATGTCTTGCATGCCGTCCTTAATTGGGCAGACAAGATCGTCTTGCTTGCATTTGCGGCAATCGATGCAGGGAGATATCTCATGATCGTAGAGATAGATCTTCTCATGCGTGTGGCCATTTGTTTCAGCCGCTCTTAAGGTTTCATCAACCAGTGTGTCTGTGTTGCTTCCCTTTCGGGGACTTGCTACGAACGCCAGGATATGCATATACCCTCCTTATTCCCGTTCAATGAAAAAAGCTACATGGTCCGATGAGGACGCAACTGTTGGCTGAGCAATAGGCAGTTACAGGCAACCGCGGAATGGGGCTTGCTGGCACCTGGAAGCTAAACACCGAAAGCCCGATGTATCGCCTTCAACAAAAAACACTCGCCCACTGCGTAAGTGTCGCCGTCAGGGATTCTGAGGGCTCAACCATCACACCGCCCGTTAGGCCTGGCTCCCATGTTTGGGATCGCCGGTCACTGCGCGCGTAAGGAGTTCGGTGAAGACCGACGTAGTGCTGTCGGCCCATCGACGAAACTCCTCTGATTTCCCTGGATGCCCTTCGATGTACTCTTGAAAACGGGCGACGTCGAATTCGAAGCCCCACTGCCCGGCGCCGGCCTGGCACGCATCGATGGCATTGCAGTGTTGCTCGATCTGATTCCTGACGGGAACCACGTATACGGGCTTGCCGAGGTACATGGCCTCGCAAATGGATTCAAACCCGGCTGTGGAGATCAGACCGCGACAACGGCTCATCGCATCCAGAAACGCAATGTCATCCAGTTGTCGAAACGTCATGTTCTCCCGAAACTGGTAAGTCTCAGGAACGCCCTTGCGGTCCCAAAACCCCAGGATCTTGATATCAGGGCAACATCGGTGGCTGGCGGCAAGCTCATCGGCATAACCGTCGTTGAGCACGTAGGCCAGGATAAAATCTTGCGTTGTCGCCTTGAGCGCCTTGACCTCCGCGCGCATCAGTGGCGGTGCAACCGTTAACTTGCGTCTCGGAATATCCGGCATCGGCCTGAACGAAAGGGCCAACCTCATGTCGGCGCCCCACGAGGTGAGCCGGGTGTAGGTCAGTAATGCCCAACGCGCGATCCTCACCTCAGCGGGAAAAATGAATTCAGGGTGCAACATGAGGTATTGGTGGGCAATGCAGACCATTTTGGGCTTGGGTCGCCAGAGTGTTTTGTAAATGGCCGTCAGGGGTTCGAACAGATTGACGATGACGTCCGGTTTGTGCAGCCGGACTGCTCGTCTAAGGGCCATGATGCTGCGGGCAAAGGCGGGCAGCCGGATGAGATTATCAGAGGCGGTTCCAAGAATGCTCACGCCTCGTCGTTTGGCATCGACCTTGAAGTTTGGGCTCCAAAAGCTGGAAATAGGGGCTGCGATTCGCTTTGTGAGGAACTCCGGGATCAATCTTGAACGGCTGCGTCCCACCATCACGGCGCAGATCTCATGACCTTGACGCGTGAGGATCTGGTGCAGGGCAATAGCCTGGGTCATGTGGCCGCGCCCTTCGCCCTGAACGACAAAAAGGAACTTCATGTCAATCCCTTCGAAAGCGGTTCAGGTCGCTGATTCAAACAAGCCCTAGGAGCCTGGCCGGATTCTTCCTCATCATCACATCGAGGTCCGCCTCACTGACACCCTCCTTCTTGAGCCCAACCGCGAACTTGAACATACCGTCCGGATGGGTGGGGTTGCCGGTTTGACCCAGGTCGGTCCCGAGGATGAAGTGCTCGGCCCCGATCTCATTGATCACCCGCGCCATGTCATTGATCGAAACCTGTTTCCACTTTCGCATCCAGGCTAGGTGCGCATGGGGCCCCATCAGGTGATTGACATAGATCAACTCGATATAAGCCCCCATCGCGACGGCGTCCTTCAGCTGGGCCAGGGACATTCCCGGGACGGTGGCCATGGCGTGGGTGGCGACGACATATTTCACTCCGAGCTGCTTGGCACGCTTGACGACGGCCAGGATCTCCTCGGGAGAAATATGGCCGGTTTGAAGTATCAGGTCTGTGCGTTGGACGATCTTCAATACGGCCTCGGTCTCCGGCAAGAGCCGCCCGCCTTCGGCCACTTTGAGTCCTCGTCCCGGTTCTCCAAATGTCTTCAGGTGGTGGTCGGCGTCAAAACTGGGCAGCCAGACGGACTTCCCGCGTCCCCCCGACATCCGGTACATCCATTCGACGGCATCCGGGTTGACGCCTCCGACGGCCCTGTTCAAGGCAATGCCACCAAAGGCCTCCACCTGTGGGACCAACTGGTTGACCAGGTAGGCCCGATCCGCCGTGCTCGTGACGTGGTTCTTGAGGAGCAGTCCCCGCATCCCGAAACGGGCTGCCAGTCTGGCGACCTCGAGGTCGGTGAGGCTCCGTCCGAACACATCGGGGGCCGAATGCACGTGGAAGTCAAAGGCCCCCGCGATCGGACTCTTGAGAGGAGGCGGGGGCGGAAAGACCCGCACTTGCCTCTCCGCGCCCTTCTCTCCGGCCTCTGCTGCGGATGCGGCAAAGGCCACCTGAGATCCCCTGCCGAGTCCATGAGCATCCAGAAGCGATGTGGCTGCCGTCACTCCCACGAGGCCGCCGGTTATTCTGATGAACTCCCTTCGGCCCAGCTTCCCCTTCCGGACTTTGTCCAGCAAATTCGCTACTGATTCACGGTCCATTTCTCTACCTCCCCTTTTGTATGGTTATAACAACATCGCGCTCATAAAACTGGCCAATACCATGCTTTATACCCTAATAAGGCAATAACGCTCCATGTCCGTGGTCCTTTGTCTTTGGTCAAAAACAGAGCATCACACTCTAAAATTATTTTTCGGCTCCTCACAAGAATTTGTGGGTCAATAGGTTGATATCGAGAGCACCAT
>CAZAGT010000284.1:0-6925 GCA_964484515.1 uncultured Desulfobacteraceae bacterium | reverse complement strand
CTTGCGTGGATGGATGACGATCCTTACGGTTTCGCCTATCAGCTCGAACGCGATGATGTCTCCAAGCTGCATAACAAGAAGGGGAGGGACGCGCTCGCCGGGGCGATTCGCGCCCGCTTCGATGAAGCCAATCTAAAGAACTCCTCAATGAATGATTGGAGCGGTGAATCCTATGAGCGCCGCCGTTGGGGCGAGGCTCTCAAGACGCTTTATGCGGCGGGACGCAATGTTGATGCCTATCTGGCGATTTGCAGGACCACCGAGCTTTTGCCTGCAGATTGCGAAGTGGTGGCGACGATCTTCCAAACACGTCGCAAGCCTGAGGAGGCGCTTCGTTGGGTCGAGCGAGGTCTTGACCCTGGAAAGAGCGCTCGGCTGCTCCGTGGCTGCGCTTATAAATTGGAGGATGTGATACGGGCGTTGTTAGCCGAAGTCGGACGGAACGAGGAAGCCATGGAATCTGCCTGGCAGAGTTTTACAGAACGTCCAAACCAGTTCTCCTATGAGGAGCTCATGAAATACGTTCCCAGGGCGGACCGCTCAGCTTGGCACCAACGCGCCCTGGAGATCATCGATAAAGCGGAACTGGGCTCAGCGATTGAGCTCCTCGTCAAAGCCAAAGAGCTAGCTCTTCTGGTCGAACGCCTACGCATTGCCCAAGACGAGGAGCTTGAATCGTTGAGCCACTTCATCTCGGAGCCCGTTACGCAAGAGCTTGCCAGGACTCACCCTGGGGTGGCCGCCAAATTATACCGTGCGCTGGGGATGCGGATCCTTAAGGCCAGGAAGAATGACTACTGTGACATTCTCAGTTGCTTCCCTCCGGTTGCCTTCGATGAATTTGACTATCATTATTCTTACCCAAACACTTCAAGATTTCAGGAAAGGTCTAAATCACTGACAAGGAATCTAAAAAGCAGATATCTCAAAGTTCCTAATAATTCCAAGAAACTCAGATAGCACTCTCTAATCACAGAATTGACCGCGACTGCGATCCATGCCTGATATCGCAGACGTCCAATTGCAGGTTTCTGATGATTACTGGAAAACATTGGCATAGTGAGCTTAGTAGCCTTATTATACCTATAAAACCTCTATTTTTTTAGCTTCACATGTCGCTTTCGTCTACGTGCGTTCTTTGTCATTTTGGGACGTTTTCAGATACCTCATCAACTCTGCTCCCCGCGCCTTGCGAGATAGCTTACGATCTCCTTCTTCTCGTTCTTGTTCAAGAACTCGGGATCAAATGCATGTTTGATCATCCTTTCAACGGTCAAAAGCCATTCATCCTCGGTTTTGACGGCCTTATAGACTTGATCAAGATTGTGGCAAAGGGAGCATTTTTGATTGACCAGGCTCTTTCCGATCTCATCCTCAATCTTCTGGCGGTTCAGATCTTTCCGCCTTTCTTGCTGTTTCAACAGGAAATGGATGCTCTGTTTTACATCAAAGTCCCGGATATTGGGCGCATCGAGCAGGGCCATGCGGTTGATGGTCTCAGTCCAGCCTTCTTCGCTCTTAAATGTGCGGAAGACCCTTTCCAGCGTGTGGCACTTGCCACATTTCTCATTCACGACGAGACGTCCCAATTCTTCGTCTAAGACGCCTGTGTCAAAGTCGGTAATAGCCGTGTAGCGAATGTCCGACCTGTGCAGGAAGTAGTATCCCGCCGTGAGTCCATTCAATACGAAGGCGGCCAGTAATATCGTTCCGCCGATGAGCAGCAAATGTGATGTAAATATTTTGTATCTTTTCACAACGATGATCTTCAGCGCCGCCAAGGGCAACAGGGCGAGAGCAAGGGCAATATGCACGGTGGCCCTGGAAGAGAGCTCCTCCTGGAAGGTGCTGATTTTTTTGATCATGATGGAGAGCATGACGACAAAGATGAGGAAAAAAAGGTAGCCCAATACTTTGTGGGCGCGAATGAGTCCTCGTGCGGTAGTCCTGACTTTGGGGTAGCCTTTCAGTTCGAGCATAATCAAGACCGCTGCGAGCCCGACGATCATGAACAGGACTGCCAAGCCTGACGTGATTTGGGGGTGCATCTGTGCGTCTCCTCTTAAGCTAGATTCACACCGGCGATTCTGGCAAGCTCCGGATCAACGGCGACGAGATCACCTTTATCCAGGTCATGAATGTTATCCTTACCGCAAATCCGGGCAAACGCCTTGATCTCCCCCGTCGTTGCGTTTATGAAATTGGCCGCTTTTCGGGCCCCAATTTCCACGTCAAGGCGCTTTCTCAGGCGTCCATCCTGCGTCGCGATGCCGTAAGGACAGGATCCCTGATGGCATGCCCTGATATACTTGCAACCGAGGGCAATCTTCATGGCCCCGGCCAAGTATACCGCCTCAGCACCCAACGCGAGGGCCTTGGCCACATCTCCGGAGTGCCTCAAGCCTCCCGTGGCAATCAGAGTGACCCTGTCCTTGAGATTCTTAGCCGTGAGATAGTCGGCTACGCGTGGCAAGGAATAGACGAGGGGAAGACCGACATGGTCCTTTACGAAGATCGGCGCTGCCCCGGTTCCGCCCTCGCCGCCATCGATGACCAAGACGTCAGGGATATGCTTTTGCGAAAAGATGGCCGCTAGGTCATCTTCGAGGTGACCTCCGACAAACTTCAGGGATATCGGTTTGCCCCCGGTGATTTCTCTCAGTTGAGCGATCTTTTCGGAGAGGTCTTCCGGGGAGCGAATGTCGAGGTGGCGGGCGGGCGATTCAGCCAGCTTGCCGACCGGGATTTGGCGAATCTCTGCAATCTCCGGCGTGACCTTGGCCGCTGGAAGCTTACCCCCCATACCCGGTTTCGCGCCCTGTGAGATCTTGATTTCGATCATATCGGAGAGCTTGAGCCGATCTTCGGTCACCCCGAATCTTCCGGAGGCGTATTGCAAGGTGACTCGCTCAGCGAGCTCACGTTCTTCTTCCAACATCCCCCCTTCTCCCGTATTGGCGATGCTCCCGGAAAGCGTGGAAGCCATGGCAAGCGCCATTTTTGCCTCCCGGCTGAGCGCACCAAAGGACATCCCTGCCATCAAGACGGGAGTCCGTACGACGATCGGTTTCCGCGCCACCTTACCTAAGACAACTTCGCACTTTACCTCTTCTTCCTCCAAGAGAGGGAGCCGTGCAACTTGCGCCGGCAGAAAGAGGAAATCATCCATGTTCAGAAATGTCCTGGTTGTTCCCTTGCCGTCGAGCTGATAGTGTCCGGTCTCAGCCATGGCGCTGATCATCATCCGGGACTTCGTGTCCCAATTGGCAAAATGCTCGACGGTAGTGTCCTCCACAAAGATCTCCGCCGGCGAGCCGCAGACTGGACAGAAATGGAAGTCGATTTTACCGCGATGCAAATACCCGCAGATCGGACATTGATGTACGCGCATAGCTGATCCTCCTCGAGAGTGAGAAAAACATGCGAAATCCAGAAGTCGCGCTCAGAACGGAAGTCAAAGCCAGACAGCGAACTTTGGCGCTCGGTTTGTGGGGGGCAATACTCGTCGAAGGGAAAGGTCAACCCGGAGAGAATACGAGGGCCTTCAGAAAGGGCTAGCCGGTCCTTGTCTGGTTGAAGGCAAGGATCAGGACGACGAGATTGTTGATCCCGTGGATCAGCGGAAGGCCTGTTCGCTTCTTCTTTCTATTGTTCATGCGGGGGCCTGAAATCAGACCGAAAACAATCCGAGGCACCATAAAGAGTGTCAACTGGACGTGAATTCCCGACTGAAGCATCACACTCCATGCCGGGCACGCCACGAGCATACCGCTTAGACCGGCTTGCAGGCAAACGATTCCCCGCATCACATGGGGTTTCGATAATAAAACGGTCTTTTATGGAGGTTCAAAACGCGAAAGCGTTGGAATCCCAAGCACAACACCTAGCGGCCCAGTGCGGTGGTCACAGACTGCTTGATCGGGTGGATGACGAAAATGGCAGCCTTCCGCCCGAGGCCCCCAGGAGGGGATGAGCCCGAGCCTCCCCTCTGAGGGCAACAAGAAAAGATTCAGAACGCTAATCGAGTTTGGGCTTCGGTGTTCGCTCCGTGGGAGCCGGCAAAATCGGGTAGACAACCTGCGGCTGCTCGCCGGTGGTAGTCTCCAGGAAGGTCACGATCATGTCTATGTCGGCTTCGGATAGAGAGATCCCCAATTGGGAGGAACCCATGATCGCCACGGCCTCCCGCAAGCTCCACACCTTGCCGGAATGAAAATAGGGCAAGGTAAGCACGATGTTCCTCAACGACGGTGCCTTGAAGACGTACTCATCAGACTTGGTGCCGGTCACCTTGGATCGGCCCACGTCGCCCGCAAGGATTTCGTCTTCGGGGTGATGAACAACGCCAAAGGCGAAATATCCGGCACCACCCATGTTGATGCCCCTGTGGCAGGCACTGCACCCTTTTCCCATGAAGGCCCGCAGCCCTTCCTTTTCGGCCGCACTCAAAGCTCTGCTGTTTCCGCGGAGATACATGTCAAAAGGGCAATTGGGGGTCAGCAGTGTGGCCTCAAATGCCTCGATGGCCTTGGCCATGTTATCGAAGGTCACCGGATCATTTTCGCCGGGGAAGGCATTCTTGAATGCCTCGACGTAGTCGGGCATGCTCTTCAAGGTCTTTATCACCATCTCGGGCGTGTTGTTCATCTCCACAGAGGCTTGGACGGGTCCCTTGGCCTGCTCTTTGAGGTTCGGAGCCCTTCCATCCCAGAACTGAGCGATGTTGAAAACCGAATTGAGCACGGTGGGCGAGTTTCTTGGTCCGCGGTGCCAACCGTGCCCGGTGGCGGTCTCCTGATAGTCATCACCTCCTATCCCGACGTTGTGGCAGGTGTTGCAGCTAATCAGCGCACTTGCCGAAAGCCGGGGGTCAAAATAGAGGATCTTGCCGAGTTCGATCTTTTCCGGCGAGAGGGGATTGTCCTTCAACTTGGGCGGCGTCGACGGTATGGGCTTAAAAACGGTCTGCGCCTGCTTCATCAGATCATCTGCAGCGTATGCAATTGTGACGAATGCCAGCAGGACAGCAACTAGCATGCAATAGCACTTCTTCCCTTTCATCGCTTCTCCCTCCTCCCTGTATTAAAAGGTGTTGAAATCAAAACGAGACTTGTGGCTTCAGAAAGACTTTCGGGAAAGGTAATACTTTTTGTTATTCCAAAGTGATTCTGTGTTCATTCAGTTGACAATATAAGGTGTAGCAAACAAAATGCAAAGCCGCCGCGACTTGGCGATAATGATAGGTCTGTATTGGAACAGGGCCCGATCTGTTCATCTTGTTGCCAGCAAGGCAACCGATAACCAACTGATTTTAAAGAATTATTGATTTGCTTGTCGCAACCTCTGCATTCCTCTCGCTTGTCCACCTAGGAGGGCATCACCTCGGTTTTCCTTTTCCTCTTGTGCGGGATCGTTTTCTCAGAATGTGTTTGGTCGATTTCGGCTTCGATTTATGTCGAGCCTGAGGGGTGTTTCGGCCGCCTGCCTTGATCCACGCGTCGATCGCATCCCTGTCAAACCTCCAAACATTACCGATCCGTTTTGCTGGAATCTGACCCTCCGAAGCATGTTTGCAGATCGTGATCTCGTGAAGTTTCAAATATTCCGCCAGTTCCTTCGTTGTCATAATCTGTGCCAAGAAAACCTCCCTTTCGGAAAGCTAATCCCCCTCCGTTTCACTGAGCAATGCCTACCCGTCACCGTCGAGTGGCCCACGCAGAGATACCGACTCACCCAAGAAGCGGGAGCAACTCTTATAACCTCACGTTGGTTATCCATCGTTTGCCGGTAAATCCCCTAATAACCTCAGCACTTCATCTTCATCCAAATCATACCAATTCTCATACGCATCTGCTACCGCAAAAATCCTTAAACGACTCAGACCCGGACAAACAATCCTGTCCACTTGTCCCTCCAGGTGTCGGTAAGCGCTCATCGAGGCGGTGGGCGCCGAAATAATGATTTGCCCCGCCCCTTGAGCTTTGCTCGATTTCACTGCCGCCTCCATCGTGAAACCTGAAGCCAGACCATCATCCACTAAGACGACCATGAGGCCCTTCAATGGCGGCGGTTCAGCTCGTTTCCCAAAAAATTTCTGTCTACTGCGGATACTTCTGAACGCCTTGTCCTTTTGATTCGCGATATCAGCCTCTGAGAGGCCTAGTCGCCGAATTAAGGGTTGATTGAGGAGAAGGAATCCGTCATATGTCAAAGCGCCAAAACCAGCTTCAGGATTATCGGGGATCTGAAGCTTGCGAACAAGCATTAAATAAAGTTCCGCACCTAGTTCTCGTGCGATGACTACGCCGACCGGGACGCCTCCGTTGGGAATTGCCAGCACGACCAAGTCTTCGCTTCGGTAACTTTGTAGCTTAGCGGCTAGGACTTCTCCTGCATGCGTACGATCACGGTATTTGGGGCGCTGATATGAGTGGATCATCACTCAGTGACCTCCACCCCTTTACTCAGCATGGTCTTGAATCGGCAATTGAAAAACTGAATAGCACTATCGCTGAAACGACTAAGGGGAGATGTATTCCGAGCATTTAATCATCTCAGGTCTAAGGTGGATCGGTTCTGAACAGTACAAATACAATAGCCAATTATCCCGGCCACTGGATTTCCGCATGTTTGAACCATCAGCGACCGGAGACGCATGGAAGATGCAGGGGACATTGTGGACAGTTTGATATCAAACTTTCCCTTGTTTTAGAATATGTATTCTCCACGTTTTGCGAAAGAGGCGATTCATAACTCCATTTAATGGTTCTTGCCTCTGATTGAGCAGTGGTTTTCGATCACCGAGGTTTCCTTGAGACGCAGCTAACTAGAACCTTGAAGGATGAATTCCACCTCTTTGATGACAGAGTGAACCCTAACGTTGCAAAAGTCGAGGATGCTGCAGATTCCAGGCGCCAAGGGTGCA
>CAZAGT010000283.1:0-6927 GCA_964484515.1 uncultured Desulfobacteraceae bacterium | reverse complement strand
CATCCAGGACGACCTGCGAGCCTTCATCAGAGGCGGGCATCGGGCTCAGGACGTAGAACCTGGTTGGAGCGCTGGTGCCACAACCGGCAAGGGCCATCAAGGAAATGCAGAACACGGTTACCGTGAGCATCGCGAAGCATCGTGACATCATCGTTTCATCCTCCTTGCTATCTGCCGCCCTTGCCCCGCACCAGGGCTTCAGGATGGCGTTCTAGGTACTGGGCCCATATACGGATCGCACGCGCCGCTGCTGAAAGCTCCTTCAGGGTGACTTCCGCGTTGTAGGTCAGGGGCGAGTCTTCGGCGATAAGGCCTTCGGCTGTAGCCAACGTTTTACGTCCCTGGTCCAAAGCCCCCTGGGCCTTTGTAGAGAGCGGTTTTACTTCCTTATTTGCATTCCTGACAAGGATCTGGATATCCTCGATCCCCTCTTGAGCCTTGGCCGTCAGCGGTTTGATCCGCTGATCCGTGTTGCGGGCCAGGGTCCCGAGGTCCTTGAGCGTCGCCTGGGCGCCCGTGGAAAGGGGTTCAACCTGATTGTCCACGTTTACGATGAGCTGATCAAGGTGCTTTAGGGCGTGATTCAGGGTCGTGATAATTTCATTCATCGCCGGAGAGTTCACCTTCTTATCGACGCCATCGATCAACGACGTCAATTTCGCGCTGAGCTGATCCAAGTTGAGGTTCATGAGTTTCTTGGTAAACTCCCCCATGGTGGATGGAATGGTCGGGATCTCGACGAACTCCTTATTCCCGTGCAACCGGATGGGCGTACCGGGGAAGAAGTCCGCGTTTACCATCAATTGGCCGGTCACCAGGCTCTTTGTCTCCAACTGGGCTCTGAAGCCCTTCTCGATCAACTGGCGCATCACCGTGGGCTGGTCATATTGCAGGGATTCAGCGGTTTCGCCGGTCACAAGCAGGAACTTGGAGGGATCGATCTCGATCATGACTTCCATGTCGAAAGAGAGATCCTTGGGATCCACCATGGCCCTTACAGCGGTGACCTTCCCGATGCTGACTCCCCGAAAAGCGACCGGCGCCCCGACATCCAGTCCCTTCACCGATTCATCGAAGTAGAGGACGTATTTTCGCTTTTCCTTCAAAAATTCGCCACCGCCGAGGAACATGATGCCGAGGACGGCCAGGATGAGGGCTCCAATGACAAACCCTCCTATGACGGTTGGACTGGGCTGCTTGCGCATGATCTGACCTCTCGACCTTAACTTCGTTTCCCGGTCTCTTCTCCTCGCGTTAGAAACTCGCGCACTTTGGGGTCTTCAGATTCTGCGAGGAGCTTCTTGGGATCCCCTTGGGCGATCATCGTCTTGGTATCGGGATCAAGAAAGACTGAATTATTGCCGATCGCAAAGATACTCGCCAGTTCATGCGTCACCACCACGACCGTCGTCCCGAGACTGTCGCGCAGCTCCAGGATCAGGTCATCCAGGCGCCTGGCGCTCACCGGATCGAGGCCCGCCGACGGTTCATCAAAGAAGAGGATCTCGGGGTCCAACGCCATGGCGCGGGCTAGGCCGGCCCTTTTCCGCATCCCGCCACTGATCTCTGATGGGTAGAAGTCTTCAAAACCCGCCAGACCCACCAGGGAAAGTTTGAATGCCGCCGCCTCTTGCATCTGTTCACGACCCAGATCCGTGTACTCCTCCAGGGGCAGCATGACGTTCTCCGCCAGGGTCATCGAACTCCAGAGGGCACCGCTCTGGTAGAGGATCCCAAAACGTCTCATCATCAACTCCCGCTCCGCAGGGTCCTGATCCCAGAAACTCACCTTTCCGTAGACGACCCTCCCCTTGGCCGGCGACATGAGACCAATCATGTGGCGCATCAGGGTACTCTTGCCGCAACCGCTGCCGCCCATGATGATGAAGATGTCGCGACTTTGAATCACAAAGTTGAGATCCCGCATGACCACAAAATCGCCATAGGCCATGGTGAGGTCCTCAACGAGGATATGCGAATTACCCGTGGTCACTATTGCTTCTACCCTTTGACCTGCCTCTTCGTCAGCTCGTCAGTTCAAATCGCTCCCAAAACCTCAATCCCTGCTCTCTTAGTCCCTGACACCTGAAACCTGACACCTAGACCCTGTTCTTCGACCTCAAACTAGTCCATGTCGTCGGCTCTTTCTTCACTCGTCACTGCTTCGCTCATATTCCCAAGGCATTGAAGATAATCGTCAGGATGGCCGTGGCTACGACAATGCTCACGATGCCCGTCACCACGGCGGAGGTCGTTGCGGTGCCGACGGCCGCGGCGCTGCGCCCGCACGTCATGCCCCGCAAGCATCCGGCCAAGGCCACCAGCACACCGAACACCGCTCCGTGAACGAGCCCGATCCACAAGTGGTTCAAATTCAGCGCAGACTTTGTCTGGTTCACATACTCGGCCAGGTTCATGTTGAGCAAGCCCACGCCGACCACGAGGCCTCCCAGGACGCCCATCAGGTCTGCATAGAGGCAAAGCAACGGCATCATAAGCAAGAGGGCCAGCATGCGAGGCAGAACCAGGAATTCCATCGGTTGGATACCTAGGGTCCTGAGCGCATCGGTCTCCTCGTTGACCTCCATGGTCCCAAGCTCCGCGGCAAAGGATGCGCCCGTACGTCCGGCCAGGATGATGCCGGTCATCACCGCGCCCAGGACCCGGACCATCGAGATCCCTACGAGGTCGGCCACGTAGATCTGGGCGCCAAAGAGCCTGAGCTGCAGGGCACCCACAAAGGCCAGGATGAGACCGACCAGGAAACTGATCAGCGTGACGATCGGCAGGGCATCGGCACCGCACTGCTGGATGGTCAAGGCAAAATCCGAGCGCCGGAAAGTGGCCTTGCCCCGTAACAACCGAATGAAGGCCAGGAGGGCCTCGCCGACGAAGCCGAGCATCTCCCCGGTGGAGTGTGCGAAATGGATGACCTGGTTGCCGATCGTGGCCAATAAAGGTTCTCGGGCGGCTGCCTTGCGTGCATCCTTTTTGACCGGTACCGCCGAGGCCAGAGCCAGGAGCCGCTGTACCCCCTGGGGCAGTCCGTCCCGTTCGACCCGAACGTTCATCCTGGCGCAATCGCCGATGAGGCTTTTCAGGAACGTCAGGAGGGCGGTGTCATACTCACCAAGTTCCTTGGTGTCGAAGGCAAGGCGCTTTATCTGCGGCAGGGACTCGAATCGCTTGACCACCGCATCGGCCGAGGGGACTTTATCTTTGAATCGCCAAGAGCCGGTGAGCTTCATAAGAACAGCCCCCTCGCTGGGACGGCTGAAACTCAGCTTTCCCGCGCCGGTCTTATATCCCAATCCCTCGTTCATCTATTCCCACCGAATACTCAAGCACTAACTCTAGCGAAGCTGTCGAAAAACCTTTTTCTCTGAGGCTGATGGAAAATGTCCAGATGCAAGGCCTCCTAAATCCCGAGGAATGAGGCGTACATAGAAGTACGCCGCAGATGGGTGTTTTCCGACAGCCTCAGCAGGTCAACAAACCGTTTCTTTCATCATTCAAGAGTGCCGGCCCGCCACAAGTGGAATATTCTGTTCACACGTCAGATACCTTCTCCCGGTAACAGACACCGCTCTACAAACAAGGAACATTGATTGAGCGTCTTCGCTCAATCGAACTTTTACCAATCAGGCCAACGCCACTGGTTGCGTTGGTCCAAGACCGTCCCCGGCGGGTCGACCTGCAGGGAAGGCTTCTCATCCTCCCACCAGACGACCCCTTTGGCCTCCCGGTACTGCTGGGCGGCGGCCGGTGGCACCGTTTTTTGGGACTCCAGGAGGTTGCCCCAATCGGTCCGCTGCCGCATCGCCTCCTTGAGCACCTCTGGCACAAAATCGTTGCCGACGCGGATCTGCCAGCCACCCCCCAAGGCCTTGTACGTGGCCACCAGGCTGGTACCCACCGAACCGGCCACGTCCGCCATTCTATCTTGCTGGGTTGTCAGAAAACGCTGTGAATCGATGACCCGCTGGTAACTCACCAATCCCTCACGATACTGAATCATGGATAGATCCACCGAACGCTTGGACGCTGCCACACTCTGCTCCAGGGCCTTCAACTGCTCCTGCGAGCGCAGAAATGCCACCATCGCATCTTCCACCTCCCGGGCCGCCCGTAGCACGGTATTCTGATAGTTCACCACCAGCTGCTGGAATCTCGCATCTTCCACCCGCACCTTGTTTTTGAGTCGGCCGTAATTGAAGATGTCCCAGCGCACCGTCGGCCCCGTCCCTGCAACCGCAAAACTGCGGTTCAGCTGAAAGATGTTCCCGAGGGTGCTCCCGCCGCCGCCACCGAAGAGGGGCGAACCACCGCCGGCGGCCGTGATTGAGGCATTGCTCGAGACCAGGCCGACCGTGCCGAACAGCCCAAAGTGCGGGAACAGATCCGCCCGGGCCACCCCGATCAAGGGACTCTGCGCCGCCAGCTGCCGCTCGGCAAACCGGATGTCCGGTCGCCGCCGCAAGAGCTCCGCCGGGATCCCCACCGCCACCTCCGGCGGCACCTTGGGTAACGGCCGTGGCTCTCCCAGGATTCCGTCGATTTCACTCGGCACCAGCCCCAGGAGGATCGCCAGCGCGTTTTTCGTCTGGCGCAGTCCGATCTCGAAGCTCGGGATCAGCGACTCCGTGTCATGCAACAACGACTTGGCCTGCGCCACATCCAGCTCTGTCACCGCTCCGGCCTCGAAGCGTGCCTCGGTGATCTGGAGTGAGCGCTGCTGGATCTCCACGTTGTGGTGTGCGATCTCGAGGCGCCATTCGAACACTCGAATCAGGATGTAGGTCCGCGCCACCTCCGCCGTCACCGAGACCAAGATGTCGTCGTAGTCGGCGATCGTGGCCTCCAGGGTGCCGATGCCCGATTGCACCGAGCGGCGGAACTTTCCCCAGACATCGATCTCCCAAGCCACATCAAAGCCGATGCTGGTGTCCCAATACATCATGTCCATGAACACATTATTCGTATTGGCGGCGTTTTCACTAATCTTGTGATAGGCGAGGTCGCCGCCAACCGATTGCTGCTGGGGGTACATGTTGCCGATGGCAATCCCGAGGTTGGCGCGGGCCTCCAGGATCCGCACACCCGCGATCTGAAGGGGCAGGTTCTGCCGGTAGGCGGTCTGGATGAGGGTGTCGAGGACCGGGTCGTTGAACAGGGTCCACCACTCACTGAAGCCCATCTCCTTATTCTTGAGCCTTGGATCTTCCTCCTGGATCCACTCCTTCTCCTGCCGTGCCTCGGGCGGCTTCAGGTAGTCCGGGCCCACCATCGGCGTGCACCCGGCAACGAGAAACACAAGGATCACCACGGCGGACGAGAGACGACCAAAAGTTCCTTTTTCCGACATCGGAGGCGCTCCTTTCTACTCCTGACGTTGGCATCTGATACCCGACACGGAAGCCGGGTGAGGAAAAGACAGGTTTTATCAGCCTCCTATACCAATGGTGTGGTTGAGATCAAAGCTGTTTTTTAAGGAAAAGGAAATCTGAACCTTCTTATATTCTTTTTGAGCACGTACGGTTATGTCATCTTTCCCGAGATGTTCCAAACGACAAAATGTGCTCCAAACATGTCGAAGATGATTCAAATTCGAAACGTTCCCCATTCCTTGCAGAGAAGGCTAAAGGCAAGGGCAGCTATTGAAGGATTGTCGTGCTCTGATTCGAAACCGACTCACAAACCGGCGCGCAAGTTGATCCACTCGGACCTGAGCTCGTCGCCGAAAGGCTCTTTGACAGGTCTCACGACCGAGGGATACGTGACTTGTCAGTTCCCCCATCCATCAATATCTCGGTGATCCGGTCGCGATATTCCCGGCTTTGGTCGTCGGCCGCGAAGACGTCAATCTGCCTCGCTGAAGAGGCGCCGAGGCCCAGCTCGGCGGCCCTGGCGAGCTGAGGCTGATCGAAGATCGCGGGACGCATGATCTGGGCGTTGCTGCCGAGCGACTTGAGAACGGCGACGCCAACCGCATCGATGGCCACGCGGTCTGTAGATGCCAGGAAGACACTTCCCTTGGCACGCTTGCCGGTCATGGGGCCGCCATCCACGAAGGCGTCGATCCCGTCCAGAACGACGAGGTCAGGTCGGAAAGGCTCATTGATCTCGGCGATCATCTTTTGTTGGTGAGGGGAACCGTGAAGCTCCGTCATGTAGTCGTATCCGTGGCGGCTGGTGGGGACCACCCCCACGTTCAACTTGAGGGACATGGTGAATCGGCCGCCGAACTGGTGGGTCTTGAGACAGCAGGTGGCCACGAGGCATTCAGCTTCCAGGATGGGGCGCGCAACCCGAAAACCGTTTTGCCAGTGGCTGTCGTTATTCTTGAATCTCACCCAGTCCCTGTCTTCTAGTCCGTCGAAGTCGATGACGTCCACATCCCGTTCCTTCAAGAGGGGGAGGACCCCCATTTGATTCATGACCTCCCTGGTCACCGGATAGCTACGTTCCCCAAGGCTGACGGATTTGGCCCCCATCTTCCAGACTTCCTCGATCAGGGCCACCAGGGTATCGTTGTGGGTCGAGCCGGGAACCGGGTCCGCCGTGTTGAAGTTTGGCTTGATCAGGACGTCCTTGTTTTTGACCGGGTTGATCCCCAGGGCCCTGATCGACTGCTCAACCCCGGATTTTCGGTCTTGGATCTTCAAAAAGGCCACCCGACTTTTCTGTTCAGACATAACTGGACCTCCAGAAGCAATTTGAAGGTAATTAGCTCAGGAACCTGGTCGGCATGGTCAATGTATGGACTGATCGGCTTTTTGGCAAGGTGAGAATGCTGGAAGGAGAGCGAGATAGACCGCGTGCGCTCGCATCCCGCTCCTCGGGGCTCATATCCGTCTTGATTTATCCCCGGGCTCGTATGAAACTCCATGAAATGAGATCTTTGATTCCCTAACGCCCGGCCATGGG
>CAZAGT010000282.1:0-6935 GCA_964484515.1 uncultured Desulfobacteraceae bacterium | reverse complement strand
CCGATGATACCGCATCTTCTGCGTTGCCAAGGGCTTGCAGTAGGTTACTACGGCTACACCCTCGGCGCCTGGAATCTGCAGCATCCTCGACTTTTGCAACGTTAGGGTTACCCCTTGGCTTCCTGATGGTTGACCGAGAAGAGACCCGCTTTCGGCTCGTAGTGCAGACAAGAGTTTTTTCGCCAATTGTCGTTGTCTTCCTGTGGAAAATCCGCTCGCACAAACGCTCCCCGGCTTTCTTGTCTGGCGAGGCTGGCAGAGAGAATAGCCCTCAACGAGAAGCTCGCACTCATCATGTCTTGACGTAATCTCACTTCCGAGGCGGTCGTCGGGGCTGCCTGTCGTAGCAGGCGGTCCACCTCATCCATTTCTTGAAGGCCTATCCGTAGCCCGTCTTCTGATCGCACTACGCCCGCGTATCCCCATGCGATCTCTTTGATCCGACGGCGCAGTTCTCGGTAGCGAATATGCCCGGAGGCCTTGCGAAACCTTAGATTGCCAGATTCCTCGGATTCACGTTGCGGTGCCGGAGCCTTTAGGGCACGCCTGGCAGCATTTTGGCCCGCAGACATGCCCCATACGATGCATTCGGTTAGGGCATTACCGCCTCTCCTGTTTGCGCCGTGCAACCCCCAAACAACCTCTCCACAAGCGAAGAGACCGTCCAACGAAGTCTCACCTTCGTCATCTGTTCGAACTCCACCCATGAAGAAATGGGCGCCGGGTGATATCCGAACCGGCCGGCTCCGAAAATCGAATCTGATGTTCTTCAGGAGGGTCAGAGGATAGGTATCCCAAAGGGCGGATGGGGTCTGCCTGTAGTCCATGAGGACCGCTCCCTCTTGGCCCTCCGAAAAAATCATGGCTGAGAACGTGTCTCTCTTTTTTCTGATGGCCTCATTGATATCACCGAGCGCGTGTTTGCTGGGGATGTCTTCACCGGAGGCGTTGAGCAGCCGTGCTTCCTTGGGGTAAGGGGGATAGAGCATGACCGAGGGCAAGCCGGGCTCCACCATGACAATGGGATAAAACTGAACGAATTCCATGTCCCACAGATCAAGGCCGGCCTTGGCGGCCAGGAAATACCCTTGCCCCAAGATTCCCTCATGATTGTCATTCCTGAGATAAATCGCCCCGCAGCCGCCCGTGGCCAAAACGACGGTTGAAGATCGGAGCGACCTCTCCCGGCCGTCCTTGCCAAAGCCTTTGACGCCGTGAGCCTTTCCCTCACTTTGGAGTATCTCCGATACATAGAACCCGGGCAATATGAGCACGCGTTTCAGGTCCTTGATGGTTCTGAGCACATTTCTGACCAAGGGCATTCCTCGGATAATGTCGGTACGCGAGGGTTGAAAAACATAGGCGTCACGGCGCTCTAGCAGTCCGACGCCAAGCCTATCGAGAAGCTCGAGGGCCCCTGGAACCCCCTGAGCGGTCTTCCTGACAAACGGCACATGATTGATCTCTTTGCCGATTCGTATCGTATCATGAATGTAGTCTTCGAATGGATAGGAGGAGGTTGGACCGGAGAATACCGCATTGGCGTAAGCAGAATTCGTCCCCATCCCAACAGGTCCCTTGTCTATAAGGAGCACGTTGGCGCCTTCCGCCTGGGCCGCGTAAGCCGCCACCATTCCGGCGAGACCGGTCCCGATGACAATGACATCTCTCTTCATCGATTATCCCCTCGAGACAGGATGGCTGGGGCCGCATGCAAAGCAGGCAATAGGAATTGACAATGAGAGTAACCTTTTCACGGCTACGATTTCTTCCTTCAAGAGTTCTGCAGAGGCTGTCGGAAAACGCCCATCTGCCGTTCGACATGCCGTTCAACAGTCTCACGGCCCTGAGCGAAGCCGAAGGGCTGCGTTACCCTCATCCCTCGTCACTGCGGCGTACGCAAGAGGTCAAAGGTAGAAGGTGGAAGGCTGAAGGGCAAAACTCTCTGAAATCTTTTGTTTTGTCTCAGACCTTGAGTCTTGGGCCTTGAGCCCTGCGCCTTTCATTTACACCTCTTTCCTTGGGATTTCTTTACCTTCGCTTCGCTCGGCTCACTCCCCGGTTTCGGAAGCCTTGCATCTGGACATTTTCCATCTACCACAGGAAAATAGGTTTTTCGACAGGTTTGCTATCGTATTCACATTGAGCGAGGCGGGAAGCGGCCTTGGGGGTGCAACAAAGCCTTAAGCTCAGATCCCCTATTCCGTTACTGATATCAGGCTTGAGCTACTTAACTTGCTTGCGCTAGGGTGCCCTGCGCGCATGCGCGGAGGGCTTCATTCCATTGGTGAATTAACCATTTTCACAATTTATGTCCCCGGTGGCAAATGGCCTTACTGGAGGCAAGCCCGTCTCACCTCACTCATAGCCGTCAACCCCTTGAAGACTTTTAGGATGCCATCTTGTTTCAGAGTCGTCATTCCTTGCTGAATCGCCTTTTCCAAGAGGTTCTCCGGGCTGTCCTGCTTGCGAATCATTCTCTTGATGATCTTGGTGCCGTCCAATAGTTCATGAATTGCGATCCGACCCTTGTAGCCGGTACCCGAACATGATTCGCATCCATCGGGGTGATATAAGGTAAGGTCAGGCCAGTATTTGATGCCGGTGCTTTCAAAATATTCCCTTCCGTATTCAGAAACGATTTCTTCAAACTCTTCTTTTGATGGGTGAAACGGCTTACGGCATATTTCACACAGACGCCTGACGAGCCTTTGGGCCAGAATCCCAAGAAATGCATCTGAGAAGTTAATCGGGCTAAACCCCATATCGAGTAATCGTGCCACCGTTTCGGTTGAGCTATTGGTGTGCAATGTCGAAAATACGAGGTGGCCGGTTAGGGATGCCTCAATCGCAATCGCCGTGGTCTCCTCATCCCGCATCTCACCGACCATGATCACATCCGGATCCGCCCTCAAAAACGAGCGCATAATCCTAGCAAAGGTGTAGCCAATCTCAGGTCTTACCTCTACCTGTCGCAGCCCCGCTTGAGTCACTTCCACAGGATCTTCAGCTGTCCAGATCTTCACGTCGGGCTTGTTGATATAGGATAGCGCTGAATGGAGCGTTGTCGTCTTACCCGAACCTGTCGGTCCGACGACCAGAATAAGACCGTAAGGCTGTGCGATCAACCTTTTCATGACCCTAAAGTTTCTGTCGGTGAGATCTAACGACTCCAGCGAAACGGCGCCTGCCTTGCTGAGAATCCTCAATACGGCGTCCTCATAGCCCCCCGTAGTGGGAATGGTGGCAACACGAAGTTCGAAGGCGGGTATGCCCTTGCGTCTGAACTTGATTTTCCCATCCTGGGAGAGCCGTTTTTCAGCGATGTCCAGTCGGGCCATGACCTTGACCCGTGAGAGGATGCCCTTGGCCATTGAAATGGGAACCTTCATATAATCCTGGCAAACGCCGTCAAGACGGAAACGGATCGTCGTATATTGGACATCGAGCGCAGGTTCGATGTGCACATCCGATGCCTTTCTTCGATAGGCCGTAATGAGTATCTGGTCGACCAGCTTGACCACCTCACTGGATTCCTCAGTGATTTCCTCCTCTTCTTCGATGGATTCTTCGTCGAAAGCAATATCGGGGATCGAATCGAGGGTGTCAGTCACGCCTTTTCGAGACTTGGAGTCACCCAGTTTCTTCTCTTGGAAAAATCGTGTGATGAACTCCTCGATATCCTCCTTGATTCCGACGGAAAAATTGATTTTTCCCGTCTTGAGCAACGCCCTCACCTGATCGGTCTTGGTCAGATCCCGCGGGTTGTCGATAAGGACTTCAGTACCTTCTTTCCCCCAACTCAGGGGAACCCATAGGGCGTTCAACAAAAAGGGTTTTCTTAGATTTCGGATGAGTTCCGAGGGCGTATCCAATTCGGGATCATATTCTTTGAAAGGACAAGCATAGAAGAGGGAAAGAGATTTTGCGAGTTCTTCTTTCGCAACTCCGAAGGTTTCAAGCAATATGAATTCCACGCTTTTATCCGTCTTTTTCGAAAGAGCCAAGGCCTGCTGGAGCTGTTGGGAGGTCACGAGTTTTCGGTTCATGAGATAGTCGTACTTCGAAGTGGATGAAAGGCTGGTTAAGACCGACTCAAGTCTTACTTTGGTTTCATCATTCCCAGGATCGTGTTTTTGCGCCGATCTGTAGAAATCAACGGCGAGGTTCTTCAGGCCTCTACGCTCCATCTCGAGACCAACCGCGAATTTAAGTTCGGCTTGAACTCTCATATCTAAACAAGCTTGATGGAGCATCTCCTCCACGCGTGCCATAAGTTCGTTGGGAGGGGTGATGTTCACGAGGCACTGCACCGTGTCACCGAGGATTGTTTCGACCTGGAAATCCTCTTTGAATAGGCTTTTGTACTGTTCGAGAGCCTGTTTGTAGAGTCCCAGTTCTCTAAATGAAGATGCACTCTCTCGCATCGTCTCAAGATCATCTTTTAGTGCCAAGGTCTCTTTTACAAAGTCTATCTCTTGTGCTGAAACGGCATCTGCGTCAGCTCGTTCTAATTCATCTATTTCCCTCCTTAACTCTTCGATTCTTCCCTTGATATTTTCCTGGTCGCAGGATTCAGATTCGGGGGAGACGGAGAGTATGCCTTCGTAGATGGCTATGCTCTCGTCAAGAAGCCCCATTGAACGGTAGACCTCGGCCTCTCTAAGTTTTGATACTATATCCATTTAAGGTCACCTGATGAAGAGACGTAAGCTTGTGAGGTGATCAAAATCCATGCTTTGAATACATTGGAGGATAAAGGCCGAGGCCGATGGTCGGTATTTTACCCCAGGAATTACGGTCGAAGCGGCGATTTTAGCTGTAAACAGGCCTCTCAAAATATATGGGAGGCGCGATGCGGTTTGATGTCTGTAACTACGCTCCACGTGCGTGCGGGAAAGCTTCGCGCTCGCTTTCCTACACCGTCCGGCGGCCCTGTTCACAGTATCCTAGGAGATGCTGAGGAGCAAGAAGCAAGCCAGTGGGACAAAAGGGTGCCCTAACAGCTTGAGATCACAATCAAAATCAAAACAGACCCCGCAAGAGGCGATGTATATACGTATACAAAATGTGACGGGACATGGACCGAAGACGAGAATCTGTTATCTTTAAACGACAGTTGTCCCTCATTGAGCAGGAAACGGTCCCCCTCCGCCACCCCGTTGTCAAAAACAAAAGGGAGCAAGGAGATAATCGACGAGATGGCGTATGGATTCATGATCAGCTTTTGCAGTCTATAGCTAGGCTCCTTGCTGTGGATGTGGCCACTTTGATCGAAATGGAGACTTAGATGATGCCGGTTTTCATGGCTAATGAAAAGCTGATCTTTCAGAGGTGAACGAATATCGAATGTCGAAGGAAAAAATATTTTCGATTCTGATCTACACGACGAAGAGAGCGCCGCGACTCCATCCTCCGACATTCCGCGCTTCGATATTCAATATTCTGCAGTTCTCTTTTAAAGCCCACCACGGTCATCGAAACTGCAGATTTGATCCAAATGATCGTGCATTGGCTCAATTATAATTTACGCCAGTTGTCCATTGTATAGCCGATCTCGACACGTGCATCAAAATACGCCTCAAGATTTTCTAGAGGGATGTTGCCATGGATGCCCCCACAGATAGACATGACAAATCCGGGCAGTCTCTGAGTTTTTGCATGGACGCCTAATACGTGGTCTCTAACCTCATTTGGCTTCTGAAACGTAACCAATTTGGCATCGATTCCGCCGATAATGATTTTATCGGAGAAGTGCTCCAGTATCAAATCGAAATCAGTAGCCGGGTTTTCGAGTACAACTCCATCTATTCCCGTTGCCCTCAAATCAGCAAGAAACGGCCCCATATTGCCGTCGGCGACAAGAAGGACCTTCTTCCCGGCTTTCTTCGTCGGCTCCCACAAGCGTTCATATTTTGGGAAAATATATTTTTCATACCACCCCGGATGAAATATCGGGCCCGTCTGATCCGCCAGGTCGTCATGGCAAAATATGAACGGACTATCGATTTCAGACAAGGTCGTTAGATACTCCAGCGACTTCCGAAACGCAGGCTGAAGGAATTTCTTGTCAAAACGTTCAGGATCCAAAGCCGCCGCAATCATGAATATTTCCCAGCCAAGGATTTCAACCGCCCACATAAAGAGGGTCGTGTAAAGCCGGTAATAATAGAGGCCGCATTGCCCCGCGATTTCCGTTCTCTTTTCTATGTCTTTTTTGTCGAAGGGGTGCGGCTCAGGTGTCAACAGGCTATTTACATCAAATGTGATTTCTTGGGCTTGCCAGAATTCCTCAACATCTTGAAAAGGAAATCGGTGCCGGCACACAGAGTTGTAAAGGCCCAGGTAGGATTCTATGTATCCATTACCCAAGTCCCGCGTTTCTCCCGGTTGCAACGGTTTCGGTGCATTGCTTAGAGGCACCCGCTTTAGGAAATCAATCCCAAGGGATTGATAGGCTTTCAAGTAGGCAGTTTTTGTTTGAGTGTAAGGATCATAACCCGAAGCTAATTGAACAAGCTCGGGATGATTCAGTATTTCCATTGAGAGCCTTTTCTCAGGTGTTTTCGATTCCGCTAACGCGATCGCATCCGCTTTCATTCAAGGCCCCTTTTCATCTCAACATACAAAAACGTTTGCCGTAGCGACCACGTTTCATATTGGCTTCGACCCCGCAAGCACAGGGCGCAAAAGAGGCGATCGCCGCACAATGAAGATGCCCGCAAGGCCCGCTTCTTCCGGTCGCGCCATGGCGTACGTGGGGGGGCAGGCTGCCCCGAAAGCAATGGGAGCAGATTTTGACGCTCATACCCATTGTGAGGCGTCACTCAAGCAAGTAAGCCACGACGATATAGGATTTGGAGTACGTTTACCTTAACGCTGCAAAAGTCGAGGATGCTGCAGATTCCAGGCGCCGAGGGTGCAGCCGTAGTAAC
>CAZAGT010000281.1:0-6942 GCA_964484515.1 uncultured Desulfobacteraceae bacterium | reverse complement strand
ACATCATCATGAGCGCCGAAGAGCGGATCATCCTGGATGTGCTGGCCGGCAAGACCCGGGTCCGAGCCCATGTCCATAAGATCGACGATATTGCCGCCCTGCTGAGGGTCGTGGACGAGTTTAAGATCAAGGTTACGGTGGAACACGCCATGGATGTTCACCAGCCTGAGATCTTTCAGGAGTTGAGGAAACGCAAGATACCGGTCACCTACGGGCCGATCGATGCTTTCGCCTACAAGGTGGAGCTGAAGCACGAGAATTGGCGCAATATTCGCCATCTCATAACGTCCCGGGTGGATTGCGGACTAATGAGCGACCATCCTGTCACGCCTGCGCGGCAGCTCTTCTTTCAGACGAGGTGGTTTTTGCGGAGCGGATTCAGCAAGCAGCAGGCCGTCGAGCTTGTCTCACGCAACAATGCGGAGATTCTTGGCATTGAGCGGATTCTCGGAACTCTTGAAAAGGGTAAGTGGGCCTCTTTTGTAGGTTGGAGCGGGGATCCGTTCGACCTGACGAGCTACCCCGTGGCCGTCTACGGGGAGGGCAAGCCCCTGTATTCGGCTTGAGCAGGAAACCCTTGGCCCGTCCCGATTCCATCGGGATCGGCCCCATTCTCGCCCTGCGAGACGGCGAAGCCGATTCAACAGGGCACGTCTCTGCGAAGGAGATGAGAGACGCAAGGCACGAGGCTTCAGGAGAGACGACATGAAAGCCCTTTTGTCTTTGCCCTGAGCCTCAAACCGCACACCGGAAAATCCATGCGCCCCATTACCTAGGCCGCCGAAACCCCTCAACGGAGCCGGTTTTCCCTGGGGCCCTTAGAGTCGTTTGAATTTATCGACGGCCTTCATGATCGATTCCAGCTCCTGGATCATGGGGACCATCTTTGCTTCCTTTTCGTCGATCTTCTGCGCAATTTGTAGAATCTCGGCGGCTTTTGCCCGTGGGACGACCACGACGCCGTCCGTCCCGGCCACAATGATGTCGTCCGGATTCACGGTCACCCCGGCGCAAGTCACAGGCATGTTGCGGCCGACGCTCACGTAACGTCCGACGGATGTTGCGGGTGTAATGCTCCGGCAATAAACCGGAAAACCCAATCTGTTGATTTCATCCACATCGCGCGCAGCCCCGTCGATCACAGCGCCTGCCAGCCCCCTGGCCTGACAGCCCGTGGCCATCAAGCCGCCGATTCCGGAGATGTCGAGGCCATCTTCAACCACGATGACCACCACGGAGCCCGGGGCAGCTTCGTCAATAGCGAGCAACATATGATTCGGCCCAGACGCTCCGGTCGCCTTGATCGAGGGACGAATCTGGGTGGTCACCGCCGGGCCGACCACCTTGGCCCTGGCCAGGGGACGCATGTCGTGATACATAAAGCCGCGCTGGCCGGTCACCTGATCGACGGCATCGGACACCGAGGCAACGGTGGTCGCTTTGAATCCCGCTACTAATTGGGATAGGGAGAGATCTGATTGCTCGGCAATCAGGTGGGTGGGCATCAAGAGAAGCACGATAAACGTAACGATCAGCAACGGGTAACTCCGCCAAGCCTTTCTTCTCATGGCTACCTCCTCCTTTGTGCAAAATCGTAATGGGGTTATGCTCAAGTGCGCAAAAGGCCGGAATTCTTTTCGGAGCGTAGGTAAAAGCAGGTTCGGCGTCAACACAAAACTCATAACCTGACGGATGAGGTGCAACGGATTTCGAGCAAACGGGAGACTGCCGCGCCCAGATAGGGTGCCGGCTTGGAGGCGGCTTGCCCAGCGTTCAATCGGGCCGCATTATTCGCTTGATTTTTGATCATGGCGTCATATAAGAACGCTGATAGCAGTCTAGCCGTTTGAAATGCGTTGCAGCATGGTCCCTCTAGAGCTTTCTCGGAAGCCTGATATGTTAAGCATGCGGAGGGGACAAATCGGAGACCTTGTCTAGAGGAGGCTGAGAGAATGAGCAAATCCCTTTGGGTCGCAACGACGGTGGCGGTATCGGGTCTACTCATCGGTTTTTCCGGAACAGGATCGTTTCGCGACAATATCACCGAGGCCCTTGCCAAGGAGCACGCCGGAGGATCCACCATTACGGAGGTGAGGGTCATGCCGCGCCACAAGGCGGTCCGCCTGACTTGGAAGGCCACGGTACCTGAGGATAGCCCGATGACGTTCGAGATCCACCGCAGCATGGTGTCCCCGGACGGAGATGACGTCTTGGTCACGACGATAGAGGCCGAGCCAGGCACGAAGAGCTACCGCTATGTGGATAAGTCCATCCCGGTGGAGGAGAACTATTTTTACAGGATCGTGATTCCGGAGACGGGCGAAATCATGGGTCCATTCCAGGCGCGGCCACCGTTTTCATTGCCGAGTACGTAAGCCACGTGATCGTGGATAGAAAAGCCCCGTTGACCCAAAAGGGTCAGCGGGGCTTTTTTTGACCTGTTTTGCTGCTTAGGAGTACAGGATCTTGACGTCGTCATTACTCCGGGCGTACCCGCAACCCACCTTCACGGCCTGGGCAATCTGGTTGACCTGCCAGGCGTCCATGGTGATCTTGTTTTGCACGGTCGGGTACCATTCCTGCAGGAGCTTGATGCCCCATACATCGTTGGCCACCTGATCACCGGAAGCGACGAGGAAGCCCGGGGCGACCTCTTCACCATGGGAGGGGCCGCCGCTGATGAACGAGCGCCGACCATCCATGATGATGAGATCCGGTTTGAAGGGGATGTTGATCTCGGCAGCCTGCGGCCCGGTGAAGATGTGGTTGAAGGCGTGCAGTTGCCCGCCGCGATCGGCCCGATGCAGGATGCCCACGGAGAGCTTCAGGCTCATCGTGATGTGGCCCAGAAAGTGGGTCTTCATGATCGGCTGGTAGATGATCTTGTCGAAGTCGCGCAGGGCTTCGACGTAGCCGACCGTCCCGTCGCCGCCGCCGAAGCGTCCCAGAAACTCGGCGTTGCTGTTCGTGATGTGCATCCATTTGCCCTTGTCGAAGTCGAGCAGCTTGACGTTGTTCCGCTGGCAGACCTCATCCAGCCGGAGGTCCTTGATCACACGCGCGGTCGGTCCCCAGGGGCCGCAGCTGTCGCCGACGGTCAGGTTCGTATACCCGCTCTCCTGAAGGACCTGAACGAGGGCCTCCAGGAAGCGATAGTCGGTGCCGCCGCCGGGCCAGGGATCACCCGTGTTCATGTTCGGTTTGATCAGGATGCGGTCACCCTTATTGAGGGCCTGCCCAAACCCGCCCATCTGGTTGATGACGCGCCGGATATCCCCCTTCAGATCCTTGTTGAGGGGCGTGGCCTGGACAATGCTGACCATAGATTTTTTGTCATTGGTCTGGTACCAATTCTTGTGCAGGTGGGACCACTTGACCGGTTTCATGCCGTTGACGAATTCTTCGGGCTCTTTTGTGAAATACCCTTCCGGGAGGGGTGCGTTCTTGATGAACTCGCCGTACTGATCGAGTTGCACGTCGCGCATCTTCCAGACCCCCGTTTCAGCGGGCCTATCGAGGTCCTCGACCGCGTGCGCCCGCCGGGTGTAACTCAGAAGACCCAAGGCGGCAACACCGGTACCACAGTACTTCACCACGTTGTCAAAAAACTCCCGACGATCCATTCCTTTCATGGCCGTCCTCCTTTCATAGGCTGCCATTCGCTGGCATCTCAGTTGTAAGATTTGTCGTTCATTCAGGTATCCAAAACCAACGACGAACTAAACCATCCTGGTTGTTGTCCCAGGCCTTACTACCACCTCCTTTCAACAAAAAATTCTTCCGCCCGGGCAAATGCGCGCGACGTGATACCGTCGATATCCCCACCAAGACAACTCACTTACCCTGAGACAGGCGTCGCGGGCAGGCATGCGTGAGCATTCCTATAGAACAGTCCTGTATAGGTAGGACAGTAACGGAAAATAAAACGAGCATCACAAGGTGGAGAGAGTGCAAGATTACAAGCTAAAGAACCCGCGATCTGATCTGAAGGGCAGGCCACGGTTTCAATATTGCGGAATTGAAATATACGCCTCATGCGCCGGATATCGTAAAATCTCCCAGGGAACGCGATTTCATTCTCTGAACGAGACCAACTTAATCATGTTGGGAAATGGCTGTCAACACCTTTTTCGACTGATTTACTGTGAATTTAAGCACTTCGCCGGTGGAGACCACCGCTTGCCATCTCAGAGGCCGTTCGGACGGTTCGGATATGAATGTCGACCGTCTCCTGAATATGCCTGGCGTAGCCCCCGGCCATTGTAATGGCGAGCGGGACACGTCTCTTGAGGCAAGCCTCCAGGACGAACTGATCACGCTGGGATAGGCCGTCCTTGCTGATTGCAAGGCGTCCGAATCTGTCGCCGATATACGGATCAGCCCCCGCAAGGTAAATCGCGATATCGGGTTTTGCAAGTTCGAAGATACCCGGTAAGGCCCTACGGAGCTCGGTGAGATAGGTCACGTCTGTGGCGTCGTCCTCGAGCGCAATATCAAGATCGCTTTGCTCTTTCCTAAGGGGAAAATTGTTGCGGCCATGGATAGAGAAGGTGAAGACGGACGGTTCTTTCGCCAGCATGGCCGCGGTCCCGTTGCCTTGATGGACATCGCAGTCGATGATGAGGATCCGTCTAGCCAGACCCTCGGCTTGGATCGCCCGCGTCGCGATGACGCTGTCGTTGAAAAAGCAGTACCCCTCGCCCCGATTGCAGAAGGCGTGGTGTGTGCCGCCGCCCAAATGGATCGCGAGACCGTCACGTAAGGCGGCGTGACAGGCTGCGACCGTCGCTCCGGCCGAACGTCTGGCCCGATTGACCATAGCATGGCTCCATGGCAACCCGATGCGCCTGATCTCCTTAGCCGTCAACTCACCTTGCAGGACGCGTCGCAGATAGAGGGGATCATGGGCTCGCAAGATCTCTGTTTTGGTTGCCGGGTCAGGAACGAAGAGATCCTCCGGTCGGACGATTCCGGACTGGCTGAGTTGCTGTCGGAGTAAGGCGTATTTCTCCGCAGGGAAGCTATGCCACTCAGGAAGTGAGAATGTGAATGGGTCGGTACAGTAGATCTTCAGTTTCGGCCCTCCATGCATGTCAAGGCAATACGCGACCGGAACGCCTAATGAATCTAAACCTTGCTCAGGCCTGAGGCAAGAGAGGGAAGGGGAGCCATGGCGAGTTGATTGCGTAGTAACGTCTCATGTGCTAGGTTCGTCGTCATGCAGAGCCCCCGGATTTCGAGCGGATGGGTCCTCCTTGGGGTCCTGGGGCCAGAAAGGAATGATAGAAAGGAAACACTATGGGCGGCTCAGAGATATGCTTCCTGGAGGCGACTCAGTTGGCACAACGCATCCGAACCAAAGAACTCTCCGTCCGTGAGGTGATGGAGGCCCATCTATCCCAGATCGAACGAGTCAACCCGGCGGTCAACGCCATCATTACGCTATTGCCTGAGAGGGCCATGGAGGGGGCCCTGGCGGCCGATGATGTCTTGGCGCACGAGGAGGACGCCGGGCCCCTGCACGGGCTCCCGATAGCCCATAAGGATCTCATTCCGACACGGGGGATCCGCACGACATCCGGGTCGAGGATCTTCAGCAATTTCATCCCACGGGAGGACGGCCTGATCGTCGAGCGCCTGCGAAGGGCCGGCGCGATTACGATAGGGAAAACCAATACACCTGAGTTCGGTGCCGGCTCCCAGACCTATAACGATGTCTTCGGGGAGACGCTGAATCCCTATGATACGGCGAAGACCTGCGGCGGTAGCAGTGGTGGTGGCGCCGTGGCGCTTGCCTGCGGGATGCTGCCGATCGCCGATGGGAGCGACATGGGGGGATCGCTACGCAACCCGCCCAACTTCTGTAACGTGGTGGGGTTGCGTCCCTCTCCGGGCAGGGTCCCCACCTGGCCTGATCTGGTGGGGTGGTCTCCCTTGACCGTGGAGGGCCCCATGGCTCGCACGGTGAAGGACATCGCCCTCGTCCTGAGTGCGATTGCCGGCCCCGATCCGCGCTCGCCAATCGCGATTGCCGAGCCCGGAAGCTTGTTTTCACGGCCGCTGGAAAGGGATTTCAAGGGCGTGAAACTTGCCTGGAGTCGTGATCTGGGAGGGCTTCCGGTCGAGGCCCAAGTGACGGAGACCATCGAGAGTCAACGGGGTACATTCCATGCGCTTGGATGTGAAGTCGTGGATCGGGAACCGGACTTCTCGGACGCCGACGAGATCTTCAAGGTTTGGCGCGCCTGGCGGATGGAGCTGGCCCTCGGAGATCTGCTCCAGGACCATCGCGATCAGATTAAAGAGACTGTGATTTGGAATATCGAAGAGGGCCGAAAACTGACGGGTCCGCAAATCGGACAAGCGGAGCGCAAGCGGACTGAATTATACCACCGCGTCCGGGAATTCATGGAGACTTACGAGTACCTGGTTCTACCGGTCAGCCAGGTCCTGCCATTCGATGTGGAGCGACGCTACGTGAGCGAAATCAACGGTGTCCAAATGGAGACCTACATCGACTGGATGAAGTCCTGTTACTACATCTCCGTGACTGGTCTGCCGGCCATTTCAATCCCCTGCGGCTTTACGTCCGAGGGGCTGCCTGTGGGGGTGCAGATCGTGGGTCGCCATCAGGATGACTTCGGCGTGCTCCAACTCGCGCATGCCTTTGAACAGGCCACGGAGTTCTGGAAACGGCGCCCTCCTATTGTGGAGTGAAATCCCCAAAAAGAAGGCTCCTCACAAGAATCTCTGGGTCAGCGCTTCGCTATCGATGGCACAATCGATCGAACTCCCATCTGCTTTCGATCGAAATCCAGGTTTTCCGATTCTAATCTGATTGCCTCGGAGTCCGGTGGGAGGGCTGTGATCTCTTTTCTTCGATTCCGGTTCTCCCGGCCTGGTCTTTTCTATGCCTTATCTGTAGGGGAGTTCTGCCCCCTC
>CAZAGT010000280.1:0-6956 GCA_964484515.1 uncultured Desulfobacteraceae bacterium | reverse complement strand
AGCTTCGACTCTATTTCTTACACAAGGACACCCCGGCATTTGCCGGATGAACCCTATTTTAGCTCTTGAACACGACGTTTCTTCCGCTACGCCTAGAACTTGCTCCCATCTCTACCACAACGATATGCCCGGGTAAAGGAGTCGAAAAAAGGGAAGGACCTGAAACGTCTTCCTCCCCCTTGTCCACCTTGAGATTAAGACAAGGAGTTGATATAAAGTCTCCATTTGAGGAAAAATGAACATCAATCCCTCACTGCCGGGCCCTGAGGGACAAGGTACCTCTATTCGAACCGAAATAACGGCGGGTGAGGCCTTGACCCTTTCGATCGATGGGCGTCTCGATTCGACGACCACCGGAAGGGCGTGGCTATCAACCATTGAGACGTTGGAACGGAACCCGTCTCCGCGACTTATCGTCGATGCCACAAAGGTTGATTACTGTGATGGATCGGGCATTGGGCTGCTCGTGGAACTTCAACGTCGCCAACGTAAGGAGGGTGGTGAGTGTGAAATACGCGGCCTGCGACGTGAATTCCAGCAGATGCTCTCGACGTTCGATCCGGCCGAGTTTGAAGAGCCCCAAGAGGGGGCCTCAAAACCGCCAGGCCTCCCCGATCAAATCGGCCGGGCCGCCTTCAGGTCCTGGGAAGACATTCGGGCCCTGGTTGCTTTCGTCGGCGAGCTCGGGACGGCGCTTTACCGCTTGTCGTTGCGCCCGCGCCTGATCCGGTGGAAGGACGCGCTTATGGTGGCGGAGACCATGGGGGTTGATGCGGTACCCATTATCGCCTTGATAAGCTTCCTGATGGGATTGATCTTGGCCTTTCAAGCGGCCATTCCGATGCGCCAGTTCGGTGCGGATATTTACGTAGCCAACCTCGTGGCCCTTTCGATGTTACGGGAAATAGGCCCGCTTATGACTGCTATCCTCCTGGCAGGGCGCTCAGGGTCCGCCTTTGCTGCGGAGCTCGGGACCATGCGCATCAATGAGGAAATCGACGCCTTGACTACGATGGGGCTCGACCCCACTCGGTTCCTCGTCGTACCGCGGATGATCGCGGCCGTTATCATGACACCGCTGCTGACGGTCTTCGCCGACCTCGTCGGGGTCTCAGGGGGATCTATCGTCCTGCTATCCCTCGGTTACTCGCCGGTATCCTATTTCAATCAGGTCCTCACGGCCGTCAATTACGTCGACTTCCTGGGAGGTCTGACAAAGTCCGTCGCTTTCGGTATTATCGTGGCGTGCATCGGCTGCTTCCGAGGCCTACGGACCAAAATCGGGGCCGCCGCCGTGGGTGAATCAGCTACCCGTTCGGTAGTTGGTTGTATCATCCTCATCATAGCCACGGACGGCATTTTTTCGGTCATGTACTTCTATCTGGGCATTTAGACACCCATGACGGTTTCACAGACGTCCGTTATCAGGGTGGACGGTCTCACCGCGGGCTATGAAGGGCGAGCTATCCTCGAGGACGTCTCGTTTGAAGTGATTCGGGGCGAGATCTTTGTTATCGTGGGTAGTTCCGGATGCGGCAAGACGACCCTCCTCAAGCAGATGATCGGACTGCACAAACCTCTGAGCGGCCGTATCCTGATCGATGAGCAGGATATCGTCTCGGCTGTCGGCGAACAACGCCTCTTGATCCTGCGAAAAATCGGTGTCATGTACCAGAGGGGCGCCCTTTTCGGGTCGATGAGTCTCCTCGAAAACGTGCGGTTGCCGCTCGAGGAATTCACCGACCTTCCTTTAGCCGCCCTGAACCTCATCGCCATGATGAAGCTTAAGCTGGTGGGACTCCACGGGTTTGAAGAGTACATGCCATCCGAGCTCAGTGGAGGCATGCAAAAGCGGGCTGCCATCGCCCGGGCCATGGCGCTGGATCCGGCCATCCTCTTCCTCGACGAGCTGTCGGCGGGGCTGGATCCGATCACGTCGGCGGGGCTGGACCATCTGGTCTTGACCCTAGCCCGTAATCTGGAAGTCACCTTTGTCATCGTCACCCATGAACTGCCGAGTATCTATGCGATTGCAGACCGGGTTGCCATGCTCGATCAGTCAGTCAAGGGAATCGTTGCCATGGGTAAACCCCACGACTTACGTGATCAGAGTCGCATCCCGATTGTACGCCAGTTTTTCAAACGAGAGCTGAAGCCGTCTCCCCTTACGACCGATGCCGCTCACGGGCCGAATGCGGTGCCTTTAACAGAGTCACCTCCCACAGGGGCGGAACATGAGTAGAGATCCGGATTACACCAAGGTCGGCTTATTCATTCTCGCTGCCGTTGCGATTGCCGCCGTGGGAGTCGTCGTTTTGGGAGCCGGTGCTTTCTTCAGCAAGCCGATCCTTGTTGAGACGTACTTCGAGCAATCGGTTCAGGGGCTCGACACGGGCGCTCCGATCAAATTCCGTGGCGTGCGCATCGGGAAGACCGAGGAGGTGTCGCTCTTGGGCAAGGAGTATGCCACTGAAAAGAACTATGTTCTGGTAAGGGCGTCCATTGCGCGCGAGGCCTTCAAACGCAAGGTTGGAGCCGTCGGCAAGGAGTACTTGAGACGTGAAATCGAAAAAGGCCTCCGGATACGCGTAGGTTACCAGGGCCTGACTGGCACTGCTCATCTGGAGATGGATTACTCCGACCCCGGACTGAGCCCACCCCTCGAGATCGACTGGAAGCCCAAATACACGTACATCCCCTCTACGCCCAGTACCATCAGCCGGATCGGCGTTGCGATCGACAAGATCATGAAGAGCCTCGAAAAAATCGATCTGCATGAGCTGCTTCAGCAGCTCGAAAGATCCCTGAAGAGTCTGAGTGCGATCGTGAGTGAGTCAAACATCCGCGTGATCGGGGAGCAAACCGAAAAACTGTTAAGCGAAGTGCGAGCGACCAACCGAACCCTCAGCGGGATCCTGGGTGGTCCCAAAATCAAGGGTATCCTGACCGATACGGCAGCTACGGTCGCGGCTACCAAGAGACTGACGGAGAACTCCGAAAAACCTCTCAACCAAATTCTGGTCACCGTTGGCGAGGCATCGAAGACTATCAATGACATCGCCACAAAACTCGACTCTCAAGCCGAGGGCCTGCCTGCTGCCCTAGCGGAACTCAGAAAAATTCTACGCCGCTTGGACGGCCTCATTGCCACACAACAGCAGGATGTGGAGGAACTCATTGCAAACATAAAGCTATTCTCGGAAAACATGCGGGAGTTCTCCGAGAACATCAAACGCAGTCCCAGCCAACTGCTGCTGGGCAAGCCGCCACCGCCCTCAAAGCCGGCGAAGAAACCATGAATCTCAAAATCCTCCTAGCCTATCTCACGGGAAGCCTGGTCTTGATCCTGGTGTCAAACGGCTGTTTGAGTTTAGAGACCAGCTACCCTGAAAAGCGTTCCTATGTATTGGAAGTCCTAAGGAAGGGAGATGCTCGCATACCCGAAGCGGCTACGCCCCTTTTTGTGCCGAAGTTTCGTGTATCCTCCCCCTATGGCGGGAAAGGATTTGTTTACCGGAAGGATAGCGTGACCTACGAATCGGACTATTACAACGAGTTCTTTACCCTGCCGGGCGCCATGCTCACCGAGACCACCCGTGAATGGCTTGCCCAATCAGGTCTCTTTCGAGTCGTTACGGATTCGGCGGATCTTGCCGATCCCATTTACAGCCTCAGGGGGTCCGTGACGGCCCTTTATGGTGATTTCAGAGAAAGCCGCCGACCATCTGCCGTCATCGAGATCGAGTTCTCGTTGATTCGGGATGATCAAGATCGCGCCCAGGTGCTCATGGGCAAACGATACAGCGAAAGAGCCGCCCTAAGGGGAGATTCACCCGAAGACCTGGTGGAAGGCTGGAACGTTGCGCTTGAGAAAATTCTGGTGTCCCTCGAGGCGGACCTGAGCAAGGTGACCTTCTAATCAGAGAAACGGATTCGTTTCTTTAACACCTACGCCATTCAATCCGGTTTGTAGACGCCGATAACCGATATGACCGTTCCAACGAGCATCAAGGTCGGGCCGAAGATTCATAGGGTGAAGGACACCGCAAGGACGATTTCCGGCCACGTTGTCCGCTGATGGGCGTTCCACTTGAATCTTATCGCGTTGTCCCGCTTTCTTCAACGAACCCCGAGGGCCTTGTAGAGGGCCTCGAAATCCATATGTTCCTCAAGCAGGGCTTCGAAGCGTTGAACCTTTTTTTCCTGGTGGAAGCGGGTCTTGCCGAAGAAACGCTCGATTCGCCCAACCGCCGTCATCGTGTCGTGGCGCGTAAGAATGATGGGAACCCCTTGCTCCTCGGCGCGGCCCAAGATCTGCGGGGTGGGGCGCATATTCCCTGTCAGAATCAAGCAGCGGGTGGAGGTTTCAAGTGCCGCCAATTGAATGTCGGGCCGGTCTCCACCGGTAATAACCGCTTTGTTGGGTTTTCGACGCAGGTACGTCAAGGCGCTTTCGACTCCCATGGCCCCCACCACGAGGTGCTCCACCAGCTCTTCAACCGATCGTAGGCTGCACAGGATCTCGCCCTTGAGGCCATCGGCCAGCTCGGCCACGCTCACTGAAAACAGAATCCGCTCGCGGGGCAGGATCGCGAAAATGGGCACATCGTGACGGCGCGCAAACGGCCTGACCTGTTTCCGCACGAAGTCCAAACGCGGCTCAGGGACGCTGTTGATCACGGCGCCCAGCAGCGAGTCACCCAGTCGAACCCGCGCGGTGATGAGATCATCGACGAGCTGGAGGTCGCCGGCGTGCGGCACGACCACCAGCTCTCTTGCCTTCAGCAAGTCGGAAACGTGGGGCGGAGCCAGATTTACAATCCAGCCGTCCCGCAGGCTCCCGCCGCCCTCCAGGACGACGATATCCTTACCGGCCGCCAAGGTAGCGAAGGCCGACCGCACGTTTTCCGTGAGGTCCTGCTTATCCTTGACCAGGATTTCCGGCACCTTCCGATCCGTGATGACCACCGGCGCCATGACCTCGAGGGGATCGACTAGGCCAAAGGTCGCCTTGATGAATTGGGTGTCCTCATCGACGAGGTGCTCTCCGACGATGCGAGCCGTCGTGCTGAGCGGTTTCATATAGCCGACCACAAATCCATCGCGTTGGAACCGACGGAGCAAGCCGACACAGACGGCACTCTTGCCGGAGAAGTCCTGTGTTGCCGTCACATAGATTGCAGTGGTCATCGTTACCTCCGTTCCTCATTTGCCTTAAAGGCCGGTTTTCCCCAGTCTCTTAAACAAGGATGAGTCCCTTCACCGGTCGGCGGGCTTTGAAGCGAGTACCAGTCGCATATCGATTGCTGTTGCCCCTCGGCCCTCTTCAAAAACGATCAAGGGGTTAATATCCAGTTCCACTATCTCCGGAAATTCCGTCACGATTTGGGACATCTTCAGCAAGACCTCCACAACGGCATCGATATCAGAGCGGACTTCGCCGCGGATGCCGCGCAGCAGATTGAAGGAGCGGATTTCCCGGATCATATCATTGGCTTCATCGCGCGAGAAGGGAGCGATTCGGAAAGAGACGTCCTTGAGGGCCTCCACATAGATCCCCCCGAGGCCGAACATAACAAGGGGACCGAATTGTGGGTCCCGGTTCATGCCGACGATGACTTCCTTGCCCCCCTGCATCTGCTGTTGTACGAGGCATCCCCAGATCTCGGCATCGGGCATGTAGCGCATGGCGCGGAGGGTCAGCAGGTCAAAGGTGTCGCGCACATCCATCAGGCTGCCGATATTCATCCGTACGCCTCCGATATCGGTCTTGTGAAGGATGTCGGGTGAGGCGATCTTCATCACCACGGGAAAGCCGATCTTCCCGGCAACTCGTGCCGCTTCATCGGCCGTCTTGCAGAGCTGAGAAGCCGGGACTGAGATTTCGCAGGTCTCCAACAGGGACCGAGCCTCCGCATCGCCTATCTCCAGCCGCCCCTCGACCCGCACCCTTTCAAAAGTCTCTGAGATCCCCTCCCGCTTCAAGGGAAAGGACTCAAACTCGGGCAGTGGAACCTGCTGCCACTCCCTTTGGGCGGTCATCGCCTTAAGGGCCGCGACGGCCCGCTCCGGGATGGGATAATTGGGCACTCCGTGGGCGGTTAAAATCTCCACGCCGGCACGGGTGTTGGCCTCGCCCATGAAGCAAGCCAAGACCGGCTTGCTGCTCTTCGCCGCGATTGTTCCGATGGCCAGGGCGGTCTCCCGGATCTGCGTCATGAACTGGGGCGTCAAGATTACGAGTATCGCCCCAACGTTTGGGTCGGTCGATACCCTCTCGAGAGCCGTTTGATAGCGATCGGCCAGGCCATCACCAAGGACGTCGATCGGGTTTAGCGCACTGGCCGCGGCCGGGAGGGCCTCTCGCAGGCCCTCTATCGTCTCCCGGGCCAACGGGGCCAGCCTCAAGCCGGCGCGCTCAATCGCGTCGCTCGCCATGATGCCCGGACCGCCGGCATTCGTGACGACGACGACCTGATCGACGGCGGGAAGGGGCTGGCGAGCCATGGCCACGGCCAGATCGAAAAGGTCTCCCATTGAATTCGCACGGAGCACACCGGCCTGTTTGAAGGCCGCCTCGTAGGCGCGCTCGCTGCCGGCCAGCGTGCCCGTATGGCTGCTTACCGCCCGTGATCCGGCGTTGGTCGTCCCCGATTTGATGGCGATGACCGGCTTATGCTTTGTCACCCGGCGGACCACGTCGATGAAGCGGCCCCCGTCGTGGATTCCCTCCAGATACGCCATAACGACCTTAGACTCCGAATCGTCGGCCCAGGCTGCGAGGAAATCGATCTCGTTTAGATCGGCCTTATTGCCGAGACTGACAAAGCGGGAAAACCCGATATCTTGAGCCAGGGCGATGTCGAGGACGGACGTGCAAAGGGCGCCCGATTGGGACATAAAGGCGATCTTCCCGCGCCTGGGCATCCCGGCGGCAAAAGACGCGTTCAACGGGA
>CAZAGT010000279.1:0-6967 GCA_964484515.1 uncultured Desulfobacteraceae bacterium | reverse complement strand
TTGTTATTATTGTCTTTACACACCTTCTGTCGTGTTGTTTATGCAACGTAGGGATCAAGACCTAGGCGAATACGTTGTCATCGTCCAGAGTCGGCGGCGAGGATACCATACTGATTCGACCGTTTTGACGCGACGCTTGACCACAGACCTACCCGCTACCCTCCTTACGCGCGTCGCGCACGTCTCCAAATGGTGACGGACGTTCGCATCCTCAACAAGCACACGTTCAGGTCAAATGCTCATGCGGACAATTCGTCGCAGTAGAGCGTCTCACCGTGTCTCAGAGGGACCCATTTCTTGCTCAACCCCCTCTTTTCAATTTCGCATCGCATGTCAATCGGAGGGAAATACACCGGTTCGTCACCCAGGCGAAATGTACCCCAATGAACGATAAGCAGATGAGCGGCCCCAAGCTCTTGGAAGGCGCGCACGGTCTCTTGCGGATTCATGTGGCTGGGCGCCATGAACCAACGCGGTTCGTAAGCGCTCAGGTTGAAAATGGCCAAATCGATCTTGAATTCTTTGCCTAGCTCATGAAATCCCGAAAAGTAGCCCGTGTCACCCGCCACAAAGATGGTGAATCCGCTCAGCGTCTTGATGAGAAACGAACCCCACAGGGAGCGGTTCGGGCCCACCAAGGGATTTCGCATGCTCCAGTGGTTGCAGGGTAGCAACACGATTTGTCGTCCCTCTTTCTCAAAGCCTTCGTACCAATCCAGCTGTGTCCTGCGGGACATACCAAGGTCCTTGAAAACGGCATCGTAACCGAGGGGACTGATCACGTGGGTATCCCTCCCAAAGCCGGCAAGCGTCTTTTTGTCAAGATGATCGTAATGCCCATGGGTAATCAGGACGTGTTGAGGTCTTGGCATCTCTTCGATATCAAAGGCGAACGGCGTGAAATCCTGAATGCCCCAAAAGAAACGCGAGTACACCGGATCAACGACGATGTACTGATCAGTGTCCTTAATAAGAACACTGGCGTGCTTCAGAAACGTGACCGAAAGGCCCTTGTCATCTCGAATAGGTTTCCAATCAATCGAAACAGGCTGGACGCGTTCATTCTTATAGTATTTTCTGAACCGGTTCTCGGCGAACAGTCTCCAGAATAGGACCCGTGACAGTCTTCCGTGGACGATTCGAGTGAAAGGGTTCACGAACCTGTCACGACCGTGGTGTAGCTTCTCTCGGACAATGGCCCTAAGAGTCATGTTCTCGTCGGGTAGATCCCTTTCTGGCTCTGCGTTTGCGGCCGGCGTTTCAGGCAAGATTGGCACGGCACTCATCAATAGCCCTAGCTTCAATCCTTTCAGTAACCTGTTCATGAAAAGGCGGCGGGTCATTAGTCAATTGGGCCTCCGGTGCAGAGTCCTTATCTTTCTTTCGAATAAGTAATCACTTTCGCCGGCGCGGCAATGAAGAACTGGGAAGTCTCAAAGGCGTGTGACATGCAGAGGGAAAACACCGCTGGGGCGATCCCTGAAATAGAATCGAAGGGTCTTTCTTATCGATGTGAAGGCCAAGGATTCCCAGGGGATCTCCTGTTCACTAAAGAGCCTCACTTCGAGACTCTCGGCGCCGGCCCTATAGCTGTGGTCAAGCAAACGTGAACGGAATATGAGGTACACCTGATGGAATTGAGGCAGATCGACAATCGAGTAGAGACCCATGATTTCAACCTTTGCAAATGCTTCCTCCTGCGCCTCTCGCCTCGCAGCCTCAGGAACCGTCTCACCGTTTTCCAAATAGCCGGCGGGGACGGTCCAGAGCCCGTAACGCGGCTCAATTGAGCGGCGACACAGGAGCACCTTTCCGTCGGACTCTGGTATGCATCCGACGACCATCCGTGGATTCTGGTAATGCACGGTTTGGCAGGCATCACACACGAAACGGGGGCGGTCATCCCCGCGGGGAACCCGAAAACCGACCTTGGCGCCGCAATTGCTGCAAAAATTCATCTCATTAGTGTCCGAAGTGATTACATTTTAACTCTAAGCATCTAACGACGAAACTTCATGAGAATGAATGCCCGAGTCAAACCGAAATATTGGAATCCTACAGTTGCCGAATTCGCCAAAGCAACCTACGGCCAGGAAGGCCGAACGGCTACGTTGAGATTCCCCTCGGCGAACCCCGATTCCTCCCCTACACGGACCTATGATATTTGCGAATTATAAAAATGCAAAGAAAAACAGCTCTATTTGGAATTGCTGCCGTGAACTCAAACTCATTCTCATAGGAGCGCAGAACGCTGTGAATTCCGATCTTTGCTATCGATCTCCCCGTATTGATTTCAGCTTGGTTTTCAGGTAACCCTAGCACTGAAAATAATTGAGGATCTTGCATATCCAAGGGATCAATGGGGAAATGGCCGTCCACCTCGCAGGGCATCAAACTATGAACTTCCAACCTGAAAGGCCGTTTATCGAGGCCAAAGATCTCACCCGCATCTATCCCCTGGGCGCCGTTGATGTCGTCGGGATAAAGGATATCAATCTCCGGATTCCTCCCGGCGAATTGGTCGTTCTGAAAGGCAACAGCGGCTCCGGTAAGAGTACGCTGCTGGCGCTCCTGGCCGGACTAGATATTCCGACACGCGGCCAACTGTGTGTCGCCGGCCGAGATCTACAAATGGCGACCACCGCTGAGCTCAATCGCTATCGGCGCGAGACCGTCGGTGTCGTCTTTCAGACATTCAACCTGCTACCCACCCTGACGGTCCTCGAAAACGTTTGTCTGCCGGCGCTCCTGGCCGGACAACCGAGCAAAGACATCAACCTGAGAGCAAGAGATTTCCTGGACTGGCTGGATCTTAGCGCACGAACCCACCATTACCCGGCTCAGCTCTCCGGTGGTGAGATGCAGCGCACGGCCATTGCCAGGGCCCTGATCAACCAGCCATCACTCATTCTGGCGGATGAACCGACGGGCAATCTCGATAGCAAGAATGGACGTGCGGTTGTTGAGCTTCTGGCGGAACTAAACCATCGGCTCGGACGAACCGTCATCATCGCAACTCACAGCAACCTGGCGGACTCCTATGCCACCCTTAGGCTTTGCCTGAAGGATGGCAAGATCACAGACTCTACCGCCTGACCAACATGAAAGCCTTCCTTTTCTTATTCTATCGTTTCGTCGTGCGTTCCATGCAAGCACGTCCCTGGCGCACTCTAGCCGTACTTTTCGGCATCGGCCTAGGCGCCGGCGTCTTCACCAGTGTCCGATTGGCCGTGGATGCGTCCCTCGATTCCTTTAACAACTCAATCGATTTTATTTCCGGAAAGGCGGACTTCGTGGTCACCCAGGCGGGCGGACGGGTGCCGGACTATCTTGTGGCCGAGCTCCTAAACCATCCCGCGATTCAATCCGCCTCACCCTTGATAACCACCTATGTGCAAGCGACAGGCTTGGTGGCTGAGCCCTTCCTGCTCATCGGTCTGGATCCCATCCTGGATTCACCTCTCCGCAGCTGGCAGCTCGATATGACGAGCGCCCAGCCGGTTGAGCCTTGGCTCGACCTGGTGCGAAAGCCTTTTGCCATCTTCCTGAGTCGGCGTCTCGCCCAGGCTACCGGGCTTCGTGCCGGGGACAGCATTCGTCTCGAACATGTCAACCGGATAGCGGATTTCAAAATCAGCGGGACCCTGAAACCCCAAGGCCTTGGCCTGGTAGAGGGGGGCTATATGGCCCTTGTGGATATCGCTACGTTTCAGGAATTCGCCGATCTACATGGTGCCGTAGATCGCATCGACATTCGCCTGGTACCTAATGCCCCTTCCGACGCCGTGACGGACATTCGCAAAGGACTCCCGTCTGGAACCCAACTCGAATCTCCCTCCGATATCAAGGAGACTGGACAGGCGATGATCAGGGCCTATCAGCTCAATCTTTCGCTCCTCAGCTTCGTCTCGCTCTGTGTGGGCATGTTCCTCGTCTATAGTCTCGTGTCGCTGAACACCGCGACCAGACGCCGGGAACTGGCCATCTTGCGTTCCATCGGAGCCTCCGCCCATAACATTCTCATTCTGGTCCTATGCGAGGGACTCCTGCTTGGGGTCCTGGGCTGGTTACTTGCCATTCCCGTCGCTTCGGCTCTTGTGGGGACCATGCTCCGTGGCGTGAGTTCCACGGTGAACAACCTCTTTGCGCGCGTTCGCGTGGAAGGGCTCAACCTCGACGGTTGGGAGATCCTGCTGTCTTTTTTGGTGACTGCCATGATTTCCCTGCTGGCATCCTATCGGCCCGCCCGCGATGCCATGCGAATCGTTCCGCGTGAAGCACTTTTTTCACAGGGCGTGCCGACTCGCACGAATCGTTCCGCCCGGCGAATGACCATAAGCGGGCTGATCCTGATCGCTGTGACGTGGCCCCTTTCTCATTTGCCCGGCCCAGCCGGCGTGCCTCTTGCGGGTTATCTGGCCATCTTTGTCATGGTGACCGGCTTCGCATTGCTCGCGCCCGCCATCCTCTCTTGGATGGGTACGCACCTGGCGCCCTTGTTGCGCCGCCATATTAGTGAGGCGGCTTTTCTGGGCGGGCGTTATGTGCGTGATGCGGGCGGGCGCGCGGCCATAGCGATAGGTGCCCTGATAACGGCCACGGCCCTTTTTGTGGCCTTGACCATTATGGTCCATAGTTTTCGACAGACGGTCACGCTCTGGGTGGAACAAAGCATTGTCGGTGATCTTTTTCTGCGTCCCAAAATGGCTGGTCTCAACCGCTACCGGGATCCGCTTCCTGACGATGTCGTCCGCTTCCTTAGAGATCTTCCGCCTACCGTCGAGGTACTCCCCTATCGCACGATCTACCTCCACGAAAATAACGTTCCATATCAGTTGGAGGCCCTCGACGTGGCGATGTTTTTGCGTCACGGCAAATTCGTCTTGCTTGAGGGCGAGATTGGAGAAATCCGGGAACCGCTCATCACGGGCGAAGGGGTGCTGATATCGGAGGTCTTCCACAATAAGACCGGTCTGGGAACCGGACAACTTTACCGGGTGGATCTCGGGGATGTCACCCTGGAATCCCCCATCCTCGGGATCGTACGCGATTACCGGACGGAAGGGGGTATCGTCTATTCGGCTTTGAAACACCTTGAAACATTGACCGGAAGCCGCACTTGGAGCGGGGCTCGCATCTTCTTCGATCAAACACCGCCGGATCGCAAGGCGTCTGTGGCAGATTTACGCATTCGGATGCTTGAGCGTTTTGGCCAACGCCATCCTCTTGAAATGGCTTCAGGCGTTGAGCTTCGCCGCGATATCCTGCGTATTTTTGACGAGACCTTTGCGGTGACCACTGTCCTCCTCCTGATTGCCATGCTCGTCGCGACCTTGGGCATAGCGACGACGTTGTGTATCATGGTTCTCGAACGCGTTCGTCAACTAAACACCCTTTCGGCGGTTGGGGCCAGCCATCGACAGATCTGCTCGATGATTTTCTGGGAGGCGGTTTTGATGGTCATCGCCGGCGAGATGTTAGGTATCATCTGCGGATTCGTTTTGGCACACCTGCTCATCGACGTGGTCAACCTTCATGCCTTTGGCTGGACATTCATGTACCAGGTGAACTGGCGCTCTTTCCTCATCTCTTTGCCGCTCATCCTCGCCACCGCCCTGATCGCCGCCCTTCCCGCGGCGCATCTCGTTATCCGCTCCTCCCCGGCGACGGTCCTCAGGGAGCAACAGAGCTAACCATGCGCATGCTCAAAGCCTGCTGTATCTTGGCCATCTCTTGCGTCCTTTTATTTGGTCGTGGAGTGCTGGCAAATGGCACCGGTTACCGTTCCGTGACCGGGCCCTGTAATCTGACCTTTCCAAAGGACCACGGTGCTCACCCCGGGTACAGGGTTGAATGGTGGTATTATACGGGTAACCTAGAGGCCTTTTGCGGAGACCGTTTTGGATTTCAACTCACCTTTTTCCGCGTACAGCCGGATCCACCCGGCGTTGAACGCTCCTGGCCCGAACGGCCCTCGGCCTGGCGCACCCAACAAATCTATCTGGCCCATACGGCCGTTTCAGATCTGAACCGATCACGGTTTCTCTACGACGAAAGAATCGCACGGGGAGCCCTCGGTCTTGCGGGCACCGAACAGGGCCCGAGTGCCACACGAGTCTTCGTCGGCGATTGGTCGACCCAACTCAGCGAAGTCACACATCAGTTGAAAGCACGTAACGCTCGTTTCAGCCTTGACCTCAGCTGCACGCCTGCGAAGCCGCCTGTTCTGCATGGGGACCGAGGATACAGCCGAAAAGGGGATCAGCCCGACGAAGCCAGTTGTTATTACTCCTTCACGCGTCTCAAGACCTCCGGCACCCTTAATCTTAAAGGAGAGGCATATCAGGTACAGGGCACCTCCTGGATGGACCACGAATTCAGCACGGCTTCCCTTGCAAAAGACATCCGCGGCTGGGACTGGTTCAGTATCCAACTCTCAAATGACATGGAGCTGATGATTTATCTGCTACGCCTAGACCAGGGGGGATATCATCCCGCCTCTGGTGGCACCCTCATTTCACGTTCGGGCCGATCGCGCCATCTAAGGCTGGATGATTTCGCAGTCGAGGTTCTCGATCGCTGGAAGAGTCGACGCACGGAGGCGCTTTATCCCTCGCGATGGAAACTACGAATAGGACCCAATGACATCGAGCTGCGGTTGAAGTCAAACCAAGAGGATCAGGAACTGGTCACCCGAAGGGCGACCCGAATCGTCTACTGGGAGGGGAGCGTATCGGCCATAGGAAGCGCTGCGGGGGAGGACGTGGAAGGTGTTGGCTACGTGGAGATGACGGGGTATGCCGCGCCCTTTACGCTATTGAAGTGAAGCACCCTGTGCTCCCGCATAGGGCATCTAAAAAACGGCTCCTCACAAGAATTTGTGGGCGAAAAAACCGTTTCCAGCCTCTGCGCTGGGAGGCCGGTGATGTCTTTTCGCAGTGACTGGCGGGAGGGCACTGTCTTTTCA
>CAZAGT010000278.1:0-7059 GCA_964484515.1 uncultured Desulfobacteraceae bacterium | reverse complement strand
GATGAGGGTAACGCAGCCCTTCGGCTTTGCTCAGGGCCGTGAGCCTGTCGAAGGGCAGATGGGCGTTTTACGGCAGCCTCAGCGGAAACCGGTATCAAGGAGACACCGGTTCCTGGTGCGGAAGGCGGCGACGGCTTAGCGGGGAGATCATCCGCCGCCCGGTTCGGCCTGCCCACTTGCAACAAAAATACTATAATGAAACAGAAATGTAATTGACATTACAATTTTGATTTCCTGCATCGACCTCATTGTTCCCTTGAAACGACGGCATGCGCCAGGAAATCGCATCTGATTGTGAGCATAGCATTTTTGCTTGACTGCATCTGTGAAATTTAATATACAATTCTAGAGGAAAAAAGTCATAAATCTTTCAGATCGACTTTTTCGCCTCGGACAGGAGGGTTCGTCATGGAGATCAAAGAGATCCGGGAAAGGATGAAGGCCGCCAACATCGATACCCTGCGCATCGATTTTCCTGATGTTTACGGCATTTGCCGCAGCAAGATGGTACCCGCCAAACGGCTCGAGGATTTGGCCGAGGAAGGCATCAATTTCGCTCAGGCCGCCTATGCACTCGACTTGGCCAACGACGTCGCCCCGGAAACCGGGTTGGGCTATGAGATCGAATGGAAGGACATGACCATCAAGCCGGATCTCAGTACGTTTACCGCGTTGCCTTACATGGAGGGTACCGCCCGGCTCATCGGCAATGCCTATCGGGAAGGCGAGCCTCATCCTGTTGACCCTCGTTATGTCTTGCAGCGCATTCTGAAGCGATACGAAGATCGGGGAATACGGCCGGTTTCGGCCTCTGAGCTCGAGTTCTTCATCTTCCACCGGGGGGAGGGCCGCGTCGGGGATCTCTATAACGCCAATCTCTCCTGTGTATATCAGGCAAATCCAATCCTCGACCGCTTGGGGTTGATGCGCACGTTGCAGAACCTGTTCCTTGAACTCGGCATCGACATCATCTATCTCAACCATGAATTCTTCCCCGGTCAGTTTGAAGTCAACTGGAAATATGATCACGCCTTGCAGATGGCTGATCAGACCTTCACGTTCAAATATGTCTGCAAGGAGGTCGCCGCGCAAAACGACCTCCTACTCACCTTCATGGGCCGACCGACCACCAACGGCGGCGGCAGCGGCTACCACATCCACCTTTCCCTCAGCGATCCTGAAACACGCAAAAACCTCTTCGATGATCCCAACGGGAAAGAGGGGATGTCCGATTTGATGCGCTGGTTCCTGGGCGGCCAGATGGCGCACGCGCGTGGGATGTCCGCCCTGCTGGCCCCGACGATCAATTCCTACAAACGCTACGTCCCTGATTCCTTTGCCCCCTACTACCTGGCCTGGGGGCTGGACAACCGCACGGTCTATTGCCGCGTACCGGGAGAACGGGGCCGCATGACGCGAGTAGAGAATCGCGCTCCCTGCGCCTCGGCCAATCCTTACCTGGCCTTTGCCGCGGCCTTCGCCGCCGGACTGGACGGCATCGAAAACAAGATCGATCCGGGCGAACATGCAACGGGTGATATCTACCACGTTGAGCCGGGGACGTACGAGACCATTCCGTTCTATCTGCATGAAGCCTTGGAGGCCCTTAAGGAGGACAAGGTGATCTGCGAAGCGATGGGGGAAGAACTGATCCGGGCCTTCGTCGCCCTCAAGGAGCACGAACTGGCCCGCTTCCGCAAACACGTGACCGACTGGGAGTTCCAGGAATACTCCTATCATTTTTAGGAGCCTAATGAAGCGCCGGGCGCACAGGCGAACGGCCACATCCAACATCATGGGGGCATTCTATGTGCGGAATCGCAGGGCTTATTACGAAGAATAGCGAGACGCTTGGAACGGACCTCATCAATATGCTCAAGGAATTGGTCCACCGCGGACGCGATGCCACCGGCGTGGCCCTCTACGAGCAACGGAAGGAGGTAGCGGCGAGGGTCTCCATGACGGCACCGAGCCTTGAAAAGGACTTGCTGGGCATTATTCAAAAGCATGGCAAGGTCATCAATAGCCGGAGCTATGCCGGGGAGGGGATCTTCACCTTCTTCGAGGGCTCGCTGGATGTCGACCCGAGCCGGGTGAAGTCGCTGCATTGGGACATCGACTCTCACCCGGAGCTCTGTGTCCATTCTCTTGGCCCGCACCTGAAGGTTTATAAGGACCAGGGCTCAGCTGAAGATCTCCAAAAGCGGCACAACATCAAGGTCGGGAGATGCAGCCACGGTATCGGGCATGTGCGCCTGGCCACCGAAAGCGTCGAAAACATCAACTTTGCCCACCCCTTTGTATCCTATGTCTATCCGGAGCTTTCCCTCGTCCATAACGGCCAGTTCACCAATTATTTCAATATGCGTCGGAGCCTCGAGAACAAGGGGATTCGGTTTAAGACCAACAACGACACCGAGATGGCCGCCCACTTCATCGCCTATCAAATGATGGAGCGGGGGGAGGATCTGGAAGGGGCCCTTCACAAGGCGTTGGACGCCTTCGACGGTATCTTCACCATTCTGGCCGCTACGCCTGAGCAGATCGGGGCCTTCCGCGATCGGTTGGCCTTCAAACCGGTGGTGGTCTACGAAGGTGAAGACGGCACCGTGCTCTTCGGATCGGAACAGATCTCGCTAACCCCGATCATCTCCGACGTCTATGCCACGGAGATGGAGCCAGGAGGCGTGCAGGTATGGTCCGTTTAGATATCACTGGACTGAGCTCCAGGGACGTGAATCGCAAGCTGCGAGAGGCGCTCAGGAAAGACCAAGAGGTCGTGGTAGAGAACCCCCACTCCGTCCATAACTTCGCAACCGCCCTGAGAGGTCAGGGGACCATAACGGTCGAGGGAAGCACAGGGTTCTATACGGGCGGATTTCTGCAAGGTCCGACAACGATCATCAAGGGCAACACGGGCTGGTATACGGGCGACAACATGAGCGCCGGAGAGATCATTGTCGAGCGGAATACGGGGAGTAATTGTGCGCCGTCCGTGATCGGCGGCAACGTCGTGGTGAGGGGGCATACCGGGAGCCGCGCCGGCTGGGGCATGAAAGGCGGCAACTTGATCGTCTGTGGGAACGTGGGGATGTGGAGCGGCAAGATGACCCTCGGAGGCCGAATCATCATCCTGGGTGAGGTCGGTAAGGGGATCGGCGAATCGATGTACAACGGCGTCATCCACGTCCTCGACCCGGCCGTGGAAGAAAAGCTCGGGGGGAATGTGACCGTGACATCTATCAAGGATGAAGAAAAACGGGAAGTGGAGGCGCTTTTTCGGAAGTACGGCATCGAGCAAGGGGTCGACGACTTCCGAAGTGTCGTGCCCAAGGTCTATGGCCGCCACGAGTATCACCTGTTCAAACCAACCCATCAAGCCGTGGGGTCGCCATCATGAGTGAAGCAGCAAAAAAGCCAAAGGTAAGAGATGTTCAGCGTGGTATCTGGAATCCGGAAACCGTCGCTGAAGTCAGGCATAAGGCCGATACGGGCACGCACCGCATCCGCGGTTGCGGGGCCACAAAACTCTATCCGAACTTCGATGACCTGCTCGTCCTGCCCTCTCAGCTCTCCCGTCTTTCCATCGACACCTACCGGGAAGATTGTCGCACCCAGACCGTCTTGGGGGCACGCTTCGCCAAGAAACCGTTGGTGATCGAAACACCGATCATGATCTCGGGTCTATCCTACGGCGCCCTCAGCAAGGAGGCCAAGACGGCACTGGCTAAATCGACCCGGATCGTAGGGACCTCCATCAATAACGGTGAAGGTGGCCTGCTTCCCGAGGAAAGGGACAATTCCTACAAGCAAGTAGTCCAGATATGCCCCAGCCGGTTTGGGTTCTCCTACCAGAACATCGAGGCTGCGGACGCCCTGGAGATCATCGCCGGCATCGGAGCCAAACCGGGGTTGGCCGGACACCTGATGGGGAGCAAGATCTCCAAGGAGATTGCCGCCTTTCGTCAGCTCCCGGAAGGGATTGACCTGCACAGCCATCCCCGCCACGGCGATATCTTTGGTGCCGACGACATGGTCCTAAAGGTCCAGGAAATCAGGGATGTAACCGACTACGAAATTCCGATCTTCGTCAAGATAGCGGCCGGCCGCGTTCGGGAAGACGTCAAAATCGCGGTCAAGACCGGCGTGGACGGAATCGTGGTCGACGGGGCCGAGGCGGGAACAGGCGCAGCGCCTGTGGTCGCGTCCGGCCATTTGGGTATCCCGACTTTACCGGCCGTGGTCCAGGCCGTCCGGGCCCTTGAGGAGATGGGGGTTAAGGACGAGGTGAGCCTCGTCGTCTCAGGTGGAATTAAGGACGGCGCCGACGTGGCAAAGGCCCTTGCGCTCGGGGCCGACGCGGTGGCGATCGGAACCGGCGCCATGGTGGCCATGGGTTGCGCCGTTTGTCTGCGCTGCCATGAGGGCCGGTGCGCCTACGGCATCGGTACCCAAGACCCTAAACTCCGCCAAAAGCTGGACATCGATGCCGCGGCCGAACGCGTGGCCAACTATATCAAGGGGATGACGAATGAGGCAGTCATCCTGGCAAAGGCCGCCGGCAAGACAGCGCTGGCCAATATGGAGCGGGAAGACCTGCGCTCCCTGACCCTCGAGGCCTGTGCCATGACCGGTATCCCCTTGGTGGGGACCAACTTCACCTTCACCGAGGCCTTTGGCTTCTTCTAGGGATAAATGCTCGTGAAGGGAATACCCGATGCGAATTGATGAACATCCGATCCTGAAACAGTTTGAGAAGGGCCCCAAGGTCCAGTTTACCTTCGATGACCGGACCCTGGAGGGTTACGAAGGAGAGCCGATTGCCGTCGCCTTGAGGAGCTCCGGCGTTCTGATCCACCGCTACACGGCGAAGAGGAAAGAGCCGCGAGGCATGTTCTGCGCGATCGGACGATGCACGGACTGTATCATGGTCGTCAACGGGGTCCCAAACGTCCGCACCTGTGTCGAACCTCTACAAGCGGGTATGATCGTACAGACGCAACGGGGCCACGGGCCTGAAATGTCTGTGGAGTGAGCTGTGCAAAGATATGAGATGGTCGTCGTAGGGGCCGGACCGGCGGGGCTTGCCGGAGCCATTGAGGCCGCTCGCAACGGGGCCGAGGTCATTGTCTTCGATGAGAACGACCGCCCCGGCGGCCAACTTTTCAAGCAAATCCACAAGTTCTTTGGTTCCAAGGAACATCGCGCGCAGGAGCGCGGCTTCGATATTGGCCAAAGCCTATTGGATGAAGCGCGCGAACTCGGGGTCACGGTGACCCTAAATGCGGCCGTGCTCGGGATCTATGAGGGGGGAGCCATGAACGTGCTCATCCAGGGTCGCGTGGAGCAGGTCAGGGCCGAGCGGATCCTGGTGGCCACGGGCGCCTCCGAGAACATGGTCCCCTTTCCCGGCTGGACTCTGCCGGGCGTCATTGGTGCCGGAGCCGCCCAGACCATGGCCAACATTCACGGCATCAGGCCTGGAAAGAGCCTCCTCATGGTGGGCTCCGGCAACGTGGGTGTGGTCGTCGCCTACCAGATGCTACAGGCCGGCTGCCGGGTGGCGGCGGTGATCGATGCCGCCCCCAAGATCGGAGGTTACGGCGTCCACGCGGCCAAAGTCGCTCGGTACGGGGTCCCCTTTATGATGTCGCATACCATCAAGGAAGCCCACGGCGAGGAGCGGGTTGAAGGTGCCACCGTGATCCAAGTGGATGATGCCTGGAAGCCCATCCCGGGAACCGAAACACGGCTTGACGTGGACACCGTCTGTATTGCCGTCGGCCTCAACCCGATGACCCAGCTCCTCAGGATGACCGGTTGCCGGATGGTCTACGTGCCCTCCCTCGGGGGCCATGTGCCAGCCCATGATTCCGACCAACAGACGACTGTCAAGGGTATCTACGTTGCCGGCGATGCCACGGGCATCGAAGAGGCAAGCACCGCCATTATTGAAGGCCGGATAGCGGGATTGGCCATCGCGCACGGCCTGGGCTACCTTGATGATCCTTCTTTTGAGAGACATCATGAGACTCAGCTCGCAAATATGGTCGGACTGCGCACCGGCTCCCACGGCGATGCCCGCAGAGTCGCCAAAGAATATCTCATGGCAGCGGCGAAAGGATAGGAGGATGTCTGCAAGATCGCCCCAAACCGGTTTTCTCTCCGAAGAGGAGCTCGTCAACAGTCCGGGAGTCCCGTCTGAGGCCAGACGCCGTAAGGGCACAGTGGCGGTGATTGAATGTATCGAAGACATCCCCTGTAACCCCTGCGAAACCAGCTGCCGCGCGGAAGCGATCGTGGTGGGTGAAGACATTACAAACCTACCTCACCTGGATGAGGACAAATGTATCGGTTGCCGGACGTGCGTGCCCATTTGTCCGGGCCAGGCCATCTTTCTGGTCGACGAGAGTCTCCCCGACGAAAGGGCGGCCGTGACCTTGCCCTACGAGTTCCTTCCTTTGCCAAATGAGGGAGAGACCGTGACGGCCCTCGATCGCTCCGGAACGTCCCTGGGGGACGCCGTCGTCACGAAGGTCAGAAAGACGGAGAGCATGGATCAGACCGCCGTCATCACCATCGAGGGGCCGCGGGAATGGTCGATGCAAGCCAGGGCCTTCAAATTAAAGAGGTAACGCCACTGTCATGGCCGAGAAGAAATCCGCATGCCCGGATGTAGTTCTTTTTGAGAACTCAGACCAGCCGCAAGGCGGCCAGATTGATCAACCGGGAAACTCCATGAAATTGGTACTTGAATTTGACACTTTCAGATTCTTTGGAGCGTGTTCGCCCGGGCGTTAAGGCTTTGACGACCTCATCTCATGACGTTTGATACGAGAAAAGATTCAGAAACACGGAGCTTAGAAACGGCGTATCAATTTAGGTTTTTGAAACAAGTCGACGTCCGGCCATGGGGATCTCTTTTCAAAAACGAAACGATACCCGCTCGAACGCGGAAGAAGCTGCCAAGCAAGGCGGCCGACGCAGATTGGCAGAATGAGCAGAGGCACCCAGCCCGGCTTATTCCCAGGTGGCCCTTCGGCCGCCTCGGGTAGCGCC
>CAZAGT010000277.1:0-7063 GCA_964484515.1 uncultured Desulfobacteraceae bacterium | reverse complement strand
CTTCTGCGTTGCCAAGGGCTTGCAGTAGGTTACTACGGCTGCACCCTCGGCGCCTGGAATCTGCAGCATCCTCGACTTTTGCAACGTTAGGGTTTACTCGAGATATGCGCCCTTATCAGCGCTGGTGGCATGCTTGGCAAAGTGAGCCAGGTACCCATGAGTCACCTTGGGCTCCGGCGGTTTCCATGCCTTCATTCTTTCGGCGAGCTCTTGGTCGCTCAGTGCCACGTCCACCCGTCTTCCGGGGATATCGATGGTGATCATATCTCCGTCCTGAATGAGGGCTATCGGCCCTCCCAGCATCGCTTCCGGGGTGACGTGCCCAATACACGGCCCACCCGAAGTCCCAGAAAACCGACCGTCGGTCAACAGGGCCACGGATGTCTCCAACCCCAAGTCCACGATCAGCCAGGTAATCATGACCATCTCGCGCATACCCGGTCCGCCGCGGGGGCCTTCATAGCGAATGACGAGGACATCACCCGCCTTTACCTTTCCTGCCAGCAGAGCTTCCAAGCAGTCCTCTTCCTGCTCGAAGACCAAGGCGGGGCCGCGATGGGTTCGCATCTCAGGTTGAACCGCGGTTTGCTTGACGACAGCCTTTCCGAGATTCCCCTTCAACATGGCTAGGCCGCCCTCTTTCTCTCTTGGATTATCCAGGGGGCGGATAACTTCAGGATCGAGTATCTCCGCCCGTTTTAGATTCTCCGCCAGTGTCTGCCCGTTGGCCGTCACCACGCTCGTATCCAACAGGGGTTCCATCGATTTCATGACCGCACCCAGTCCCCCGGCAAGACTGTAATCTTCCATGTTGTATTTCGGATCAGACGGCTTGATCTCCATGATGGCAGGCGTGTCGCGGCTGATCCGGTCGAAGTCCTCCAGGGTGAATGAATAACCCAACTCGTGAGCGATGGCGGGAAAATGAATGGTCAGGTTGGTCGAGCCGCTGGTGGCGCAGGCCACCTTGACCATATTCATGAAAGATCTTTCGCTCATGATATCACGCGCACGGCGATTAGATTCGAGGTGTTCAAGCACCTTTGCTCCTGCCTCCTCTGCCAACCGCTCCAGGGCCGCATCCGTGGCGCACAGGCTGGAATTGCCGGGCAGCGAAAGTCCGATGGCCTCTGAGGCGATGCACATGCTGTTTGCCGTACCCATCAGGGAGCAGGCTCCGGGACCTGGACAGACGCACCCTTCGACCACATTCAGCTCCTCTTTGCTGATCTTACCCTCCTTGTATCGCACGAAGTACTTGCCGATCGACGAACCGTCGAGCCGTTCCCCTTTGTAATGGCCGATGGGCATCCAACCTCCGGTCACCAAGACGGTCGGTAGATTACACCGCGCCGCCGCGATCATCAAACCGGGGACGATCTTATCGCAGGTCCCAATGGCCACAAGGGCATCATAGCTGGCATGTTCGACCATCATCTCGACCGAAGCCGCGATCAAATCGCGGCTGGGAAGCAAGTATTTAAAGCCAACGTTCCCGGCCCCCTGACCGTCGCAAGGAGCCATGACATTGAAGATCGTGGCCAATCCTCCCGCCCCCTGTACACCTCGCTTGACGGCCTGGGCAACACGATCCAAATGATACGATCCCGGCAGGATCTCATTCCAGGTGCTCGCGACAGCCACGAGCGGTTTCTCCAGATCCTGGTCGCTGTAGCCCATCGACTTCATCAGGGCCCGGCGAACATAGTACTGCGGTTCTGCAGGACTCAGCCTCTTGCTTCTCAGTCTTTGATTCATAACGGCCTCCTTTGACATCCAAGAAGAAGTTCATTTAGCAACGGAGAGCTTCGAAAAGATAGAATAGGTCTGTCCTCAAGTGCCCATTTCTTCGGAGTAGTGGGGTGTTGGAGTACTGGTCTCAACAGGTCACCACGGCGTAGCTCGAAGACTCCGGATCCTCACTGGCAGGCGGTGCGGAGTCATAAGTATGGATAAGCCCCTCCGCCTCTGTCCATTCGCGTATCGGCACCCTTCGATGCCCGTTCCGCAGTTTCGATGATATCAGCGAAATTGGATCATACCGCTTCTGAGAGTCGAAGTCCAATGAAGGTGTACATCCCTTCAGATCTAATGTATAGAGCATGGGAAACCGGCATGTGGCACATCTTCCGCAAGAGAGGAAAGAATCTATGTTCAAATTCGCCCAAATCATTGGCCTATCTGCCTCCCTGGCTTGGTTCCTGCTTAGCGGCTGTGCCACCCTACCCGAGGATTTTGAGCGGCCGGTGTCCCATGCCTATATCGATACGGATGATACCCGCCTCGGCGTGTTCCGCCGGGACGAAGCGCTGGCCCACCCGGGACAATCGGGGTTTCTGCTGCTCGGGAACGGTCTCGACGCCTTTGTGGCCCGTGCCGTCCTGGCCCAGGCCGCCGACCGCAGCATCGATGTTCAGTACTACCTGTACCACAGGGATCTCACTGCTATGTTATTCACGGATCAACTACTCAAAGCGGCTGACCGAGGGGTTCGGGTCCGTCTACTGGTCGACGACATGGATCTTGAGGGCCGCGATTTCGGCGCAGCGGCCCTGGATAGCCATCCCAATGTGGAGGTGCGATTATTCAACCCGTTCAGCCGCAAAACGAGCCGAGCCTCGCAGTTTGTCACCCGCCTCGGCTCGGTGACGCGCCGCATGCACAACAAGTCGTTTACGGTGGACAACCAGGCGACCGTCCTCGGGGGACGGAATATCGGCGATGAATATTTCGAGGCCGATCCGGATCTGGCCTTTAGTGATCTGGATGTGCTGGCCATCGGGCCGGTGGTCAAAGAGGTCTCTGCTTCCTTCGATCGATACTGGAACAGCGAATTGGCCTATCCCGCGTCGGTTCTAAGGGGCCGACCGGTTTCGCCTCAGGAGATGGAACAGAGCAGGAAACGTTTGGACGCATTCGTGGCGCAACAGGCCGACTCGGACTATTTGCGGGCCTTGCGGGATTCTGATTTGGCCCAAGCCCTCAGGCGCCGCCAAGTCGAGTTTCAATGGGGGAAGGCAGAGGTCATTTACGACCAGCCTGAAAAGCTGGTTCACGATTTCAGCAAGACAGAATATCACATGGCCCCAAAACTCTGGCCGTATCTGGAAGGGGTGAAGGAGGAGTTGATCATCTTCTCCCCCTATTTTGTTCCGAGAAAGCCGGGCACGGCCTTTTTGAAACACCTCCGCGAGCGGGGGGTCCGAGTCCGGATCCTGACCAATTCGTTGACGTCAACCGACGTACCTATCGTGCACGCGGGCTATGCCAAATACCGTAAGGACCTTCTGCGCGCCGGCATCGAGCTCTATGAGATGAACAAGACATATAGTAAGGAGCAACGAAAGAGACGCAAAGGCACGCAAGGCTCTTCAAAGGCCAGCCTCCATGCAAAAGCGTTTGTTCTTGATCGTGAGCAGGTCTTCATAGGCTCCTTGAATCTCGATCCTCGGGCGGTCTTTCATAACACCGAGATCGGCGTCGTATTCACTTCAGCGGAAATCGCCCGCGAAATGGCGGATTGGTTCGATCGGAATGTGGAGCGGGTGGCCTTTCGGCTTGAGCTTTACACGGATGCAAATGGATCGGCAAAGATTCTTTGGCACGGCCTGGACCATGGCGAAGCGCGCGTCTTCGACGTCGATCCGTATACCGGTTTCTGGCAGCGCTTCGGTATTGACTTCTTGGGTATTCTGCCGATCGAGTCGCAATTATAGAACACGGCTCATCGATTCAGCTTTTGAGTGGTATGGAGGAGAACTCATGCCATACATCGACCATGTCCACATTCGCGCCAGTGATCCCTCCAGGACCATTGAATTCTTCGAGACCTTCTTCGATGCCCGCGTGATCCAGCGATTTGAGAACCTGGACAGGAAAATAACCGTCCTGTCAATTGGCGACATGTCAAAGCTGTCCATTTTACACCAGCCGCCTGGGGTAAAGAATCCGAGGCACGACATGGCAAGCATCGACCATATTGCGATCGGCGTCGAACACATCGAGCAGCTTGTCCGTCGACTCAAAAAGGAGGGGTTTACGTTTACCGTCGATTTGACGCGGGCCAGCACAGGGGCCAAAATTGCATTCTGTCTGGGACCGGATAACGTTTACCTCGAAATCTTCGAACGGGACTAACCGGAGATCTCTTTCCGGGACCATCTTCGTGCCCGCCGATTCCCGCCTATGCATAGTATTCCTACGGGCTTTTCTCGCGCAAAATACCGACTTCACCCCATACCATCCGCACGCCTAACTGCTTATTTTTCATGTGTATTTGAGCTATTACGAGTGTATCCAGCACATTCGGGGGGGAGGTGTTCGAAATGGAAAGCCTATCAGTAACTGCATCGCCAACCACACCGCAGACGAATGAGGTGGAGGAGATACTCCTCAATGACTCTGATGTACAGGAGTTTAAGAGAAACCTGCACGGTGAGCTCATTCAACCAAACGACGAAGGCTACGATGAAGCTCGCAAGCTCTACAATGCCATGATTGACAAGCGGCCGCGCCTGATCGCGCGCTGCGTGGACGTGTCGGACGTCATAACGGCCGTCCACTTCGGGCGAGACCACAATCTCCTTGTGGCCATCCGCGGTGGCGGTCACAACGGACCTGGACTTGGGAGCTGTAACGATGGCCTCGTCATCGATCTATCCAAGATGAGGGGGGTGCGCGTCAACCCAGAGAACCACACGGTACGGGCGGCACCGGGCTGCCAGCAAGGTGACGTTGATCATGCCGGTCACGCTTTCGGACTGGCCCTTCCGGCCGGGATCGTCTCGACGACCGGTATTGCGGGTCTCACACTGGGGGGCGGCCACGGTTATCTCACGCGCAAGTACGGTTTGACGATCGACAACCTGATCGAAGCCGATGTCGTCTTGGCTGACGGGAGCTTTGTCACTGCCAACGAGTCGACGCACCAGGATCTTCTATGGGCTTTACGCGGCGGCGGCGGTAATTTTGGCGTCGTTACCAGTTTCGTCTATCGAGTGCACCCTGTAAGCACCGTTTACGCCGGGCCAATATTCTGGGACGTGAGAGAGGCACGCCGCATCATGCGATGGTACCGAGAGTTCCTGCCGCATGCATCCGAGGATTTCACTTCGTTCTTTGCGCTAAAGACGGTGCCGTCAACGGAGCCATTCCCAAAAGAAATCTGGGGAAGGAAGGTGTGCGCCCTTATATCTTGTTACAACGGACCTTCAGATGAGGGTGCGGAGGCGATGAAACCCATTCACAGGGATCTCCCTTCGCCCATCTTTGAACATGTAGGTGCAATGCCTTTCCCGTCTCTGCAAAGCCTGTTCGACCCGCTGCTGCCAAAGGGTCTCCAGTGGTACTGGAAAGGCGACTTCGTCAGGGAAATTCCCGATGAGGCGATCGAGGCTCATCTCGAGCATGCCGCCAAGGCTCCGAGCGAACTCTCGCTGATGCATCTCTATCCTATAGACGGCGCGGTACATCGCGTAGGCCGCAACGAGACGGCATGGAACTGTCGGGATGCTACCTGGTCCATGGTCATCGCCGGAATTGATCCCGATCCCTCTAAGGCACGGTCTATAACGACATGGGCCAAGGATTATTGGAAAGCCGTACATCCCTTCAGCAAGGGCGGCGCATACGTGAATTTCATGATGGCTGATGAGGGTGAAGATCGCGTCAAAGCGACTTACGGTGACAATTACGAGCGCCTGGTCGCAGTGAAGGACAGATACGACCCAAACAACTTCTTCCGCGTAAACCAAAACATCAAACCGTCGGTGTGACAAGGTTATCGGGTCCGGCGCGGCACCCTCACCGTCCTAAGTCTGGTCGAAGGGCTGATGTCGAATGACTGGAACCAAGTGGAGTTTGACCGTGAATAGCCGAGGGAAAGATTTGGCCCACCGTTTTAGAGCGTTCAACGAAGAGCTGGCCTCATTCGTTGAAAGCTGCTCCGATGCAGATTGGCAAAAGATATGTCCTGGGGAAGGATGGAGTGTCGGTGTGGTAGCCCGACACGTGGTAGGGGGGCAATTCGGCGTCTTAAAGCTTGCAAAGATGATTATCGATGGCGAGGAATTGCCCCCTATCACCGCCGACGTGATCGATCAGTCGAATGCTCGGCACGCTCAAAAACACGCGAATTGCACGAAACAGGAAGTGCTTGGGATACTCCGTGAGAAGGGCGCATCAGCCGTGGACTATCTTGCAGGGGTGGGTGACGCCGACCTTGAACGCAAGGCATACATGGAGGTGGCAAATGGCCCTATCAGCGCTGAACAATTTATCGAGAGCTCGATTCTTCGTCAGGCGGCGGAGCACCTCGCCAATATGAAGGTCGCTACGCGGCACTGAGGAGTCGGTTAGGCACGGCGGCGAAGTTGAAAGTAGTTCTCCCAATGTTCATTATACTCGTTGTATTGCTCCTCCCAGTCGTAGTGACGTCCGATCTTGAAGAAAGAGGCACACTGTGAACAGAGACAGCGAACGCGGCTTGCGCATGCCTGCATCGTGCATGTGGTGAACGCACAAGGCTTTGGATCACCTCTCGGATATATACCGGCCAAATTCATCCAGGCCTCTACGCTATGCTTCGGGCTTGTGAGCATTGTCGCGATGGCCATCTTCATCCCCTCCTTTCGATCTGCAACGTCAAAGGTTCCCTGCCTGCTTGCCAATACCGCAATGTTTGTGCCAACCCGATATGAGATGGCAAGATTCGGGCCAGTGAACAATCCCTTGAAATGTCAGCATATTTTACGCCCTAGATTCCGACGGAAACAAGTAAGTGCTGCTTGCCTTGATTTGTCATGACAACTTTGTTGTCATCCCATCAGGCTGATTGCGGAAAAGTATGCGGGATAAGCCTTGCAAATCGCAAAGATGGTTGACATCCCAGTGACAACTTATTTGACATCGACTCAGAGAAATCATGCCGCCGCTTAGGGCCGTGCCAGAAGTTGCACCGCTTACTTAATGGGCTCCTCACAAGAATCTGTGGGTCAGTAGGTCGGTATCGATGGCGAGGCTGTCGGAAAACGCCCATCTGCTGCGTTACCCTCATCCCTCGTCA
>CAZAGT010000276.1:0-7065 GCA_964484515.1 uncultured Desulfobacteraceae bacterium | reverse complement strand
GCTCACGGCCCTGAGCGAAGCCGAAGGGCTGTGTTACCCTCATCCCTCGTCACTGCGGCGTGATTGAAGGGCTCAAGGCGCAAGGCACAAGACGCAAGGCCGAATGGCAAAGACGGGAATAGGATTCGCATCTCTTTTGCCTCGAACCTCGATCCTCGAACCTAAGGCCTTGAACGTCCGCGTTGAATCATGACGCCACGTTATCCCAATTCTCAGGAAGTGACAAGCCGCGCATCTTCCGCTATGCTCTCTAGACAGACGTAGACTTTTTGCTTTTCCGGCTTCGGCAAAGCCTATGGCGCGACCTATCGGCTAGTAACTCATATCTGAGGGCCTTTTCGCGAAGCGGTGATTCTTTCATTGGGCCGGGTCGGCCGCATGAAATGTCTGTGTCTGCTTGCGGGTCGGAGCTTTATGCGAAGTCTGGTCTGTGGCTAAATACGTTCTTCCTCACGTCATTTCTCCACAGGGCAATTTTGGTCACCACTAGAGTATACGGAGGAAAAGGGTATAATGAAAGGCGGAGACATCCTGATCGAATGCCTGAAGGCCCAAGGCGTGCGTTGCGTGTTTGGCATGCCGGGGACGCAGAATCTTCAAATCTATGATGCTCTCAAGCGCCGCGGGGATGGCGTCATCGATCACTACCTCGTGCGCCATGAGTATGCCGCCACCAAGATGGCGGACGGCTTTGCCCGCTCGACCGGGGATGTCGGCGTGGCCCTGACGGTTCCCGGGCCGGGTGCCAGTAACGCCTCGACGGGCATCCTGGAAGCATTTACCGATTGCGTCCCCGTGCTCCTGATCACCGGACAAAGTGAGTCAAAGTTCTACGGGAAACCGCCGAGTAAACTGTTTCATGGATTGGACCAGATGCGTTTTTTCGAGCCGATCACAAAGTATTGCGCCATAGCCCGGAGCGTCGAAGATATACCCACGGTGGTCGAGGACGCCTTTCGCGCTATGCGATCAGGCCGCCCTGGTCCTGCGGTGCTGGAATTCCCGATGGACGTTATCGAGGCGATTTCGGATGCGCGCATCCCTGAACGTGTCGAACGCCCCTCATCGACCGCTCCCAATCCGGCAGCTCTGGCAGCGGCGACCAAGCTCCTCAAGAGTTCCGAGAAACCGATCCTCTTTGTGGGAGCGGCCGTTACTGAGGCCGATGCCCGTGAGGCGTTGCGGCACCTCGCAGAGAAACTCGACGCCCCCGTGATCATGACCAGACGGGCCAAGGGGGTCCTAGCAGAGGATCACCCACTGGCCTTGGGCCACATCCGCGGTTTCCAGGCCTATCAGGCCTTGCAGTTGGCGGACTGCATGCTGGCCGTTGGGACCCGCTTCACATCCCTTGATACCAATGGTTGGAGCTTGAAGATTCCGCATCCCATGATCCAGATCGATGAAGACCCGGAGGAAGTAGGTCGAGAATATCCCTGCGACGTCGGCATTGTGGGGGATCTCAAGTTGACGCTCGAATCGTTGTCAAAGGAAATCGATCAGCGTAGGGGGACTTGGTCTCCGATCGTAGCCGACCTTCGCGACAAGGCGGCTGCCCAGCCGCCGCTCCCGCTGCTATCGGACATGCGCAATACGCTCCCTGGCGACGGCATCCTCGTTTCCGATGTCCACACACTCGGTTACGCCACGTTCGCGGAGTTTCCGGTTGCGCATCCACGATGTTTTCTCTATCCCTGCATCGGCGTCTCGCTTGGCTATGCCTTACCCGCAGCGCTCGGCGCCAAGATCGCTCATCCCGACAAGCCCGTGGTCTGCTTCAGTGGAGATGGAGGATTTCTGATGGGAGCACCCGAGCTGGCAACCGCAGCGAGGTACGACATCAAGGTCGTCATGATCGTGGTCAACGATAACGCCTTGTCTTCGATCAAGGGGTCCCAACAACAGGCATGTGAAGGGCGGCTCATCGATTCCGACTTACGAAACCCGGACTTCGTACGGCTCGCCCGTTCCTTCGGCATCCGTGCCGAACGGATCGAGGACCTGGCAGATTTCTGCTCAACCTTCGAAGAGGCCCTCAACGCCGAGCGGCCGGTCCTCATAGAGGTGCCGATGGAGGAAAGACAACCGGAACTGATCGCTTCTATCGAATGGCTACAGGCGAAGCCGACGTTACGCAAGAGGTAGGAGAAGGCCTCTACTAGGAAACATCCCCTTAGGGAAGCGCAAAATTTTCCGGTTTGGACATTTCAATTTCGAAGCACGAAACCCTAAATCCGAAACAATTTCGAATGATCAAAATCCATATGAACCAAATCCTGTGGCGCATCTTGCCAACCCATCATCATCATTAGTGTAGAGGTTGTCGGAAAACGCCCATCTGCCGTTCGACATGCTCACGGCCCTGAGCGAAGCCGAAGGGCTGCGTTACCCTCATCCCTCGTCACTGCGGCGTACGCAAAAGGTCAAAGGTCGAAGGTATAAGGCTGAAGGGGAAGACTTTTTGAAATCTTCTGTCTTTGTCTTAAACCTTGAGTCTTGTGCCTTGAGCCCCGCGCCTTTCACTTGCGCCTCATTCCTCGGGATTTCTTTACTTTCGCTTCGCTCGGCTCAGTCCCCACTCCTTCGGGGCGGGTCCCCGGTTTCGGAAGCCTTGCATCTGGGCATTTTCCATCAGCCTCTCAGAAGCCGGTTTTTCGACAGTCTCGTAAGTTGTTTCTGACATTGGGACATTCGGGCTTCGGATTTGTTTCGGATTTCGATATTCGAATTTCGGATTTGACGCGAATACCACCCCATAGGACATAACCACTCAACGAGACCACGTCCAAAGGACGTGGTTTCCTAAGCCGAAATAGAGTGTTACTGTCGGTATTATTCGAGGGCCTCGTGAACCTTTCCCACGAGCTTTGGTGACGGCGTCAGGGTCTTATCCCCTTCCTCGCGCCATTGCGCCGGACAGGCCTCGTCGCTATGCTTCGAGAGATAGAGGTTTGCCTTGAGTTTTCTTATCAACTCGTCGACGTTCCGACCCAGGTTGTAGAAATTCACCTCCGAATTGAGGATGGTCCCCTCCGGGTTGATGATGAAGGTGCCCCTCAAAGCAAGACCCGTGGCCTCATCATAGACACCGAACCTCCTGGACAGCTTCCCGGTGGGATCGGCAGCCATCTGAAACTTGACCTTGGCCAGCGATTTTTCATTCTGCTGCCAGGCCATGTGCACGAACTGGGTATCCGTGCTCACCGTGAGGAGTTCGGCCCCCAGCTCCTTGAAATCGGCATTCCGCTCTGCCAGAGCGGAAAACTCTGTCGCTCAGACGAAGGTAAAATCGGCCGGGTAGAAAAAGAGGATCGTCCACTTACCATCCTGCTTTAGCTGTTGGAACGAGACTTTTCCGAAATACAACTCATTCGGATCGTACGTATCCAACTCAAAATCCGGTACACGATCTCCAAGCTTCAAACCGATTGCCGCGTCCATCTCCTTCACCTCCTTGCCGAGGCTCCCGGAAAAAGCCCATCAGCCTCTGAAGATTCGGTTTTTCAACAGCCTTGCTGTTTTCCAGAGCGCCTCGCGCCTTTCCCCTTGACGCCCGTTTTTTCCAAGCCCTATGCCTCGGGTTCTGAGATTTCGACTCGATAACTGATGTTGGCCGTCGGCCTCAAGGTCGCGGATATTGGGCAGTACCTTTCTTGGGAGAGCTCGACGGCGCGTTCGATCTTGTCCTTTGCCAGGGCCCGACCGCTAAATCGGTAGACAAGGTCTACTTGTTTGAAGGTCTTGGGATGCTCCGAATTGAGCTCACCCTTTATCTCGAGCCTGAAGCCGTCATATTTGACCCGCATCTTGCGCAGGATCGAAACAACGTCCATTCCCGTACATCCCCCAAGCGCCACCAACAGCAATTCCATCGGCCTCGACGCCGTGCCTTCGCCACCAGCCGCGGAGGTATCCATCACAACCGAGTGAGCCGAATTCGCTGCACCCACAAATCGCATATTTGAAACATACTCCACATGTGCCTCGATACCCTCACCCATTGGCTACTCCTATAGGACATCTTAAGTAAAGAATTCCCGCTCAGAGGACGTGGCTTTAAGGAATCACCCCGTAGGGGTGCGTAAGGAATTCCGGCTTTGATATCTCAAATTCGAAGCACGAAACCCTAAATCCGAAACAATTTCGAATGATCAAAATCCAAATGAACCAAATCCTGTGCTGCATCTTTCCAACCCATAATCATCATAAGGGCAAGTTGTTTCTGACATTGGGACATTCGGGCTTCGGATTTGTTTCGGATTTCGATATTCGAATTTCGGATTTGACGATGATACTGCCTTGCACCGCATAGCCACTGAAACATGACCACGTCCCCATAACGTGGTTTTCTACATCAACGTTGAACCTTTCGGTTTATTGAAACTCAGGGAATGATGAGCTTCCCAAAAACATAAAGTAATACTCGAATTTTTATACGGGAACATCGGCCAGTTAATACTTTCGAGACTTGATCATCTTAACCATGCATCATTCGATAGAGAAGACCCCGACGCAGCTCAACCGCATCATTTGGACACATCTCATGGCAGCAATAACAACGAATGCACTCTTTGTCGTCGATTTTCGCGTATTCCTCATCGACGATCGTAATGGCATTCATGGGACAAGCCTCGTGACACGCTCCGCAGGCCACACATCGATCCTTTATGACACGCGGTTTGACCGACATGCCGGGTTTGATTATCGGCTTAAAGGCCCTCTCCCACCAAGCCATCGGGCCGAGGCCATCGCCCTCGAGCATTGTCGCCGGGAACTTAAAGTCGGGGATCTTTATTTCTTGAAGCTCGGCGCCATGGACTTCCACCTGACTGATATGGTTAGGGTGGTAATCCTTCATCTCGGCCTCGACCAAAATGGGGTTCCTCTCCCAAGGGAGGCCGATGATTTCACTTGCCACAACGTCAAGGGCCAATGCACTTTCAGAGGCGAGCAGTAAACCTACCCGGCGAGGATCTCCCGCGCCGGGACCCTCACCCTCCATGGCGACCACCGCATCCATGATCGAAATGCGAGGCGAGACATACCTATCCAGATCGAGCAGCATGTTGGCGAAGCGTCCGGTGTCACGAAGCTTGGCATGATAACCTGGTTTCGTGAGTCCGGGGATCACGCCGAAACTGTTCTTCACCGCCCCGGTGATCCGCATAAAGAGGTGGGTCTTCAACTTGCACAGGTTGAACACTCCATCCGCCTTTATGACCGGCTCGATGATCTCAAAATGCTTGATAAGGCTTCCCTCCGGATAGGAGACCGCCTGGTAGGATGTGTCGAGGTTGACCTCCACTCCTGCCTCCTCTGCGGCCTTATCCATTCCGCAGATGCCATAGACTTTCTTCAATGTCTTTTGGTCGTATTTGGACCCCGCGCCGGGGCTGTCGGCAATCACGGGGACGGAGCCGGCTTGTGAAGCGATGCGGGCGACTCCGCTGGCGACGGCCGGGTGCGTCGACACGGCCTCCTCCGGTTTCGCAGCCCTTAGGAGATTGACCTTAAGAATGATATTCTCGCCAGGGGCAGCAAAACGGCCGATGCCGCCCATCATGTCGAATAGTTCACGGAGTTTCTCTTCGGTCGACTCGTAATCAGGACACCGAACCACATAGACTTTGTTCTTCATGGTTACTTCTTCCTCAAAACACAAATCGGAGATCTCGTGCGTCAGGTGCGATAGCCGTTCCCAGGCCTTGCGCCACAGCTCCGCGTCACCCGTTCACGCTGCCGTCATCTCTACTGAAAAAGCCATAGGGGGTCAAACATATTCGACGATGAGGCCCTCCATGAGTCCATCGCAGAGACCCACTCAACGACTGGAAGCGCTCCCCCATCAAACCTTACGGGTCTGCGCCGTACCGAGCCGATACCTTTTCGCGCTCCTCATCCGTAAGAGACCGGAGATAGGCCTTCCAGCCTGGACACCACCCGATGTGCCATTTCCACAATCGTCCTAGGATTGAACGTGGGTTTTTATCATAGCGTGCCCTAAACGAGCATTTCTCACAGCGACTCATCTCCCACCTCCTGCTTTCCATGCCCTCAGACAAAGACTCCGCGGGCCATCCTTTTCACTATTGACATCGATTTAAATGTGATTACAATTCTTCGCTCATATCTGAAGACCGTAATGAGCCTTACCGGAGGGATGATGAACGCGAGGAAACAGACGAAGTCAGGTGCCGGCAAGAAACGAGCTGCCTCCTCTTCCTCCTCTGCCAGTAAAGGTGCCCAAAAAAGAGCCAAGAAGCCGAAAACCCAATCGAAGTTCCTCAAGAACCTGATGTCTAAGAAAAGCGAAGTTGAAGAGGCTATTGTCCGCCTGCGTCGGAGCCAAAACGAATACGAGGATTCCCTTCACCTGGAAGACGTTATCGAAGAATTCGATCAGGCCGAACGTGAGATTTCGGCGCAGCGATACTACAGTCTCCTCAAACGGAAGAATGAGGAATTGGAGAGAATCGAATCCCTTATCCAGCGAGTTCAAATGGACGAAGAATTCGGCTTGTGTGAAGAGTGCGGCGAGCGCATCCCTCAGAAACGGCTCATGATCGTTCCCGAAGCGACCCTCTGTGTACCCTGTCAGACCGACCTGGAGAAGCTCGACTCCAGAAAGAGTTTCGCCGAAAGGACTTTCGGTCCGGTTGGAAAAGAGCGAGCCAGAGCATGGGGCGATATGGCCGACCTGGATCAAGCAGAAACGTTCGTGCCGAGGTCCAGTATGGGTGAAACCTCCCTCATGGAGATGGACGAAACAGAGTCGGGACTAAGCGAACCTGAGCAGGGTGGGACCAAGGGCTATAAACCCCCGCCGAACGATTCAGAAGACTCCCTCTGAACTTAGTTCGTTCCCTTCACAGCCGCCTGATCCGCAACAGACAGCGGCCAATTCGGAAATGAATCATTTTTCCTCTGAGCAAGGCCGCACAAGGGTTTTCACCGAGGCGCAAGAATATTCCGGTTTGAGGCCCGAGGTTTGAGGCAGAAACAAAAGGATTCTTCATCTTCTCTTTCCTTATGCCTCATGCCTTGCGAGTTGAGCCTTTCATATAC
>CAZAGT010000275.1:0-7138 GCA_964484515.1 uncultured Desulfobacteraceae bacterium | reverse complement strand
TCCGCCTTGCCCGCCAGAGGCGGACAAGCTTGGCAGCTTCTTCCGCGTTCGAGCGGGTAATGTTTCGTTTTTGAAAAGAGACCCCTCATGACCGGACGTTGACTTGTTTCAGAAATCTAAATTGATACGATTTTTCGAGCATGCCGAATACGCCGCCGGTTTTGCCGGCGGCGTATTTCCGTGCCTGTGGGGGTTGGGGCGGCACTTGTTGGGCCTGCCGAGCTGATGCGCCGGTGCAAAAAAAAGGAGGGGATGCCAGGTCAAGGCGTATATGCCGGCTCAAAGAAATAGGACGCATTTTTCCGGTACGTCCGCTCCGATGGAGCGGATGGTCTTCGTGTGATCAAGGGAAGGAGAGGCGCCAAGATGTTGAACAAGGGAATGGGGGTATGTTTGACTGCCCTGCTGGTCTTCATGGCCTTAAACGCCAGGGCTTTGGAAGAAGGCTTCAGGAATATCGTTACGGAGAAACTTGTCAGCCACGTCGATTTTTCGGCGTGGTTGCCGGAGTCTTTCAAGGTGAGCCCGGACAGCAGACAGGTGGCCTACGCGGTCCAGTCGGATAAGAAGTGGCTGGTGGTTGTAGGCCGTGAACAAGGGAAAGGATATGACAGCATCGGGGGTCTGACCTTCAGCCCGGACAGTCGGCGGGTCGCTTATGCAGCCAAAGCAGGCCTCGAGACGTTGGTCGTGATCGATGGCAGAGAAGAGGGGACACCATACGATCGCATCAGTGGTTTTGCGTTTAGTCCGGATAGTAAACGGACGGCCTACGGGGCCTCCCGGGACGGCCGATGGTTCGTGGTCGTGGACGGCCAAGAGGGGCCCGCATATGATCGCATCGGTGGCCTCACCTTCAGCCCGGATGGCCATCGCGTGGCCTATGGGGCGCGCGCCGGCGATAGGATGTTCGTTGTGGTCGACGGCAAAGCGGGAAAACCGTACGATGCCATTGCAGATGAGCCTCCCGTGTTCAGTCCGGATGGCAGTCGCATGGCTTACGGCGCGCGAGTGGACAACAGGTGGATGGTCATCGTGGATGCTGCAGAAGGCGAGAAATACGATGGTACCGCCGGTCTCAGGTTCAGCCCGGACGGCAAACGGCTCGCCTATGCGGCCCGAACGGGCGATCAGTGGTTTGTGGTCATCGACGGTACGAGCGAAAAGCCGTATGACCGCATCGGCGGTCTCATGTTCAGTCCGGATGGCAGGCACGTGGCTTATGGGGCCATGGCCGGTGATCGGATGTTTGTCGTGCGAGACGGGAAAGAGGGGAACAGGTATGGCGGCATCGCTCTCGGCTCGATGGTCTTCAGCCCGGACAGCGCGCGGATGGCCTATGCGGCCTTCCAGGGCGGCAAGTCGCTTGTGGTCGTGGACGAAAAAGAGGGGAAGCGATACGACGCCATCGGAGAGGGCGTCCCCGTCTTCAGCCCGGACGGGGCCCACGTGGCCCATATGGCCAGGGTCGGTGATCGAGCCCTCGTCGTTGTGGACGGGGAAGAAGGGCGGATATACGATGGCATCGCCGCCAGCTCGATCGTCTTCAGTCCGGACAGCGCACGGCTGGCCTACGCGGCCTTCCAGGGCGGCAAGTGGTTCGTCATCGTGGACGAAAATGAGGGGCGACGATATGACGGCATCATTACCATGGGAGGCGGTCGAATCGTCTTTGACGCGCCCGATCGTCTCCTTTACCTTGCCGGGGAGGGCGACGGCATCTATCTGGTGGAGGAAAAGGTAGGAGGATAGTCTTTTCGGTAAGACGATCTCAAAAGTACGATGGTGGCGTTATCTTTTCCTTGATCGGATACTCTCTTGATTCGAGTTGGCTCGTCCCAAGGCGCACCCGCTCCTCAATCTGTGGAATAGCCTGCCCAGCCGCTCTGCTCAAGACGAAATAGTCGACTTGGTTAACCACATCGATACTTCCGGAGGTCTCCTTGGCTCTTGCTTCCCATTCGATTTTCTTGGATTCCAGGAAAGGGATGGCCTCGGCGTTCGCCCCCGTGGCCATCGTATCCAGCGTAGCCATCATCAATTGATGGTTCTCGCACTGGTTGATGATGCCCATCATGTGCTCGGTCAGCTTGGGGTCACCAAGGGCACTCAAGATGTAGGGGACTTCCGATTTTTTTGACGGCGTAAGACGCTCATACCTTTCCCAAATCCGCTCCGCGACCCCCGGGGCCCGGAGCGTGCCGAGGGTATAGGCCACGATCCAGCGTTTCTGAAAATCCACGGTGTCGATCCCGAACTGGCTAAAGGAAACCAGCTTGAACAATTCGGCCAGAATGCTCTCCAGTCGAGGGATCGATTCCCTGTCCTTCAACTCGGCGACATACGCCACCGCCCTCATCTGGGCCGGCGGATTGCTATCCAGCGCCAGGGCGCGCCTGATGACGGGCAAGGCCTCTCTTCCCTTTCGCTCATAGAGGATTCGGAGGGCATAAAAGGCCTTGTTTTCACTCTCCCTGGCCAGCTTGCCGGCCGCGTCGCAAGCGGCACAACCCTCCGCACGGCCCTGGAGCAGATGCGAGCAGAAAGGGATCAGTAAGAGCAGCCAAAGGTATTTTCCTGTTCTCATAGCGATTATCTCCCGATGGGGTTTGAGGTCTGCCTCTTTATAGATCATCGCGTTTGATTAACAAGTCCATGCAATGTGCATGTCTTTTATCCTTGTTTTCCCTACTGCAGAGAAACGTCGATTGTCAAGAAGCCGGCCTTTTCTTCCACGACCGTGCCGGCGTCGCGAAAAAATGGAACAACAAACCGACCGTTGGCACTTTGCGGAACCGCAGCGGGAACGTGACATCAAGGGCGCGGGGCCTTGACCAAGGGCCTGCTAGAAAATTGGGAGGCCACAGCAAGACGGTTCAGGCTCGATCAGGCCCGCTTCTTGGTGTGCACAATGCTCCCACCGGGAATCTAGGCCGAGGGGACAAGACTTTCAAGCGGAGATCCTTGTGCTCGTGATGATCTCCGAGAACCCAACCACCAAATACAAACGAACGGCGGATCTATAGTTAGATAATATATTATAAAATCAACTAATTGATTATCATCACAAGATTTGTGTTTGACATCGCCGCGATTCTGATATAAGCAGACAGTCGACTGTCTCATTATCAGCCTTTAATAAAAAAAGCCCTCCTCCTTTTAGGCAGTGGAGTGACAGCGAGACCTTAGGTTTGGGCATCCAGGCTGAAAGGTCTTGTCGTCGAAACTCAACCTTAGAAAAGGCCCATTCTTTGGACCAAGCGCTCGCTATCGTGGTGTAGAAATATCTGTTTTGGCCCACGACCTCCATATTCGTCGATAGCTTCGTTGACCAGGCTACATACAACCTTCCACATTAACGCTAAGACATAAAAGAAAGGGGGTGATTCGGAGTCGGCTCTCTTGAAGTGGAAAACGTGCGTGTTTTCGTATTGATGTGAACCTAAAGGTATTCAGGAGGGGAAAAATGCGAAAAAAACTGTTGCTGGTTGCTGGAATCATCTTTTGCCTGAGTCTAACCGCAAGCGCCTGGGCCATCGTGGACGTCCCGATCAGTGTATACAAGCAGTGGCCCAACAACTGGGGGAAATGGGGCCCTGACGATGAGGTCGGGACCCTCAATTACAACGGCCCCGAACAGGTTATCGCAGCCGCCAAGCTGATCAAACAGGGGAAAGTCATCAAGTGCTCGTGGACCTGTGCGCCGAACAGCTACCCCTTGTGGGGGTCCCGCGTGGGCATCCGCAGGTACATGAACTGGTCGGGCAATGATGCCGCGATGGCGAGCAAACCGGGGATGTGGTACAGTGATGAGGTTATCACGGTGGGGACCCACAGCATGACCCACGTCGATCCCCTGGTCCACCTGTGGTATGGCGATAAGTGCTATAATGGATATGAGGCCAAAAATATTATCACGCACGATAACGGGACCATCAAGGCCAACGCCAATGCGTATATCCCTCATTCGGTGCAAAGAGGCGTGCTCTTGGACATTCCCAGGTGGAAAGGCGTGGATTATCTCGGCGACAAGTACATGATTACCCCAGAAGATCTGGACGCCTGCGCCAAGTGGGAGGGCGTCGAGATCAAACCGGGCGACGCCATCCTGCTCCGGACGGGCTTCATGAAGCACTGGTCGGACAAGATCATCAAATCCGGCGGGACCCTGAGATGGAACGCGACGGTGGACGGCGAACCCGGAATCGGCGGTGCCTGCATTGCGTGGACCCAGAAGCATAAGGTCGGCCTCTGGGGCGCCGACAATATCTCTGTCGAGCACATCGTCCCCGTGGAGCCGGCAGTGAACAAGAAGTACAAGGTGGGGCTGGTCCCGTTGCACGTAGGGATCTTGCAGATGCTGGGTTGCCCTTTACAGGAGCTGCTGAACCTGGACGAGCTTTCCGAGGACTGTGCGAAGGATGGGGTTTACGAGTTCATGTATGTCTGGCCTCCTTTGAACTTCTGGAACGCGACGGGTGGGTTGATTTCTCCGGTCGCGATTAAGTAGTCAAGCCTCCTCCTAAATCCGCCCCTGCGAAGCAAGATGCTATCGGGGGCGAGAGGCAAAGAGGGCAGCCGGAAAACCCGGCGGCCCTCTTTTTTCTTGGGGGGGATGCCAGCATGAGTGGCTCCAGGCCGGACACCCGGTTGAAAGGAAATGAGCGGCTCATGACACCGAGCGGGGTGGGAGTCCCCTTTTGCGCTTGACAAGTCCAGGACATGCTTTTAAAGTCGTTAGTCGACCATCGACAGTGTTAAAGGGGCTTGCGGTGCGACTGCTGGAACACGAATCCAAGGAAATCCTGAAGCGGTATGGCATCCCCGTACCCTCATCGCGGCTGGTCTCGATCGCTGCGGATTTGCAGGTCGATCGACCGGTCATGCTGAAGGTTCAGATTCCTGCCGGGGGCCGGGGTAAGGCCGGCGGCGTTCTGAAAGCCGATTCCAACGAGGAGGCCAAGGCCGCCCTTACACGGCTGCTTGACACCGAGATAAGGGATTACCGCGCAACACGGATCCTCGTGGAGGAAGCCGTGGCGGTGGCCCAAGAGTTTTTCATGGCCATGACCTATGACACGCTGGCCAAGCGGCCAATCGCCATATTTTCGCAAGAAGGTGGGATGGATATCGAGGCATTGGCGCTGCGGTATCCAGAAAAAGTAAGAAGGGAACCTTTTTCAATCCGGGCGGGGCTCCCGCAGTATCGCGCCCGCGAAATCATCTCCGAGGCGGGGGTGACAGGCAAAAAGCTGTTGGGATTGGGGAGCGTTCTCTCGGGTCTGGCCGACCTCTTTCTGGATGCTGATGCCACCCTGGCGGAGATCAACCCGCTGGCCTTGACAAAGGATGGGAAACTGCTGGCCCTTGATTGCCACCTTGAGATCGACGACGATGCCCTTTTCCGACATAAGGATCAGGCATCCATGGAAGCGGAGCAGGGCCGCTACGAGGGAGGACGAAGCGCCACGGAATTTGAACGCAAGGCGGCCGCAATCGATGCCCTGGACCACCGCGGAGTCGCCGGCCGGGTTATCGAGTTTGATGGTACCCTGGGCTTGATCATCGGCGGAGGTGGGGCCTCGCTGACGGCCTTTGACGCAGTTCAAGACCACGGCGGCCGGCCGGCCAACTATTGTGAAGTGGGAGGGAACCCCTCGGTGCTCAAGGTGAAGGAGCTGACCAAACACATTCTCTCCAAGCCGAACGTGGAGAAGATCGCCGTGATCTCGAATGTTGTGAGCAACACCCGGGTCGATCTGATGGCCCGGGGATTGGTCAAAGGAATCCTGGAGGCGGGCAGGGTGCCGGCCGAGACCGTGGCCGTGTTTCGAGTCCCCGGCGCCTGGGAAGAGGAGGGGTTTAAGATCTTGGACAAATATGAGGTCTCATACTGCAAGCGGGACGTCTCCATCGATGAGGCGGCCAAGATCGCAGTGCAGGCGGCGTCAGGGTAGAATGAAACCCGCGGAAAGAGGAAACACGGGATGGCGATACTGGCGGACCAAGACGCGCGGGTGATTGTGCAGGGGATCACGGGACGGGAAGCGGCCTCGTTTACCAAGGACATGCTCGATTATGGGACCAAGGTGGTCGCCGGCGTCACCCCCGGGAAGGGGGGGCAGCGGGTCTACGACGTGCCCGTGTACGACACGGTCCGTCAGGCCGTGAAGGAGCAGGGAGCCGGGATATCTGTCATTTCGGTCCCGCCGGCGATGGTCAAAGGGGCCGCCTTGGAGGCCCTTTCGAACGACATCAAGCTCCTGGTCATCGTCACCGAACGGGTGCCCCGAAAAGACACCATCGAATTCCTTGAGCTGGCCGAGGAGTGCAACGCCCGCGTCATCGGCCCCAATACCCTCGGGCTGATCTCGCCCGGTAGGATCAAGCTGGGTATGGCGGGAGGCCCGGTGGAGGACGTGAGGAAGGCCTATACGCCGGGAAATGTCGGGATCGCGTCGCGAAGCGGCGGAATGACTACGGAGATCGCCAACCTCCTGACCACCCATGGCATCGGCCAGAGCACCTGTATCGGCGTCGGTGGGGACCCTGTCGTGGGTTCCAATTTTCTGGACTTGATCCCCCTGTTTGAAGAAGATCCGGATACCACCGCAGTGGTGCTGTTTTGTGAGCCGGGCGGAATCATCGAGGAGCATCTGGGCCGGCTCGTCACCGAGCGCGGGATCACGATCCCCCTAGTGGCCTTTGTGGCCGGGCGCTTTGTAGACACCATGCCGGGTGTGCGTTTCGGTCATGCCGCCACCATCGTCGAAGGCAACAAGGGTACGGCCAAGGGCAAAATCGAGAGCATGAAGGAGGCTGGGATCCACGTGGCCGAGGTATTCTCGGAAATTGTGCCGATCTTGAGTGAGTACCTTTGAGAACCAACTGTCTCTTTCAATATTATCAGAATGTTCATGAGGGCCATGGGGACCTCAGATAGGGGGTAGCCAGCGAATGAAGCAAAATTGGAGTTTCAACATCCCCGGATCAACCATCTTTGGGAACAATTCATTGTCACAATTGTCTCAAATGGCGAAACACTTCTCCCCAAAGAGCATCTGCATCGTGACGGACCGAGGCGTTTCTGAGGCCGGAATTCTAAACAAGACTCTGGGCATCTTGAGAGATCTGGAGG
>CAZAGT010000274.1:0-7145 GCA_964484515.1 uncultured Desulfobacteraceae bacterium | reverse complement strand
CCCGTGAGCGAATACTCGCCGCAGCCGCAGACATCATCGCCGAAGACGGCATCCGGGTTGATCATATTCACCCGCACCCCAAGTTCCGCCAATTCAAGGGCCGCAATCCGTGAAAGCTGATGAGCCCCGGCCTTCGAAGCACTGTAGGCCCCGAAGGCCGCGCCCGGATCGAACACATTCTTGGAACTGATCAGCACGATGTTGCCGCCAGTCCCTTGTCTCCTGAACACCGGCACAGATGCCTTGATCACAGTGTAGGTGCCCCCCAGGTTGACGGCGATGACCTGCGCCAGGTTCTCAGGAGGCAAATCTTCGATCCTGGCCACATAGGCGATACCCGCGTTGGGGACAAGGATGTCGATACCGCCCAGCCTACTGCTGATCTCATCAAAGGCCCGTTCGACCTCCACGTATTCGGTGACATCGAAGACAATCGACTCGATCCGTTCCCCACCGTAGCGGCGCTTCAGGACCGCCCCGACTTTGTCGAGGCGCTCTTCATCAATATCGGCGATCACCACGACCGCACCGGCGGCGAGCAAGCGGTCCGCAACCCCCCATCCGATAGCACCCCCGCCACCCGTGATCACTGCCGTTTGCCCCTTCAGAGGCACGGGGGTTTCAGATCCCAGCTTCTTTCGCTGCAGGGGCCAGTATTCCATGTCGAACACGTGCGTGGTTGTGAGCGGGACGTAATCCCCTAGGGCACGGGCCCGCCGGATTGAGCGGACCGTATGCTCACCGATGTCCGCGGCTATGCGCGCGCCTCGGCGAGTGAACCCGAGTGCGACCAAACCCAAGCCGGCTACAAGGCACAGGCGCGGATAAGGATCCAGGGACTGAGGGTCCATGCCCTTTGATCGGGCATGGCCGTCGAAGGCCTGGTGGTAGTCGCTGATGTATGCCTGAACACGCCGACTGACCATCTCCTTCAACTCATCGTCACTCGCCGGAATGGCCTCCAGGTACATCATCTTGTCTTTGACGTGGATAGCGTGGTCGGGAGTAAGGACGCCGGCACTACACAACTCCGGTGCGTCCGCTGAAAGGGAGGCGGCTACCATTTCCGGCGTCTGCCTCAGTTCCACGATCAGACGTCCCGGTGTTCCGCTGGAGGCCTTAACGCCGCAGGCGCCACGCAACACCTGCAGCATCCTAGCGGTAGAGTGTTTTTCATCGCTTCCGATCTCCTTTATGGGCTTAGACCCAAGGCTCGATCCGGTCCCTTCTCGAATGAAGGCTTCCGCCCGACTCACACAGTCGATCATCCGTCCATAGGATGCCCTGGCCGAGTCGCCGAAGGTAAAAATCCCGTGATTCAGGATGACGATCCCTTCGATATCCGGTTCTTTCTGATGGGCTGCGAGAACCTCCTTAGCCAAGGACAAGCCCGACATCGTATAGGAGAGAACCGCCACTTTGGGACCCAGCACCTCGCGGATAAGATCCCGGCCTTTCCGCTGATGGGTCAAGACGAGGATGTCATCGGCATGGGTATGATCCACGTAGCGGTGTGGCAAAAAGGCGTGCAGGAGGGCTTCGACGGAAGGGTCGGGCGCCGATGCTCGAATCTTGTGGATGCGAAGCTGATTCTCCAGTTCCTCGTCTGAGAGCCGCTCCAACCGCCGCAGTGCGCGCAGAGGCAGGAGATCCAGACCCACAAAGCCCGTCGTTGAGATGGTCGCCAGATCGGCGCCGCTGCCCTTCACGTAAAGGACTTCTTGCTCCGCGCCGACGATATTCTGTTCGCGCACCTTGACCGAGGTGTTGCCTCCGCCGTGAAGCACCAGGTCCTGCTCGGAACCGATGAGACGCGAGGTGTAGACCCGCAAGGCCAGCTCCCTGGAGCAGTCCGCATAGGCCTCTATGGCCGCCGCGGCATCCTCTTCCCTAAAAAGATCTTCCAAGGGCCGACCTCTTAAGAACCTTGCCTCTCATGTTCGAAGATGTCTTCCGCCTCTTTGGCCGTGGCGTTTTCGTGTATAATGGCGCGCAGGGCTTTGACCATGGCCACCGGGTGATCGTGCTGCCAGACGTTGCGACCCAGGTTTAGGCCGATCGCCCCCTTCTGAATGCCGTCATACACAAAATCGAAGACTTCTCTCTCCGAGGCGACCTTGGGCCCGCCCGCAATGACGACCGGCACCGGGCACCCCCCGACGACCTTCTCAAAATCTTCGCACCAGTAGGTCTTCACAACCTTGGCGCCGAATTCGGCCGCGATCCGACAACATAGACCGAGGTAGCGGGCGTCCCGTTTTTCGAGCTCCTTGCCGACAGCGGTCACGGCCATCACCGGAATACCGTAGTCCTCGCAGTCGTCCACCAGTCGCCCCAGATTCACGAGCGAATCATATTCGTAATCGCTTCCGACAAAGATCGACATCCCTACGGCAGCCACGTTCAGACGGATGGCCTCCTCGATTGAGGTCGTAATGGCCTCGTGGGACAGGTCCTTACCGATCACGCTGGTGCCTCCGGATACCCTTAAGATAATTGGCGGGCACTCCTTGGGGTCCACGCAGGAGCGCAAGACGCCACGGGTTACAAAGAGCCCATCCGCATAGGGGATAAGGGGGCGGATCGTTTCACCCGGTTTCTCCAGTCTGGTTGTCGGTCCCTGAAAGTAGCCGTGGTCGATCGGCAGAAAATAGCAGCGCCCATTCGGTTTGATCAAACGGGCCAGACGATTCTTCATTCCCCAAGCCATTTCCATGTTCCACATCCTCCATTTCTACTCTGTGTTTCGTTTGTTGACCTTCATCGAACGGAGTACGCCTGATCATACTCAGAGATTGAGTGTTTTCACTTCTCTGCTCGCCTGCATGAATCAGTAACGACTAGGATTCTCTAAGAATGTGATCAGCGAAGGATCGTAATTCTTCGGTGCCTGATAACCGAGCAGATTGAGCAGGGTGGCGGCCACGTTGGAGAGACCCGGATTGGCTATCGTGGCCATCCGATACTCGCCCTGGTAACCGGAATCGTCAATCACGAAAGGGACCGGGTTCAAGGAATGGGCCGTCCTGACCTGTTTGATTCCTTCTTTGTCCGCCGTGTACATCGCGTCCGCATTGCCATGATCCGCCGTGACAACCGCGATCCCCTTCAATTCCCTGATCACCGGCAGTAATTCGCCAACGGATCGATCGACCGCTTCGACAGCGATTTTAGTGGCCTCCAAATCGCCGGTATGACCAACCATGTCTCCATTCGCAAGAGTTAGCCGCCCGAAGCGGTAGGAACCTCCTCTCAAAAGCTCGATGACCTTGGCGGTAATCTCGGCAGCCTTCATTTCGGGCGCGCGATCGAAGGGAACACGGTCGGAGGGGATCTCCACGTACGTCTCCAACGATGAATCAATGTACCCCGAACGATTCCCATTCCAGAAGTAGGTGATGTGGCCGTATTTTTGGGTCTCCGATACGGCGAAGGACGTCAAGCCTTCGGCGCAGAGGTATTCACTTAGGGTACAGTCGATCGCCGGTGGACGAACCAGGAATTGAGGCGGTATGTGCGCGTCGCCATCATACTCCATCATTCCGGCATACAATATATCGGGCAACGGCCCCCGATCAAATCTCCGAAAATCCTTTTCGGTGAAGGCCTCTGAAATCTCAATGGACCGATCACCCCGAAAATTGAAAAACACGACCGCATCCCCATCACGGATCGGCCCTACCGGTTGCCCCTGCTCGTCGACGATCACAAAGGGATCCAAATACTGATCCGTGACTTCCGGATCCTCAGCATATAGGGTCGCCACCGCCTCACTCGCCGACCTGAAGAACCGTCCTCTCCCAAGGACATGGGCGTCCCAGCCGCGTTTGACGATCTCCCAGTCGGCATTGTAGCGATCCATGGTAACTTTCATTCGCCCGCCCCCGGAGGCGATCCGGTAATCCACGCCCTTTTCAGCTGAGATCCCCTTGAGTTTTTTCTCGGTCGGCGTCACATATTCGAGGGCCGATCGTTCGCCCACATCGCGGCCGTCAAGGAGTACGTGGATGCGCACCCGCGCACAACCGGATTTCGCACACTTCTCAACCATCCTGTTCAGGTGGTCGATGTGCGAGTGGACATTCCCGTCGGATAGCAGGCCAATAAAATGGATCGTCCCCCCCTGAAACACCCTTTCCATGATTTGTTGCCAAAGATCGGTCTCAAAAATTTCACCCGTCTCGATGGCCCTGTTCACCAAACGTGCGCCCTGGTCAAAAACCCGTCCCGCCCCCAGGGCATTATGCCCCACCTCGCTATTGCCCATGTCGTCGTCCGTCGGCAAGCCTACCGCAGTCCCATGGGCCTGGAGCTGCGTATAGAACTCTGACGCGAACAGTCGATCCAGAGTCGGGGTATCCGCTAGATGGACCGCGTTCCCTTCGTCCGGGGGACCAATACCGATACCGTCCATGATGATGAGAAGCAGAGGGCCCGAACGCCCGTGGAACGCTTCCAGTTTCTCCAGGTGAAGTCTCTCCGCTGCCATCGTATCCTTCTCCCTGTCACTGTGTCCCTGGATGGACTCCGCGCTTCAGTAATTGCTGAAGCCAGCCCTGCCGTTTGCTGCAGGAGTCTACCCGCCTCGGGAGGGCGGCCAGGTTGATCGCCCGTGAAACTTCATGAAGTTGGTACTCGAATTTGACATTTTGAGATTCTTCGACGTCTATTCGAGTTAAGGTATCAAAGATCTCCTTTCACGAAGTTTCATACGAGGACCCTTTATTTATATCTTGATAACAAACCGGGACAGTCCCGTGGCCCTTTCCCGAGCCTGTCCGGCCGATTTCAAATGTCGCGACCAAACCTTCCCGGAAGGCCGACGGAACCGATTTTATGAAACGCACCGAGGATCTAAGTTGGTGGGTTATTTCGCTGGGGGCGGAAAATTCTGCAGGATCCGCTTGACCGCCTCTTTGGCGACTTGGTCCAGCTGTTCAGGGCTCATGTTAGGATCCAAGACCCCTTTTGCCTCACCTCGCCAAACCATCTCCAGGGTATCACTGTCAATAATATCGATGATAAGGGTACCTTCCTCATACGTGTACGTTGTGGGCGCGGGTCCCCACCCCCAGTAGCCGTAGCAGTACCTGCCGTAAGGACAATAACGATACCCGTGATCCACCACATTAACCTTCTCTGTGCTGGTCCCATGAAACGCGACCAGAAAATCAGGATCGTCCATGTCTTGGGAATATCCACGGGCCTTCAACACGGTGTCAATGGCATTTCTGATTCGTTTTACGTCAATGGAAGTCATCTCACTGGATTCATCCAGCCAGTCATAGGTCTTCAGTTTCCCAAAATCCTCTTTGGTATCGTAATCGTACCGAACCGAAGAGATCGTGGAACAGCCGCCCGCCAACACGATCACGCACAGAGCGGCCAGGATATACTGCCTTTTCATGCCAAGAACCCTCCTTCAAAGTAGTGGGATGCGAACACCGTGTCATCATAGCACAAAAGCAGGCTGAGATCGATAGCCCCGAAGATCTAAACCACCCTACTTACGATGGCCCGGAAAGGGCAGTCGTTATCTCGTCCAGCTTGGCCAAAATAGCATCGATCTGGCGCCACACCGCTACCAACCCCGCCATTGAGACCATGGCATCATGGGGATCCGGCCGGCCGCCCGTTCTAGCGACCCTATCGATCTGCAGTCCGTACGAAGGTCTGACTTGCGTCCCCGCGGCCCCGTCAAGCAACCCTTCCAATCGTCCGATGTCCTGACACAAGGCGCGTGCCTGCCTACGAAGGACCTTTTCCCGCATTTCAAGAGTCTCGATGCGGCCACGCAACGCCCTCAATTGCGCCAAGATCGATGCGATCGGCTCCTCCTCGGTGGCAAAGTGCTCCACAGCCGCCTGCGAGGAATGTGCCTTCCCTTCCGCTCCACGATGGACCTGCGCCCTGCTGCGTCGGCCCTGAGTCGAGGCAAGAACGAGAAGAACGAGAGAAACGCTTAGGGCAAACATTTTCAGCCGGGTTGGTCTTCCACTCGGTGTTCCCATTCACCCACTCTCCTTTGATCGCGAACTGACCCCACCACCGGGGGGAGCGCGCTTCGACAAGGTTAAGAAGACGATACTGTTGAGACTGTCGGAAAACGCCCATCTGTCCCGATTGCATCGGGATTACCCTCATCCTCGCCCTGTTGAATTCTCGCTGTGTGAGACGGCGAAGCCGATTCAGCAGAGCAAGTCACTGCGCCGTACTTCTATGTACTCCTCATTCCTCGTGATTTCCTTATCTTCGTTTCGCTCGGCTCCGCCCCCACCCCTTCGGGGCGGGTCGCCGGTTTCGGAAGACTTGCACCTCGACATTTTCGATCAGCCACTCAGAAATCGGTTTTTCGACAGGCTCGTTGCAATATTCTATCCTCGTCTGCGGAATGCAAGGTCCCCTTGGGGATGATCGACGCTGTCGGGGGGGAGTGTGGAGGCTCAAAAGACGCGCAGGAGATATTCCTCTTTATCCAAGTCGTGGTATGCCGACATCTCAGGTAAGCTAAGCGATCCTCGTGCAAAATCGATCACTTGATTGTAGTCGAATCGCAATCCCATCTTCTTGTAATAGGCCTCCAAGGTTCGCTTCGGACGATAGCCATGATACTTGCAGGGGATGGAAAGGGTGGGCAGGCCTTCCTGTGCAACAGTTGCAACGATGTCGTCGGCGTTGCGCTTCACGAGGGGCCTGAATATGGTATACCCCTCCTTCATCCGCATGAGGGGATAAAATCGCTGGGCGACCTCCTTGAACCTATGGGTTGTCGTCTGATTTTCCGCTTGGGTGGAATCTGAAAGGACGCTGCTCAGAAGATGTTCGACGGCATAGCTGACGACATCCCATAGACTGTAGCACACGATCAGGAACAAACGTTCCCAGTCCGCAACGGAGTCCTCCAGTATGCGCTTGAGGACCCCTTTCCGCACCTGCTGGCAAATGAGGCAAGGATTGGCGGCAGCTTGGAGGTCTCCTTCGGCTTGATTCATAAAATGCCACGTGATTTGTACTCCTCGCCGCCGCCAATAGCCTTCCAGCCGCTCTCTTTCGCTGGGGGGGTAGCGGTGAATGGGGAAGGCGCCCGCGTGGGCCTCAAACCCGAACTCGAACTCCGAAGATGCCCGCAGGAGCCAATCCAGGGC
>CAZAGT010000273.1:0-7195 GCA_964484515.1 uncultured Desulfobacteraceae bacterium | reverse complement strand
TCAGGCGGACAAACCGGTGCAGACAGGGCGGCCCTTGATGTTGCGATCGAGATGGGTATCCCGCATGGTGGATGGATACCCCAGGGCAGGCGAACGGAGGATGGAAAGCTGCCGGAGGCGTATCGCCTGAGGGAGACAAAGAGTATAGACTATGCTCAGCGCACGGAGTTAAACGTCGTCGACTCGGATGGGACGTTGATAGCGTCTCACGGCAAGCTGACAGGCGGCTCGGCCTTGACGCAGAGGATGGCGGCGAAACACAGATGCCCGTGTCTTCACATGGACCTCGCTGAGCTGGATAACCAGACGGCGGCAAAGGTTGTGAGTTCGTGGATTGAGGCTCGGACAATAAGAACGCTGAACGTGGCCGGCCCACGGGCAAGCGAGGATCCTAGGATCTACGAGGCCACAAGGACACTCCTGAAGACGGTTCTGAAACACTATCTTCCAAAGAGCGTTGGGGAGGCGGTTGAGCGGCTTCTTTCGGAGATACCTCTGAAAACCAAGACCGCGATATCAAGAATCGGCGAAGAGGAACTTGCTCCCCTGCACTTCCAACTGGGGCAGTATGTCCAGAGGCGGTTTGGCCTTCGGTCCGGGAACGACGATCTGATGGCGTCGTGCCGAGAGGTGGCCGACGAATCGGACTTGCACGAGGACGAAGCGTCCGCCCTGATCGTCAAGGAGCTATGGAAAAGGCTGCGTGAGACGCATGGTCTGCGTCCTGTGGAATAACGAAAGTCATGATTTGATCGCATTAAGGAGGTTTCGATGGGTATGAGAAGAGTTGGGAGGGGTTCGATGTGGGTGGTTTTCGGTTTGTTGGGGATGCTCCTCCAACTGGACGGCGTTTCCGAGGCCGCTGTACTGCGAGTGGAGATCGATACTCGCAAGCCGGTCCTGGGTGGCAAGGTCTTCGGCCGGTATGGTGCTTACGAGCTGATCAAGGGCCGGATTTTTTTCGGTTTCGACCCTGCAAACGCGATGAATGCCCGCATCGTCGATCTCAATCTTGCTCCCCGAAATGCGGACGGCCTTGTGGAGGCGTGGGCCGATTTGACGGTCCTCCAACCGGTGGATCAGGAGAGGGCGAGGCGGGTCGGTCTGGTGGAGGTCTGTAATCGCGGCAGGACGTTTTCGCCATGGTACTTCAACAGGGCCGCGGGCCAGACCCTGGATCCCAACAGGGCTGAAGATTTCGGCGATGGATTGTTGATGCGGCTCGGCCTCACGGTCATTTGGGTTGGCTGGCAGTTTGACGTGCCCTTGCGGGAGGGCCTCCTGCGGCTGCACGTGCCGCGTGTCACAAACGTGCTCGGTGCCCCCATCTTCGGTATCGTCAGAAGCGACTGGACGGTTGATGAGGAGATCACGTCGCTAAAGCTCAGCCACCGCGATCATATCGCCTATCCGGTCGCCGATCCAGCTCACCCGGACAACGTTCTCACGGTACGCGATGGGCGCGAGGCCCAGCGCCGTACGGTGCCACGCCGGGAATGGCGATTTGCGAGGGAGGAGAGGGGGAAGGTCATTGAGGATCCCACCTCCATCTACAAGGCATCCGGGTTCCAACCGGGGAAGATCTACGAGCTGGTCTACCGCGCCAAGGATCCCGCGGTCGTTGGATTGGGGCTCGCAGCCATAAGGGATGTAATCTCCTATGCCAAGTATGAGGAGAACAGCGTGTTTCCAGTCCGATTTGGCACCGCGGTCGGGGTATCCCAAACCGGACGGTTCTTGAGGCATTTCATCTATCAGGGATTCAATACCGATGAGAGCGGGCGGATGGCCTATGACGGGCTCATGACCATCGTGGCCGGAGGCGGGCGGGGCAGCTTCAACCACCGATTTGCCCAGCCTTCGAGGGACGCCCATCGCTACTCCGCCTTTTTCTATCCGACCGATATCTTTCCCTTTACCAGCGCTGTCCAACGTGATCCCCTTCAATGGCGTTCGGACGGTCTCCTCGCTCATCTGCACGATGCCGCACATGCACCCAAGGTCTTTCAGATCAATGCCGGATACGAATACTGGGGGCGCGCCGCCGGTCTTATTCACACGACGGTGGACGGATCAGAGGACGTCCCGGCAATGGATGACGAGAGGATCTATCACCTTGCCAGCGGGCAGCATTTCGTGGTGTCCTTTCCGCCCCACAGCCCGCTGCCTTCAACTGGGAAGAGGGCCTTTCGGGGCAATCCGCTGGAGTTCAACGTGAACATGCGGGCCCTATTGGTGCGGCTGGTTGAATGGGTGGAATCCGGGCGACAGCCACCGGCCAGCCGGCACCCCAGGATCGGCGACGGCACGCTGGTCCCGATAACAAAGGTTCGGTTTCCACAGATCCCGGACATTACGTTTCCGCAGGTGGTCCACACGGCCTACCGCGCCGATTACGGACCGCGCTGGTCTCAGGGCATCGTCGATTATCAACCACCGGCGTTAGGCAAGCCGTTTCCGGCCCTGGTACCCCAAGTGGATAGTTTGGGTAACGAGATCGGGGGTGTTCGCAACGTAGAAGTGCGCGTCCCGCTGGCGACATATACGCCCTGGAGTCTGCGGAGCGGATACCCTGGCGGAGCGGATGAGCTTATCGACTTTTATGGAAATTTCATTCCCCTCCCACGGACGGACGCGGAGAAGTCCCGCACCCGTGATCCGAGACCGAGTATCGCTTCCATGTACGGATCAAAGGACGATTACATGAGCCGGGTCCGGGACGAGGCCGGAAGCCTTGTGAGAGAGGGTTTCTTGCTTCCCGAGGACCAGGACTACGTCTTGGCTCGGGCGTCGGCTTACTGGGATTGGCTCCATGCAAAAGGGCTCGAATGATTGAGGATGAGTCAGAAGCCAGCGCCGCCTCTCCCCTCAGTTCGTTTTTCAATCCGGGCACAGCTATCGAAATCGCAAGTGTGACCCAATTTGAGTTATCGACCTACGGAGTCTTATACGAGTAGGCGAGAAAAAAGCACGTGTTCGGGGTTAGGGTTCGGGGGGAAGCCGAATAGGCAATATTGTATCATACGTGTCAACCGCGGTGGTGATATTCATAGCAACTAGGCAGGATGAAAAAGAACAGGCGCACCCTAAGGTCGGAGCCACAGGGATGACGAGAGGGACTAGGCCTACCCATTTCATGCCCCCCAAATTCCACCTTCACAGGAGCCTCTATCTGTTCTTTAATAGGGACGCTTAATATTCCTATCCTCTTTCCTCTTTTCACCTCAACCTTGGCCCCCAAGCCTGGCCGGTTTCTTGGGGGCCATCTTTTTTAGCCTCTTACCCTGATTGAAAGAAGCCACAACCAGGGAACCGTCAGCGTTCAGCTTGGGACGTCAGTAGACCACGTCGTAAACGAGGAGTCCAAGGTATTCCTTGAGAGCCAATCTCGTTAGTCCAAGACTATTAGGCAAGAAGGACGTTAGTCCGTATCTCCGGTTCTCCCAAGAGCTGAAGCCGGCAGGAAATGGCAGCACGGGGAGGCCGACCTTGGTAAAGCTCAAGACGGCGCGTTTCAAGTGGTAGGCGGAAGTGATCAGGATGGGCTTGCCAAAACCGCGTCGTTCACAGATCTCCCGCGTGTACCGTGCATTCTCAATCGTATCTCTGCTCTTGTCCTCAAGAATGATCATGGATTCCGGAACTCCCAGGTCGGTGAGGAAACGTTTCAGGACAGGAGCCTCCGCCGCACGGAATCCGTAGACTTTGCCGCCCGAAACGATGACCGGGATCTTCAACATCTTCTGGAGCCTGGCCGTGGTGACAACCCTGCTGAGAGCTTCGTTCGATGGTGCTCCCGTTCCCGTCAGGTCCTGAGCCTTGTCGTTCACGCCGCCACCGAGTAGGAGGATAACATCACCTGTCGGGTGGGTTGGGATCTCGAATCCGGATTCAAGACCCCGGATCAGCGTGTTCCCGACCGGTCCCAAGCAGAGAAACCACATACTCAGGCCTATCACGACGTTTAGAATTCCCGCCCTGTTGTTTCTTTGCGACAAAAACCACATCCCCGCGATGATCAGAACGACCACAAATATTCCGGGCGGCAAGAGAAAAGACGTCAATATCTTTTTGATGATGAACATACCGTACTCTCCATTCACAGGAGTAAGAAAAGACTAGACTGTCAAAAAAGAATTGTAGAATTTGCGAGATGCTCAATTTGGGGCTTTTGTTCAAATGATGATATCATTGGTGTCCAAAATAATTCATCCCGCGTTTGAAACTCGGTATGTTGAAAAATCATGAGAATGGGTGCATCAAATAAGCTGGAATGCTGGGGATTCTTTTCAAAGACGCATTATTCCATCATTTCATTATTCCGAGGTTGCCTGCAAACCAGCAATTGCTAAGACAACAGCTACGGCCTGATAGGATCATCTAGATTTCTTTCTTGGATAGGCATGTGATCTTATATTGAACAAATCGATGGTGAAAACAAGTCAATTTGGTCATGGAGCGTATGGTCAAGAAAATCATATCAGGCGGTCAGATGGGCGTCGATCAGGCTGCCCTCGATGTGGCGATCGAGCTGGACATCCCTCATGGAGGTTGGATTCCTGCGGGCCGGAAAACGGATGCCGGTTTTCTACCGAGCAAGTATCGGTTAAGGGAGTTGTCTGGCAGCGACTGGCCACAGGTCATCGAGCGGAACGTCATTGACTCGGACGGAACCCTCATCATCTCGAGGGGAGAACTCAGCGGGGGCCCCGAGTTGACGCGAAAGACGGCCATGCGAAAAGAGCGGCCATGGTTACATGTGGATCTCAATAAGGTCAATGCGTTTGAGGCCGCAGGGGCTATTCAGACGTGGATCACGAAACATGACATCGATGTCCTCAACGTGACCGGGCCGCGAGCAAGCGATGATTCGGAGATCTATAAGGTGACCACGGTCCTCCTCCAAGCCGCTTTTTATCTCGAGATTACCGCAAAAGGGATGCCCGATCCGGCCAAAGCCGCGCCCCTATGGCCCGATTCGCTCGAGGATGCGGTGGACCGCCTTGTTTCCGATCTCCCGCTGAAAGATAAGATAGCAATTGCTCGAATGGAAGAAGCTGATCTTATCGGACTGCGCCTGTCACTAGGAGAATACATCCGTGATCGATTCGGACTGTGGTCTGGGAACAAACCGTTGATGGAGGCCTGCCGAGCGGTGTCCGGGAAACGAGAACTGCGGGCGGAGGATGCCTCTACGTTGATTATAGCAGCCTTGTGGAAACAGCTGAGAGAGACGCATCTTATGAGGGCCGTCAAGTAGTATCCGTTCGGAAATGGCCTTGACCGATGTTCTCCCCTCGGGTTTGCCCCTCCAATCCACCTACCACCTTTCTCCCCAACCGCCCCGGACTCTTAAGTTCCTAGATGCGGATACCCTTCGGGTTTTGAAGCCACCTGTAGGTCTTGAAGCGCTCAGCGCGAGTCACCGGTTTTGGCCTGAATTTTGCTCTGGTTTGTGAGTGTTTCTGTTCATCGCCATAGCACGCCTAGCCACTTCCGCCCTGGGACGTGCCGCTACGAGCTGCGCGCAAGACGAATTCTAAGGCCCTCTGATAAAATTAATGAATAAGTACAATACATTATCTTCCATTCAGAGACTGGAGATCCTTGGCTATCAGTACTGGCGTTTGCACTACGATCACGAGAACTACAATACCTGTCTTTTACATCTTCTTGCAAACAAGGCTGAAATTCCGGAGCAGGAATTCAGATCGCGGGAGCAGGTATATCGAAAACAGATGCTCAAAATCGATTCAAGAGTAAGTGAAATAAAAACAGAAATAATCAATCAAATGATGTTTAGGAAGATTGAGATCGATGAAGCTAAGAAACGTCTCCGATCACTGAAGAAGGAAGCTCGTCGAGAAAGGATACTCCAAAAGAAAGCGGAGATTTCAAAAGAGGAAGCCAATCAGGTGATCGGGGCGCTGAAGCGACACGAAAAGGAACTTGCGGCGAGATGCGAGCGAATTCAAGGTGCTCTGAAGAAGGTCGAAGAGCTTATGAAGGATCCCTACAAGGGTTCACCAAGGGAAGCAAAGGTGAGAGCAGGATCGAACGCCAAGAGGGCATCCCGGAAGCCTAAATTTGCGGCAGTCCTTTTGCCGCCGAACAAGATTCTCAGGTCTGTCGCAAACGTTGCCCTCACTACCGTCAAGTTTCTCCACCTAATCTAACAGGCTGCCGAAAAACGCTCATCCTTCGTCAGTGCAGCGTATACAAAAGGCCCAAGGCGCAAGGCATGGGGCATGAGGAAAGACAAGTTGAGGACCTTCGTTGCTTTTACCTTGAGCCTCAAGCCTCAGGCCTCAAGCCGAAAAACTCGTACGCCTCATTCCTAAGGATTTCGCAAGCCTTGCATCTAAGCATTTTTCTGCAGCCTGCGTGCAGTTAGACTTCATGACCATAGCGTCAGTTTTCGATTCGATAGATTTCTTTTCCCTCTGAGCAGCGTTCTCCGCCAGAGGCGGATAAATCCGCGGGTTTCCACTTGCGACGTACATGCTAGGCCCTGGCGTGAGGCTGGTGGCCTAAGGCAAGGAAGGAATCTTAGCATGGGTCCTCTTAAGCCTCGAACCTCGGACCTAGGATCTTGATCCGCCCACCTGAAAATGGGTACGTGATATCCCCACTATGTCCCCCAAGAAATCCGCCTTTCTTTTCCTCATCATGTGTACTTAAATGACGCTAACCTCTTTTCCTCAATTTCCCCGGTGACACGTTCTTCTTTCAGGAGTTGTCCTTCTCTTCAACCCCTCTACCCGGCCGCAGGCCGGGTAGAGGGCCCTTTTTTCCGCCCATTCAAAACGATGCTCACGCGACCCGATCTCGCGCCCTGAACGGGTGGCCCTAATGCGGCTCCTGACTCCCGCTAAGAGGCCAAGGCATTCCGGTTCGTTAGGCAAGGTCATACACAGCTACAACGATCGAGTCCTGAAGTCTTGCCCGGTTTTTTCACTTGCGCGGGGTCTTGATAGCGTTTATAGAGGAGGGTATCCACATCTCAAGAGGCTGTCGAAAACGCCCATCTGTCTCGATTGCATCGGGATTACCCTCGTCATTGCGGCGTATAGCGAAGGTCAAAGGTGGAAGACTGAAGGCAAACAAGAAAAAACCGCCTGAAATCTTTGTCTTGGCCTCGAACCTGAGGGTTCGTATGCCTCATTCCTCGCGATTTCTTTACCTTCGCTTTGCT
>CAZAGT010000272.1:4866-7207 GCA_964484515.1 uncultured Desulfobacteraceae bacterium | reverse complement strand
GTACGCCGCAGTGACGAGGGATGACGGTAATCCCGATAGAATCGGGACAGATGGGTGTTTTCCGACAGCCTCAGCATCTCTCCTGACCTGTTAGCCATTCTTTTGATCGAGTCGCTCCAAGGCCTCCTTTGCCAGATCCGCCACCCGAAGATGAAAGACTTTCCCCTGCATGTACGTCACAACCTGGGACTGGTCCCGTGTGAGATCAAACAAAGCGGGGCGGGCGGAAGCAATCCCGAGGATCCCCGCTACCCGCGCCGCCAACCCTCTTACGGCGGCGTCCGGTGACCTCAGATACGGAAGGAGGTAGCGCTCAGTGTCCGCCAGCAATCGCGGCCGTACCTCGGCGAGTCTCCCAATCCCCCATAACAGCCCCCTCTGGAGGATATCATGTTCCAGGTAGTTTCCGTCTTTTCTGGTGTAGGACATCAAGATGTGGGCATATTCCTCTGCCAGATTCGCATGGCAGGCCATGATTGCGCCCAACGCCTCCGGGGATCCCCAGCCGATGCCGCCGGACTCGTCGTTAAGATTCCACATGAGTCGGCGCATGACGACCCTCGCCGATTCCAGATCTTCGTCGGCAAGCCTCGCGACGATGAGACCCATCGCTTCAACGGCCCCCCAGCGGATCTTCTGGTCGCTGTGATACAGGAAGGAAAAGAGGGGATTGACAACCTTTCGCGGAGGGAAACCGCAAAGGCGTTCCAGGGCTCGCTGCCGGTCATCTGATTCCAGCAATGCCTGAACTTGACCTTTGAGCGCCTTGCCCGATATCAGAGTGTCGTCCACGGTGCAACTCAGGAAGGCAGTCAGGCCGGTTCTTCCCAGGTAATACAGTCGGCCGGGCACATAATCATCGCCTCCTCCACGCCCTCATCCGGATATTGAGGGATATCCCGGACCTCAATCCATCCCGTCTCAGGGTTGCGGTAAAAGACGGCCGGACAGGTCGTCAGGCACGAATCGCAGCCGGTGCAGAGGCCCATATCGATGCTGGGGGTCTTTTTCATTCGCATTGCCTCGGCCCAATTTCGGAGCAAGGTATCCTTGGGCGGGGCCGTAGCCGCTCTTTCTATCCAGTCCTCCCGAAGGACGATCTCTCACGGGCACAAGCACTTCTCCCAGGGCCCTGACAAGACCTTCGCACGCTGTAGCGAGATAACTGGCCGGGGGCTACTTGGAGGACATCACTTTAGCGATCTTCTTGCCGAATGCGTAGCAGGCCCGGATGCCGTCTTCGTCCGGCACATATTGAATTCGAGGACCAGGATCAACCAACTGAAGTTTCATCCCCTCCAGCTCCTTGGAAATCAATTTGACGGCCTCCCCGCTCCAACCATAGGAACCAAAGGCGGCAGCAACCTTGTTCTTCGGCTTGAGCCCTTTCATGTAGCTCAGAAAATCACTGACCGTCGGGAAAAGACCGTTGTTCAGGGTCGGCGATCCCACGATGACGGCGCCGGCATCGAGGACTTCGGTCATGATATCGCTGCGGTGAAAACGCCTCAGGTGCATCGGCTTTGCATAGACGCCCTCTTCGTTAAGGGCTTCCACGATCGTCTCGGCCATCTCCTCGGTGCTGTGCCACATCGTATCGTAAATGACCAGTGCCTTTTTTTGTGGTTTTTGATGACTCCACTTGACATAGGCGTTGATGATCTTCGAGGGATCACGACGCCAGACGATACCATGGTCCGGGCAGATCGTTTCGAGAGATAGACCCATGTCAGTCACCTGCTCCACGAGTTTGAGAATCAGGGGCGCATAGAGGAGCAGGATATTGGCGAAGTACTTCTTGGCATGAGGCATGATGCCCTCACCAATCTGATCGTCAAACCTCTCCGGCCCGGCGTAATGCTGACCAAAGGCATCACTGGAAAAGAGTATCTTGTCTTCCTTGGCATAGGTGAACATACTGTCCGGCCAGTGAAGCATCCGCGTCTCGAGAAACGTGAGCGTCCTCTTCCCCAAACTCAACTCCGCCCCGCTTTCAACCGGCTGGTAATTCCATTTTTCGGAGAAGTGTCTGGTAAGGCCCTTGTGACCCGCCTTACTGCAATAGAGGGGCTTTTCTTCTCCTACGGCCTGCATCACTCGGGGCAAAGAACCGGAATGATCCATCTCCGTGTGGTTGCTGATGACATAGTCGATCCTTTTGGGATCGATCAACCGGCTGATATTGGCGAGCAGTTTGTCCGCGTGATCCTCCTTGACCGTATCGATCAAGGTGATCTTCTGATCCATAATCAGGTAGGCGTTATAGGTCGTCCCTTCATAGGTGGAGTAGCCGTGGAAATCGCGAATGTTCCAGTCAACGGCCCCCACGGAGTAGATGAGT
>CAZAGT010000272.1:0-4856 GCA_964484515.1 uncultured Desulfobacteraceae bacterium | reverse complement strand
GAGTAGATGTCTTCAGCGATCCTGAATGGCTTCATGAGCTTCTCCTCTCTGCCACATCGTCATTGAGCGATCACGCTCAATGTCCGTCGTCTGTATGTTGTTGCCCCTGGTAACTAGACAGCTACGCCTCTAGCCGCAGAGCGGCCAGGTTGATCGCCTGGCAAACTCAAAGAAAATGGTGCTTGAATTTGACATTTTCAAATCCTTCGGCGCGTGTTCGAGTCAAGGTATCAGAGACCTCATTTCATGAAGTTCCATACGAGAAGATAGGGATAAGGGTTAAGCGCGACGCAAAGTTCCCAGGCGGAGCCATCTGTCTACGACACCTGCAATGCAGGATCTTCGACTGGCCTTGAGCATCAGGCTTTCCTATCTAGTAATCACATCACACGGAAGTACTTGAGACTAGGGCGGGCGATCCGAGGTGGGATGCGAGGTCGTTAATGGAATCGTAATTCTGACGGTCGTCCCCTTGCCCTCCTCGCTCTCCAAGGCAAAGGTGCTGCCTGCATGGCCTTCTATGATGCTCTTGCAGATACTCAATCCGAGACCCGTCCCGTGCTTCTTTCTTGAAAAAAACGGGGAAAAGACCTTGTCTTGCTCATGCGCCGGGATTCCACATCCGTCGTCCGCAACGATGATCGTCAAGTGATCCCTGCTGCGCTTGCTTCCCAAGGACAAATGACCTCCCGCATCCAAAGCATCAATTGAATTCCGGGCAAGGTTTAAAAATACCTGCTTCAGCTTTTCTCGATCCCCTCGGATCAACGCCGCGCCTTCGGTCGTCCTCAGCCCGGCATTAAGGTCCTTGCTGATACACTCGTTCTGAACAAGATCAAAAACCTCCTGCAGCAATTCGTTCACATCAAACACGTCCAAGGTTAGTGTACGTGGTCGGTAGAATTCTTTAAGTTCTTTTAGGAGGTTTTCAAGCCTCGAGACTTCCTCTGCAATGACATCTAGTTTTTTGCGATCCTCTTCGTCCCGGCCGGCTCTTAGTAGCTGCCGGGCGAACCCGCCGATCATCATGAGCGGGTTATTGATCTCATGGGTGATTTCCGCCACGAACTGACCGAGGGCTGCAAGCCGCTCCGCCCTCGAGACTTGTTCACGCAAGGCCTTGTTCTCTGTCAGGTCTCGTACGATGCCCGTAAAGTACTGTCTTCCTTCCATCTTAAAGACGGAAAACGAGATCTCGGCCGGAAACGTCTCCCCGCTCTTACGGGTGGCGGTCAACTCGGTCCCGTGGCCGATCCGGGTGGGCACTCCGGTTTTCACGTAGCGGTCGATCGCCTTTTGATGATCTCGGCTACAGCCAGGCGCCATGATGACGTCGAGCGGGCGCCCGACGACGTCTGCCCGACTGTAGCCAAAGATCTTCTCAGCAGCCTTATTGAAGAACAGGACCTTTTGACGTTCGTCTATGGTGACAAAGGCCTCGTTGGTGTGCTCGACGGCACTTCGGAGGATCGCCAGGGTCTTGCCTTCCTCAGGCAGGCGTTTCATTCCTCCGTCTCTATTCTTCCTTTTCAAACTGGTCCTTTGAAGCCCCGCAGATTGGGCAGGACCAATCCTCGGGAACATCGGCAAAGGCCGTTCCCGGTTCTACCCCATTATCCGGATCTCCTGCTTCAGGGTCGTACACATAACCGCAAACCATGCACACATACTTCTCCATGAGCCGCTCCTCCTTTGGTGATTTGGTAAATCGTTCATGAGGGCGCAAAGGCTTCATACGGGTAACCCCGGATGAGCCAGGCCCAAACAGGGGACCTTTGTGAATTGACTTGATTGGTTGTGATGAACAGGGCTTACGAGAACCGTCTGATCTTGTTGGTTTTTCCGCTCAACATACCACCTACCCCGCCAGCACCCAAATTGCAAAGAAAATAAAGATCAGGCGACCTGATGTCAAGATTGTCCCGGAGGCTACAGTGGGTCTTATCTCTATCGATTGCCCCTGAAAAAGGTCCCTGCAATCGACGTCGTTGCCAGGGTAGAAGGCGTGCAGGAGTGAAGCACCCCGCGCTCCCGCGCGGGGCATCCTGGCGAAGGCGAGTGATGGGATACGCTGACCTTGCAGATCGGTCACGAAAAGGCCCGCACAGCAAGGACTGAGGATTAAGGCTGAAGGCCAAGGCGCTGAAAAACAAAGAGGCAGGGCCGTGAGGCCCTGCCTCTTTGAGGCGAGTCAAAAAATCCTAACTCATTCTATGATCGCCGGCTGCCAGATTTTTTTGCTTTCTGCTCCAGGGAAAGACACTACACCAAGGCCCCACTCGTAGCCAGCTCGACCTGCGCTCGGGCCGGGCCCTCCTGTCGCCCACTTTCCTTCGTTCAACACCGCCATTGAGAAAATAGTCAAGGCTGTAAACCTTTCTGCGATCGCCCCACAAGCGCCGATCGATAAGGGCATTCCTCCTATCGATCATCTTTGTAGCCTCCTTCCTTTTACTGCTTTCCCAATCTCTGCTCGAAGGTAACAGTTCTTATCGTATAGGCAATACCAGCGAATGATGAGTCTGATGACAAGGCTCACCCAGACGAAGATCAGGATCTCATAGGTTCTACACAGAAAAATCGCGAGCCGCTTTCCATGCCCCCGATCCAGGAAGCGGCAATAGATATGCAGCGGGTTGAGCCGATGTTGGATATTCAGAAATTTTGCGACCACGTCATCTCTTCCGTTCAATTGCCCAAGCGCGGCCCTTTGAATTCAAAAGGCTCGCGCTCCTGAAATCCGCCGTCAACCAATGAGTAGCGATCGGTTTGCGAAGACTGTGCCACCGTGGCAACTGAAAGTATTAATTGTGTTTTCAGTATGTTATACACATAGGAAGGTTTCTGGGGCAGCCCACTTTCTCATATATCCCATGCTCTAGTGAATCCGGATACCAGTTTCTGGTAGGGTTTTACATACCTGAGAAGCTCGGAGATCCGTTGACCTGTACGGACCTCCGACCGATTGACAAGCACGGGTGTTTCACCTATGGTTCTTACGCTGGATCAAAACCCGAACACTCCGTGTCCGGGTTGTTATTCGCGTCCCCCGCAAACACCTGGTCTTGTGAATGAGTGAGAAGAAGAGGAGAGACGATGTATAAGAAGATTATGGTGCCCCTGGATGGGTCTGAACTCGCTGAATGCGTCCTGGCCCACGTCGAGGCCGTTTCGAGAGGGTCTCAACCCAGTGAAATCGTATTGGTGAGGGTCGTCGAGCCCCTCCCCCGAGGTAGGGTTTCGGCCCCCTTTGGAGAGGATCTGAAACGATTAGAGTCGAAGGATCGAGAGAAAGCGAAGCAATACCTCGAAGAGACCGCCAAGAAACTTCATTCCGAAGGCATCCAGCTCCGTACGCATGTCATCATCGGGAAGGCGGCCGAAGAGCTCGCCGCATATGCTGAAGAAAACGAAATCGATCTTATCGTCATGGCCACCCACGGCCATTCAGGACCCAGCCGCTGGGTCTTTGGCAGTGTCGCTGAACGGATTCTGCGCGCGGCCTGCGTCCCTGTCCTTATGGTGCGAGCCCCAGGCTGCTTCCCCGGGATATGAGGATCGAAGCCACAGGTTGCTGAGTAACTCGGCAAACCCTCAGACTATTGTTCGCCTTCAGCGGGCGCTGTTGGCCGGCCGGCGGCGTTGGGCGCGATAATCAGATAGCGCCCTGTCCGTGGGTCATAGGCATAGTCCTGCACCTCGGGAAAGACGGTCCCGGAAGTAGGGTATTGGCGTCGCTGAAACATATTCGTATAGCGGGTGACCCTGTTGCCGTCGAAATCGGTCATACTTCTCGATTTGACGGTGTTGAGGAATTGAAGGACGGCCTCATCACTCATCCCTGATTGCTTCAGCTTGGCGATCAGTTCGGCCTCCTCAATGGCGGTAACGCTCTCCCTGGGACGGTAGAGATCCGCCTTGATGGCCGACAGGATCTCCTCATTGGTCATGCCTGCCTTTTTCATGCGCAGGACCTCTTGGGAGCCGGTCGCGCTCGTCTGATTTGCCATCAGGTACTGAATGACCTCCTGACTCACACCGAGTTCCCGCATGGCGGGGACGTCCTCATACCTGACCAACGAGTTGTAGGCCTCTGCGGGCATGGCCAGCAGACATATCCAAAGAATGACTACCAAAGCTCTCACGTCAATATCCCTCCTTTTGTGCCTCACATCGCCGTCCACCATTTCGAAACTCCCTGCGGCGCGTTTACGGTGTCTCTTTCAAGAATCGAGCCGGACTAGTGCGATAATCTTCAGTGATTATAGCCCCTTAGGATGCGTTGCCGATTGACGCGACGTGGCAAACGACGGCAAGAAAAGGACCAGGTTTCGCCATAGATAGACCCCAAAAACGGCTTCTGAGAAGCTGATGGAAAATGCTCAGCTGCAAGGCTTCCCAAACCGGAGCCCTGCCCCGAAGGGGTGGGGTCTGAGCCGAGCGCAGCGAAGGTAATGAAATCCCGAGGAATGAGGCGTCTGGATCCTCCCGTTATAGGTTTGAGGTTGGATGTTTGAGGCAGAACGGAATGCAACGAAAGGGTCCTCCTTTTGGCCTCGGTCCTCGCACCTCGCGCCTCTTGCCTTTTGCGCACGCCGCTGTGACGAGGGTTGAGGATAATTCGGATTCCATCGAGACAGATAGGCGTTTTCCGACAGATGCTAGGCAATATCTGCCTGAATGCGACTTGACCGGTCGGCCGGGTCGCGCTAGATTCACTCGCATGAGACTCCATGAAATGAGGTCGCGCAAGCCTTAACGCCCGGCCATGGGGGTCTCTTTTCAAAAACGAGCAATTGAGTGCGATTTCCCGGCATAAGGCGCTACCCGCGGCGGCCGGAGGGCCTCCTCGGAAT
>CAZAGT010000271.1:0-7239 GCA_964484515.1 uncultured Desulfobacteraceae bacterium | reverse complement strand
CATTCTCTGAATCTGCTCCGGCCGCCTGGCTTGCAAGCTTCTTCAGCGTTCGAGCAAGTAACGTTTCGTTTTTGAAAAGAGACCCCCATAGCCGGGCGTTTAGGGCTCAATGACCTCATTTCATGAAGTTTCATACGAGCGAGTTTCGAGAAATAAAACTGCAACGAGATGGCTGCAAGCATGACTGAGATCACACCAGAAAAAGTCAAGAAAGCCGTTCGGGAGACCCTGAACGAACTCGGTCTCAGGACGACGACATGCCCCAGGGACCACCGGCCGGCCCGGCCCGAAAACGGGCCGAGGGTATTGATGGTCTTTCATGCCGGCGTTCGCAAGCTCGACGCTGCCCTGGAGCAGTCCCGGATCATTGAAGAGGCGGCCGCCAAATGTGGCGTCTTCACGGGTGAGTCCGCCCGGGCCTTTGTTTGCGGAGACGACGTGCGGGACCGGGCGGGTGCACGTTGCATCCTGGACACCGTTAGGCCCGACGGTATCGAGAAGGTCCTGGAACGATCCGATATCCTGGTGCTACCCACCCTCTGCCTAAGGGTGGCGGCCAAGGTTGCCGCCCTCTCGTGCGAAACCCAGGAATCAAACATCGTGCTCACGGCCCTACTGCAGGGCAAGAAAGTGCTCGCGGCCAGCGACGGCTTCCTGATCTGCGACATCCTGACCAATGAGGGGATCAAGGCGGAAATAGAACGCATCCTCGGCAAGCTGGAAAGTTACGGCATGACATTCTGTGCTACGGAACAACTAAGCCAGACCTTTCAGCGTCTCGTCCAGGGGTCGCAGGCGTCATCCGCTCCGGCCTCGACGAATGGCCAGCAAGGAGAAACCCCTCAGGCTGTGTCTCTCATTACCGCCAAGATAATCAATGCGGCGGCAAACGATCGCCGAACGGCGGTACGGTTGGCGCCGGGGGGAAAGGTGACCCCGCTCGCGCGCGATCTCGCGCGGGAATATGCTATCGAAATCATCAAGACCCGGGAACAGTCTGACTGACGCAAGGACCCTGACTAAGACTTAGAATTTACGTATTTCCAAGGAGACCGATTGATGGCTGAACTTCGCGCCTATTGTCATCTCGACCGGCTGCAACCTCAATTCGCATCGCTCTTTGCGTGTCGCTGTCGCGGATTTCTTTCCGTTGAAGGCATGGCCTCGCTCTTCGTCGAAGTCGTCCCCGGGATCGAGATCAACCGTCTAACGGATATCGCCTTGAAGATCACCAACTCGCGACCCGGAGAGATGATCGTGGAAAGGCGCTACGGCATGCTGGAGATCCATTCCTTTGACCAGGAAGAGGTCCTCCATGCCGGGCAGATGATATTGGATGAACTGGGCCTCAAAGAAGAGGAACGGCTCGCGCCAAAGATCCTCGCGACCAGCGTCATCAACAAAGTGGACCCCTACCAGGCGGTCATCATCAACCGCAATAGCCGCGGGATGCTGATCTTGGGCAATGACGACGTCTATCTGCTCGAAGTCACCCCGGCCGCCTATTCGTCGATCGCGGCCAATGAGGCCGAGAAACACTGCAATATCCGCCTGGTGGACATCCGCTTCTTTGGGGCCGCCGGACGTATCTACCTGGCCGGTTCCGAGTCTGAGATCCAGGCTGCGGCCAAAAAGGTCGTTGAAACCCTGACAAACCTCAAAGGTAGAGAGCAATAGAGGGGGAGGGTGCCGATATGGAAGAGGCGCTAGGGCTCATAGAAACCCGCGGCCTGGTGGCGGCCATCGAGGCAGCTGACGCCATGGTGAAGGCGGCCAAGGTGAGGTTTCTCGGGCGCCAGAAAGTCAAGGCGGGCCTCATCACCGTGATGGTGGCGGGAGAGGTCGGGGCGGTCAAGGCGGCGACCGATGCGGGCGCGGCCGCCTGTCAAAGGATCGGTCAATTGGTATCAGCCCATGTCATTCCCAGGCCCCACCAAGAGATCGACTTGATACTGCCCAATCATAGCCCGCAGAAGGTTAGAAAAGCGCCTGCGTCCAAATCCCGAAAAACGACCCGAAAGCCGGGGACACGAAGAAAGAAGAAGCAATCTTAGGTTCTCATAGACTCACGGAATCAACCTTCTGGAGATACACATGGCACCCGTTTTCATATTTGCCAAACACGTCGAGGACGTCATCAGAGAAGGGAAAGGGACCATTGAAATCCCCGAAGGGGCCCGAATCTCGGCCGTCGCCCTGGACCTTATCAGGGACAACAAGCTGGAAATCAACTACGTGCCCTCTGGATCTTCGCGCCCTGAAAGCATCTCGTCGAAGGCAACGCTGGCCGAAGGGCCCAGGTCCCAGGAGGCCGTGCCAGCGACGGCCCCTGCCGCTGCGACCGAAGCGGTCTCCGCCGAAGAGGTCGATGCGATTGTCAACCGGGTCATTGCCCGCCTGCGACAAGTCAAGGGAGAAGGAGACGTTCCCATACAGCCGGCGGGAGCCGCGACCCCAGCGGATGACGACGACTTGGTCATATGCCGGTGCGAGGAAATCACCAAGGGCGAGATCAGGGCCGCTATCCGAAACGGGATGTCGACCCTCAATGGCATCAAGCGCGTGACTCGGGCCGGAATGGGCCTCTGCCAGGGCCAGACCTGCCAACGTCTGGTCACCCAGCTCTTGGCTGAAGAGCTTGGGTGCAGCGTGACCGAGATCGAATCCACAACGGCGCGAGCACCCGTGAGGCCGCTCCCCCTGGCGGCCTTCGCGACGGGATAGGTGCCAATACCCTATCTCGGAGCAGGTGGATGATTTGCCAGATTGCGCTAAACCGATGTGAGCATGCAAACCCACTCGAACTTTACCAAGCGGTCGCAGCGAAGCGTCATAATTTTGGAAGCAAGGATGGCGAGAGGATTGATGTCCTTCAGCCTTCCACCCTTCACCTACTTTTGAAGGAGCAAAACACGGAGCAGAAGCAAAGATGGCCATTAGCGCAGATGTTGTGATCGTGGGTGGTGGCGTGATGGGTAATGCCATCGCCTACAACCTCGCCAAGGAAGGCCTTAAGCCGGTCGTTATAGAAAAGGGCGACATCGGTGGCGAGGCCTCCGGTAGCAATGGCGGCGGTGTCCGACAGTCGGCCCGGAACCTCAAAGAGATGCCTTTGGCCATGAAAAGCATCCAGATATACGGCCATCTCCATGAAGAGCTGGGAATGGACGTGGAGTATGTCCGGAACGGGAATCTGCGCCTCTGCACCACGGAAGAAGAGGTGGAGACCATGCGCCGGTCGGTCGAGAACCAGAAGGAGGTGGGACTCGACCTGGAGATGCTCGATCGGAAGCAGATCCTGGATATCAACCCCTATGTGGGCGAGAAGGTGATCGGGGCGAGCTACTGCCCGACCGACGGTCACGTAAACCCCTTGCTCGTCACCTATGCCTTTTTCAATAGGGCCAAGGAGCTTGGTGCGCGCTACCATACCCATGAGGAAGTCCGCGACATTCGGGTTCGTAAGGGCAGAGTTTCCGCGGTGGTTACAGACAAGGACGTCATTGAGACTGACCTGGTGATCAATGCCGCCGGAGTAGCGGGTCGGCAGATCTCCAACATGGTCGGTCTCGATATCCCCATGCGGCCGGTATTTTCAGAGGCCTTGATCACCGAGCCGTATCCACCCCTCTTTCGGCACATGATTGGACATGCTAAGGGTCTCTTCTACGGAAGACAAACGGTTCATGGACCCTTTTTCTGGGGCGGCTTTGTAGGCACCGAGCAATTCATTCACCGCGAGGGAAAGCCGCTCTTCTATTTCATCGGGCCTGCCATCTCCCGCATGGTGATCGATTTCTTCCCGGTCCTGCGAGACATTCACGTGATCCGGATGTGGTCGGGCCTCATCGCTCAGATGTCGGACGGGATCCCCGTCCTGGGCTTGGTCGAGGAGGTGCCGGGCTTTGTCTTTGCGACCGGCTTCAGTGGACATGGTTTCGGCCTGGCCCCCGTGATCGGGCGGATCATCTCAGATCTGATCATGGACTGTGAGGTCTCGGTGCCGATCCATGACTTCTGCTACGGCCGGTTCTACCGAGGCAGTGATCGTGAATGTTCATGCCAGGGTAACGCCACCTGCACGACTGTTACCGCCGTCTGCCCCAACAAGAGGGAATGGCTCAAGAGTATTTAGGTGTGCGACTCTGAAGGAGCAAGGCTAACGTCTTCCTGCAAGGGAGGAGCTCTGAGCGCGTCACTGAAAACATGGACATCGAACACTGAAGGTCCAACATCGAATCTTGAATGGCAGCGGATGAAGGCGATTACGGAGGTGGATAGGCTGAAGGTACAAGGTGAAAGGTATCAATGACCTCCCTTCATGAAGTTTCATACGAGGGCATTCTGTGACGGCCCAACGGATTATGCTCTAGCTAGCTTTGAGACACGAATTTGTTCCGAGAGGTTCTACCGCCATGATCGACCTTAGGGCGCTCGCATTTATCGATCAGCTCCAAAAACAGCTGGTGGGGTACATCAGCACCGCCGCACGTGGCTATTATCCGGTGGCCGGTCAGGCGGCCCTCTTTATGGAGATCGCACCGGGCATCGAGATCAATTCCTTGACGGATATCGTCCTCAAAAAGGCGAACGTCCGTCCCGGGGCCATGGTGGTGGAACGGACCTTCGGCATGCTGGAGGTGCATGCGGATTCGCCGGCTGACGTGCGCGAGGCCGGGGATGTCATCCTCGATTATCTCGGTGTGGAGGAGTCGGATCGCCTTAGACCCAAGATCTTGGCCTCGGAGACCATTGAACGTCTTGATCCCCACATGACGCAGATCGTCAACCGCTTCCGCGATGCAAGCATGGCCCTTCAGGACGAGACCCTCTACATCCTTGAGGTCGTTCCGGCGGGCTATGCCGGGTATGCCGCCAACGAGGCCGAAAAGGCCGCCAACATAAAGCTCATCCATGTGACCGTCTTCGGGGCCACCGGAAGACTCTATTTTGCAGGTGATACATCGGACGTCCAGGCCGGCAAGCAGGCCGCCGAATCATCTCTGATTGCGATGGACGGAAGGGAGCATTGACCGATGGAATCGGCTAGGAGAGACCTTTTCGATAAGATCGTCAAAGTCTACCCGACCCTCTCTCCCAAAAAGAGGCGCGTTGCAGATTTCATCATCAAGGACCACAAAAGGATCTTCATGATGACGGCTAAGGAGATCGCTCAGGAGTGCCAGGTCAGTGAGCCCACCATCATCAGGTTCACCGTCGATCTGGGGTTCTCCGGCTACATGGAATTCGTGCAGTACATGAAGGGGCTGCTGCACATCGAGCTGACCGCTGTTGAAAGACTCCTCAAGACCAGCCGGCAACCGAATCAACTCACGACCATCGAGAGATACTGCCGCAATGCCATCAGCAATCTTGAACGCATGATGAATGCAGTGTCTGAAAAGGATCTCAAACGTATCGCGAGGGCCCTCTTCAAGGCGGATACCGTCTACATCGTGGGCTACAGGGCCTCGGCCGCCTTGGCCTACTATTTTGGTTACCTCCTCAAGAAAGTGCGCACGAACGTCATCGTCGATACGACCTTGACTTGGGAATTGCGGGACCTCATCGCCCAAAACGATAAATCGGGCGTGATGTTTGTCGTCGCCTTTCCGCGCTACCCCCGTAAGACGATCGAGCTTATGGAGTATGCCAAAGAGCATCACGTGAAGGTCATCGGGATGAGCGACACCCCCAAATCCCCTATCGTCAGCCGCTCGGATCAGTATGTCATCATTGATCTCGAGGCCGTATCGTTCGTCGATCCCTTTGCCCACGTCATGGCCTACCTTGCGGCCCTGGTGCACGAGGTGACCTATCTGGACCTGCCCAAGTCCACCAAGTGTCTCTCACGATTTGATAGCGGCGTAAGGATCGGTGATGAGTTCTTTACGGAGGACGGAGCCGGCCCGGAGGATTCAAGGGCCGCGGATTCCTATCTCACGTCCTTCTGTCCCCCGAGCTAGAAGGGGTCCGAAAGACGAATTCAGTCGAACAGGAGCGTATTTAGATGGTGCTGGATGAACGGCAGGTCGAGCAAATTATTGAGATCGTCCTCGACAAGCTTCAAAAGGCGAGCACGGAGACTGCCGCGTCGGCTCCCCCTCCCGCCTCCCGGCCTGCTGCCGTAAACGACGGGGTCTTTCAGGACCTCGAGGCTTGCATCCAGGCGACGGCTGAGGCCCAGCGGACTTTCGTCGCCCTGCCCCTCGCCGTCCGTCAAGACATCATACAGGCCATAAGGGATGTATCCTTGACCCATGCCGAGGAGTATGCCCGCATGGAGTATGAGGAAACGGGTCTGGGCAAACTGGAGGACAATGAGAGGAAGAACCAGGCCGCCTGCCGGGTCATGGGGATGGAGGATCTCGCTCCGGAGGTCTTTAGTGGCGACAAGGGTGTGACCGTCATCGAAAGGATTCCGGTGGGTGTCATCGCCTCGATCAACCCGGTCACGAACGGCGCCCCCACCATAATTTTCAATGCCATTATGATGATGGCCGGCGGCAACACGATCGTCAACAACCCGCACCCCAAGACGAAGCTGGTATCGGCGCGGGTAATCCGGGATCTCAATCGGGCCATCGTGGATGCGGGCGGCCCGGCCAATTGCATCTGCTGCCTCGAGGAGCCGACGGTCCCGTCGGCGCAGCAGCTCATGACCCACCCGAAGATCAAACTAATCGCTGTGACGGGGGGCCACGGCGTGGTCGACTTCGCCACAAAGACCGGGAAAAGGGTGATCGCAGGCGGTCCTGGAAATCCGCCGGTCGTCGTCGACGAGACGGCCGATCTCGAGCGGGCCGCGAGCTCGATCCTGGAGGGTGCGGCCTTCTCCAATTGCGTGGCCTGTGCAAGTGAAAAAGAAATCTTTGTCGTGGAATCCGTGGCGGAGCAACTCAAGGAACTCCTGAAACGCCGCGGCGCGCATGAGATCTCTGCAGCAGAGGGGGATGAGCTGCTCAAGCATATTTTCAAAGAGGTGAAGGGGCCTGGTGAGCCGGGCGTCATCAATATGGATTACATTGGAAAATCGCCGAATGTGATCCTACAGTCCATTGGTGTTACGGTGAAGCCGGAGACGCAGATTGTGATTCTCGAAACGGACAAGCTTCATCCCCTGGTTTGGACCGAACAGATCATGCCCGTTTTGCCCTTTATCCGTTGCAGAGATGCGGATGAGGCGATCGACGCGGCGATCGCCGCCGAGCCGGCTCGCGAGGCGGGGCAATCGCAGGT
>CAZAGT010000270.1:0-7244 GCA_964484515.1 uncultured Desulfobacteraceae bacterium | reverse complement strand
CCACCGCAGAGGCTGGAAACGGTTTTTTCGCCCACAAATTCTTGTGAGGAGCCAGTAAAGAATCCAGGCCCAAAGGAAGAGGTTTTCGGGGAAGCACTCCGTCGAGGTGCGTCGGAGGTTCCGGACTTGATATCTCAAATTCGAAACACTAAATCCGAAACTCGAGATGGTTCGACAGGCCGTTCGACAGGCTCACGGTCCTGAGCAGAGTCGAAGGGCAATATCAAATGACCAAAATACGAATGACCCGAACCGAGTGGAACTGCTCCTAATCGATAAGCACCTAGAGTTCGGTTTCTTGTGTCATTGGAACATTCGGGCTTCGGGTTTGTTTCTGATTTCGATATTCGGATTTCGGATTTGATGGATTTGTTGAGTCGCACGGCACCGCCACTGAAACATGACCACGACGAAATGAAGATTGGCCTGTAAAACTAGGTCAACAAGACCGATAAGCGTTTTTTGAAACGGCGGCTAGACGTCCCGAAGCTGGTTGAGCTTGTAGTATATTCCTCTCAGGGCCATCAGCTCATCGTGGCTGCCGTGCTCTTCAATGCGTCCGCGGTGCATAACCAAGATACGATCGGCCTTGCGAACCGTTGAGAGCCGATGGGCGATGACCAGGGTCGTTCGCTCTGCCGTCATGGCTGAGATGGCCTCCTGAATGAGCCGTTCCGTCTCCGGGTCGACACTCGAAGTGGCCTCGTCGAGAATGAGCAGCTTCGGGTCATGGGCCAGGGCCCTTGCAAAGGAAAGGAGTTGGCGTTCCCCGGCCGAGAGATTCGAGCCGCCTTCTTCGAGCTCCTCCTGCAGGCCTTTCGGCAGCCGTTCGATCAACGCCTGCGTGCGGGCCACCCTGACGGCCCGCAAAATGGTCTCTTCCTCCAGCTCGGAATCCCCCAACGTAATATTCTCCTCAAGGCTTCCGGCAAAGATAAAGACGTCTTGCATGACGAGACCGATGCTCCTCCGGAGCTCCTGCTTTGGCCACAGCCGCAGATCGATCCCGTCGAGCCGCACGGCACCTTGATCTGGCTCATAGAGGCGCTCAATCATATTCGCCACAGTGCTTTTACCTGCACCTGTTGCGCCCACCATGGCGACCATTTCGCCCGGCTTTAGTCTGAAAGAGATGCCTCTAAGTACGGGGAGGTTTTCAATATAGGCAAAGGTGACATTTTCGAGCTCTAACTCACCCTTGGCAGGGGCAGGGTGCTGAGGCCGGTCGGGCTCGGGAATCTCCTCACGGTGATCCAGAAACTCGACGATTCGTTCCGTTGAGGCCATTGCCGACTGCATGATGTTGTATTTTTCAGAAATATCTCGAATCGGTTTGAAGAACATCTGGACATAACTGATGAAGGCGACCAGAGCACCCAGGCTGAGTTGATCCTGGATAACCCTGGCGCCCCCGTACCAAATGAGAAGCGCCACGGCAATAGCCGAAGCCAACTCCATCAGCGGCATGAAGACGGCAAATATCCGGATCTGCTTCATGCCGGCGAGGTAGTTCTCGTGATTCAGCGCCGCAAAGGTCTCCATCTGAGTCGTTTCTTGGGCAAAGAGCTGGATGATGCGCATTCCACTAAGCCGCTCCTGGAGAAACGTATTAATCATGGCGACCTTCTGCCGTAATTCCCGAAAGGCCTCCCGGGCCAGGCGGCTGAATAAGAAGGTCAGCCCAAGCGCGATCGGCAACATGCCGATGCAGATGAATGCCAGCCGCCAATTGAGATAAAGAAGGACCACCAGGATCCCGGAGAGGATGAAGATGTCCTTGAAGACGGTGGTTATCACGGACTTGAACATCTCATTGAGATTCTCGATGTCGTTGGTCACTCGGGTCACCAACCTTCCCACCGGATGCCGATCAAAGAAACTCAAGGCCTGTGACTGCATCCGTCGGAATAGCTGCAATCGGATGTCTTGCATGACATGCTGGCCCGCGAGCTCCAGCAGGTTGTACTCGGCATAGCCCAGCCCGAAGGCGGCCAAGAGGAAGACGAGGAGAACCGCGCCCACCATGGCAACTCCGCTTATGTCTCCGGCTCTTAGTCTCAGGAGCTCCTTTTTTGACAATTGCAGGAGGTCTGCGAACGGGAGCGCCACCGACCCGTCTGACAGGGGCAAAAGCTCGTTTCGGAAGCGTTCCAAAGCGGTATCATTCCGCAGGTCGGGATTGACCACATAATAGCGATCCGTCGAGATGAGGCCTTGCTTCTCAAGGGTATGGCGTTTGGCCGGATCCATCGCCTTCAGCTGGCGGTTGTGAATGAGGCCAAAGCGGCCATCTACGCTCCGCTTCATTCCGCGATCCTGGCCTCGCAAAAATTCTGCGGCAACGTCTTCTTTCATGCCTGCAAGCTGGACGCGATACCACGAGGAAAGGATGTATTGGTCGATCGCAATCTTCGAGAGATAGGGGACCGCGAGATCGAGCAACGTGATGAAAACGGTCAGGCCCAGGGCAAGGGAAACCGTCTTTCGATAGGGGATGGCGAAGTGTGCCAATCTCCTGAGAAGCCTGACATTATAGGGCTTTCCTAAGGCACCTTCCTCCATATAGCCGTATTCGCCGTGCATCACCTATGCTCCAACCATATCAAGTTCTTTGGCGATAAGCTGTTTCTGATAAAGCCTAGCATACTCCTTTCCCTCTTTTAGCAGGCTTTCGGGTGCACCGTGCTCCACCAATTCTCCCCTTTCGAGGACCAAGACAAGATCTGCTCGCGTGATAGTGGATAGTCGATGAGAGACAATCAGGTTGGTTTTGCCCGCTCTCGACCCCACAATGCAGTTCAAGATCCGCTCCTCCGTACGCGTATCCACCATTGAAAGGGCATCGTCGAGGATGAGAATTGGATGATCCTGGATCAGGGCGCGTGCAATCGTGAGCCGCTGGCGTTGTCCCCCGGACAGGGTCAATCCTCGCTCGCCGATGAGCGTATGGACACCGTCTTTGAAATCGAGGACCTCGTCATAGAAATCAGCGTCTTTCAGGGCGCGCTCCAGGGTTTCGTCCGACACGCCTCTCCGGCCGAAGAGGACGTTATTTCGAACCGTGTCGGAAAAAAGGACGACGTCCTGGGTCACAAAGCCGATGTTGGCCCTCAACACATGCAGCGGAGTAGCCTTGATATCGATGTCGTCAACAAAGATCGTGCCCGGAGGTACGGTGAATAGATGCGGAATGGTCTGAAGGAGTGTCGTTTTTCCGGAACCAACCCGCCCCACGAGGGCCACGGTATGCCCCTTTGGAATCGTGACCCGGATGTCTTTGAGGGCGGGTGTTTTCTGACCCGGGTATGTGAAGGTCAGGCCCTCGAAACGGATCGTCCCCTTGATTCGGCCGACCGCATGCTGACCATGCTGATCCGCGATCTCGGGGACCTCTTGCAGGATGCGATTGATACGGCGCATGGACGCCGACCCCCGTTGGATAAGGTTTGTCACCCATCCGATGGCCAACAGCGGCCAGCTCAAGATATTCAAGTAACTTATGAAGGCCACGAAATCGCCCGTCGTAATGTGACCCAAGATGGTCAGACGTCCGCCCATCCAAATAACGACAGCCAGGCCTACATTGGTGAAGACAGCAATCAACGGATAGAAGAGACCGAGGGTCTTGGCCAGACGCAGGTTTTCCGATAGGTATTGCCCCCCTTCTTCCGCCACCCTTCGATAAGCCCATTCTTCCCTTGCGTAGACCTTGAGCACCCTGTTTCCGGCAAAGGCCTCCCGTACGCTCTCGGTCAGGTCCGAAAATTTCTTCTGGACGCGCTCATACCCCTCGGACATCCGCCGGGTCAGGATTCGAGTGAAGGTTATGATGATTGGAGCGAAAATGAGCGCAATCAGGGTAAGAAGAGGACTGATGTAAACCATAAAGCCGATAGCGGCGACGCCCAGAACCAGTCCGTCCGTCAGGGCCACGAGTCCGATGCCGGTCGCCATCCGGACGGCGTTGATATCGTTGCTCGCTCTCGCCATGAGATCTCCCGTCTTCATCCTGTGGTAAAAGGCCGGAGACAGCGTTTGAAGGTGGGCGTAGAGTCTATTTCGAAGGCCTTCTTCCACTCTCCTGGAATGACCGAATAGGAGATGGCGCCAAATATAGCGGAAGAAGGCCATTGCGGCGGCAATGGCCACGATCATGCCTCCGCAATGGAGTAGAAGGGCGGGGCCGGCCCTGCCGAAGGTAAGGGCGTCAATGGCCCTTTTGATCACCAACGGCACCAGGAGCTGCAGAAGATCGACCAGGAGCAGGCTTATCATTCCAACGGTCAAGGGCCAGCGATTCTCAAAAAAATAGCCCTTTAAAGGAAGGTAGTTCTTCAGCGCATCGAGAAAGGGCCGGTTTGCCATGACATCACTGATACTGAAACGAGGCTTCCGGTGTCAACCGGAACTCGGCGACCGTGAAACCGGGCCGCTCGACGGCGGCTGTCGTCGACTGAGAAACACCGACCCAATGGGACTGGTCTGGAGAGGATTCGGGGCCTGGAATATTGTGGGTTGACCGGGATGTGTCGTTTTCTCTATACTTCGTGAGGGTACTGGTGGAGCCGGTTCTCCGGCAGGCTCCTATGCTCGAAGTGGAGATACGTGCGACGGGTACTCGGAGCACGAAGATGCCGCCCGGCCGGAGTGCCGACTGCCAGGGACCACAATGAGCCTGTCGCACCGACATCAGGTAGCTGAGAGGAGGCAAGCAATGATCCGGATTCGAGCGAAAGCGGGCGTGGCCCTCATCCTACTGGGGCTCTTGAGCATTCCAACGAGCTTGAGCGCGCAAACCGCTCCAAAGAGCGTGCGACCCGGGGAATCCGTTACGATCGTCGTGCGTGACCCGGGAGGGGAGAACGCCTGGGTCGGGTTGTACAAGGCGGATGCACGTGACGAAGAGCCCGTATCATTTGCCTTTCTAAGAGACCTTAAGAACAATGTCTTTTCGGTAAACGCCCCCAGAGAGCTCGGTAAGTATCATTTTCGAGTCTTCAAAGACCGCGGTTACGATCTCGCCTATAAGGGACACCCCATCGTCGTGGAACAGTACAAACCGACCTTCACGTTGTCAGGCCGAATGTTCGAACCGTACGAAACCATCACAGTCACTTACTCCGGCGAACCGATAGAGACGGATGCATGGATCGGATTCTACCGCGCGCAGGACCCGGACGATAGGTTCATCACGTTCATCGAGTTAAAGCATCTCAGCGATCGAACATACAGCGTAAAGGCCCCGCCCGAAAAGGGCGCCTATAATTTTCGGATCTTTCTGGATAACGGTTATACGATGGTGGGTAAGAGCGCGGATGTGACGGTTCGCTAGGCAAGCCCCCAGGCGTGTGTGAGGGGCCGCTTGACCGACGAAGCCCAGGAGGCGGTCCCAGGTGATGAAGCAGTTGGGTTGTTCAAGCTACGGTAGGTAGAGTATGGCACTGTTCCGTTTCTCCCTTTTTGTCCTCCTGAGTCTATGTTCCATGGTTCAGCCGAGTTGGGCCGATCGGGCCTATGTGACCGATACACTCAAGGTTACCTTCCGAACCGGGCCCAGTACGGAGAACAAAATCATCGCGACCCTTAACTCCGGCGAGCCGCTGGAGGTCCTCGACTCCCAGGGGGACTGGACGCGTGTTCGTCTGATCGGCTCCGATCGAGAACAAAAGACGGGTTGGATCATGACTCAATACTTGGTCACGCGGCTGCCGTGGGAGGTCCAGGCCAAAACGCTGAATGCGGAAAACACCCGGCTGAAAGAGGAGATCGGCAAGATCAGAAAGCAACTGGGTGAGGCTGTCCAGCGCGAACAGGGTCTGACGACGGAACTTCGCGAAAACACCGAGGCGCTCGCGAAACTCAAGGGCGAAAAATTCAGGTCCTCGTATCGAACCAAATGGTTTGCCACAGGCGCTCTCGTCCTTCTCTGCGGCCTGATGATCGGACTCGTCATTGGGCGGCAACAGAAACGACGATCCTCTCTTTACTAACCCTTTCCCTCACCGCCCGTAGAAGAACCGAAGCGGCCTAAGTTGACTCCAGACTTCATCGCTGGCCTTCAGTTCCTCTTCCGATAATGTAATACCCGAAGCGCCGAGATTGATCTCAAGGTGCTCCATAGACGTACAGCCGCATATGGCCGAGGTGACCGTTTGGTTGCTCAGGACCCAAGCCAGGGCAAAGTGGGTCGCATTTCGGCCGTGCTCTTCGGCGATTTGACTGAGTCGGGCGAGGGCCTCGAAGTTTTCTTCGGACCAGTAGCGCTCATAATACATGCGCCCGATGCTATCGAGAGTGAAGCGGGTCCCTTTGGCCGGAGGTTTCTTCGGGTCGTGTTTTCCAGTGAGTAGGCCGGCGGCTAGGGGGTTGTAGACACAGACTCCGATGCCTTCACTCTCGCAGAGGGGCAGCAATTCATACTCGATGTCACGCGTGATCAGGTTGTAGGGCGGTTGAATGCAATCGAAGCGCGCCAAACCGCTTACATCACTCGTCCAGAGGGCTTTGCAGAGCTGCCACGCCCTGAAATTAGAACAGGCGATGTAGCGGACCTTGCCCTGGTGAATGAGGTCGTCCAAGGCTCGTAGCGTTTCATCGATGGGCGTATTGTAATCCGGCAGGTGTACATAGTAGAGATCGATGTAGTCTGTGGCCAGCCGACGGAGGCTCGCCTCGATTGCCTTCATGACGTGTTTTCGGGACAGCCCCTGGTCATTGACGCCCGGCCCAACCTTGTTCGCCACCTTCGTTGCGAGCACGATGCCGTCGCGTTGACCTTTGAGGGCCTTACCCACAATCTCCTCTGACCGCCCATCCACGTACACGTCGGCGGTATCAAAGAAGTTGACCCCTGCCTCAATGGCCCTATCGGTCATCCGCTTGGCCTGGTCCTCATTGACCTGCTCGCCGAACGTCATGGTCCCCAGGCAGATTTCAGATACCCTCAATCCGGTGCGTCCAAGTGTCTTGTATTCCATGATAGCCTCCTTGTGGTTATCTGACGTTTCGTTTCGCTGTCCCTAGCCTTCCGCTGTCTGCCCTTGGGCTGTCCTTCGGCATGCCCGCGGACAAACGCCCTGCGACGCACGTCTGATTCGAATTTTTCCAAGCTCTACCGGTCTGAGACGAAAGGTCGAAATACGAATCATGATAACATGTTAGATTCTTGAAACGCGTTAGCGCATACGATCCGTCCGGTCATGGGGGTCTCTTTTCAAAAACGAGGAATTGAGTGCAAGGTCTAG
>CAZAGT010000269.1:3613-7289 GCA_964484515.1 uncultured Desulfobacteraceae bacterium | reverse complement strand
GCAATCAGGCGTTTCGACCCCACGATTCAACTTCTGGTCAGAAAGGGCCTTACCCTGGGCCGCGTCCAGGATTGGGAAGAGCAGATTCTCCAACGTGAGAAGACCATCTTCGGGGAAGCGATTGATGGCGCGAGCCGGACCCTGGGGGTCAAGTTCCCCATGGAGTTCCGGGACTGGATGGAGAACTTGCGCCAAGCCGCGACTGATTTCCTGTTTCGTAACTTCGGCGCCGGCCTGAAGGCAAAGGCCGCATTGATCGCTTTCCGGGCCGCCCTGGAAAAGCACGGCCACGAGATGGGCCATGAGGAAATAGCGTCCATGGTGGCCGAGTTGATCAATGATGATTTCGGCGGCCTCCACCTCCAGCGGAAGGAGCGGAGCCCCACGATGCAGCACTTCTTTAGGCTCCTGGCGCTGGCGCCCGATTGGACCGAATCGAACGTGGCAACCATGTATAAGGCCTTCATCGGGGGGACCGAAGCCAAGCGCAAGATGTACCGCCGCTTTTGGGCGCACGTCTTTACCAAGGGCCTGGGCGCAACCTTCCTCGCCAACCTGGCCATGGCCGCCCTGGGGACCTGGACCGAAGACGACGATCAGGGCATGTGGGAGAGACTCCTGGAGCACTACCGGCTGGCTTGGAAGGCCGGTTTTTTCCGCTGGCTCGACATTGATGTGACGCCGCTTTACCACCTCTTTGGCGGCAAGGAGCACAAGCGGAAGTACCTGTCCATCCTGGGTCACTTCAAAGATCCTCTGAAGTTCCTAACCAAGTGGGGACCCTCGGCCAAGCACAAGGGCTCTGTCTTTCTCAAGACCCTCCTGGAGTTTTTCGAGGGCACCGATTGGAAGGGTGCGCGGTTTACGACCTGGCGCGAACTCATAGGCCTCGACACGGATAAGGGTTACTACCTCACCGATACCGACCGGTACAAGACCGGGGATCCGAAGTGGGGCAAGCTCAAGGGGCAGACCGTGACTTTCCGCTCCGGACGCTCTGGGGCCGTGTCCTGGGAAACCCTGCCTTCCTTTATGATCCATGTCGCCAAGAGCTATATGCCGATCCAGGTTCAAGGGGCCTTCGGGCGCCTCATGGGCGAGATGGACTATTGGGACATGATCACCAAGGGGCTCGGGATCCACGGGAGTTCCACATACCCGACGAAGCGCAAGATCGAGGATGAATTCATCGAGGAGTGGCTTCGTATCAAGAAGGCCGGCGGGAAATTCGACGGCCTTAGAAAACAGGTAGCTCAACACAACGAGCGACAGATGTCACTGGGGGACCAGGGGATCCCGGTAAGCTACTCGACTGTCGCTCAAAAAGCAGCGAACAGATACAAAGCGGAGCGCCGCTATGAGAGACGCTACAAACAGAGGGCAGTCAACGAATAGGAGGAGGGGGATGGTGATGGCAAAGAGAATCCTTATTCTTGGGGCTTTGAGCCTATTTCTGGCGTTTCTTGGAAATCCGTGCCTGGGCGCGGAGGGCTCGATCGTCGATGGGTACCTTTCGACCACGGCACCCACGGACGCGAACACGAGCGGAGCCACAAAGACGCCGGTTTTCAAGCTCACCGATAAGCGGGGCGGCCTGGTCGGCAACTTCTGGTTTGACGCGATCGGTGGAATTACGACCTACGCCGGCGTGTCCGTCTATTACCTGCCCGCCAATGAGAACACGACCATTGCCTGGAACAACGCCGAGCGGATCCCGATCATGCTGAATGAAAATGTCGTCTCCGGAGAAACGTCAGTCCCCAAGGAGTTCAGCGCGCCTGCGACCCTTTACGGCCGTTTCGAGTATGAGATCCAGCAGACTATCGCCGCGCAGGACAATGTGACCGCGAGCCTCTCCGGTCATGCCTTCCTGGTGGATGCCACGAAGATGATCGACACCGCGCCCGTACGCACCGGACCGATGGTCCCGTACCCGATCAACAACAACTCGGGTGTGAGCTCATTGCTCGTGCCGAACGGTACGCGCCGGGTGGTCATCAGTCTCCGTGGTGACGATATCGTGTGGACCCCGGACGGATCGAGTCCGGATGACAACAACGCCTATACCTTGAGCCAGGGCGATTACCTCACCCTCGACAGCAACGAGCAGGCCGATAATTTCCGCTTCCGGGTGGCCTCGGGGGGCACCGGCACGACCGTTTACGCGACGCCCTATACCAAGTAGGGGGGGACGATCGGATGAGACGCTTAGTTTGCCTGCTGGTGGCCTTTTTCGCACTCTCCGCTCCTGTTTGGGGGGCGCCCGCGGTCGATCATAAGACCTTTTTCATCGACGCTACCCGTTCTCCGGTCTGCACGTTCGAGCGCTCAGGCCTGACCGTTTACATCCCCTTCGCGGATCCGCACGACTTCCATAACGGCCTTGCTCCTCGCGCCGGCGTTATCGGCTACCCGGACTTTGCGCGCGCGTCATCCGCCTACCGTATCGACCCTGGCAGCGGCCTGCTTACGTCGGTAGCCACGCAGACCCCGCGTTTCGAGAAATGGGATGGGAAGATCGGTCTTCTTCTCGAACCCACGAGCACGAATAACGCCAAACGCTCAGAAGAGTTTCACTTATGGGGCACGTTTCACGCCGGTGTGACGGCGGATGCGATTCAGGCCCCTAACGGGACTGTAACCGCCGATCAGATCTACGAGGACAGCGACAACAACCAGCACCACTGCAGCTTCGGCATTGGGAAGCCCTGGCCGGTCAATTCGATGGTCTGTGTTTCTGTATTCGCAAAGGCCAACGAAAGAAATTGGTGTCGGCTGCTTGTCAGGACCTACGACACCCAATACCCGGCGGGGTTTTACAACCTGGCCACGGGAGAGATCGGCACGAACAGCGGCGCCAGCGAAATCGGCATAGATCCTGTTGGAAACGGGTGGTACCGGGTTTGGATGACGTTCATGTGTGGGTCCGGCGCAGCGGACATGAACATCTATATGGGACTTGCCTCTGCGGACAACATCGGCACGTATGCCGGCGATGGGAGCAGCAGTCTCTACATCTGGGGCTATCAGGCTGAAAATTTTGGATACCCGACGAGCTACATCCCCGTTTCGTCTGTCACTTCGTTTCGCTCCGAGGAACAGGCAACGCCCGAATATACGTTGCCTAACGGCGTGTTTGACGGCGACGGCGCCCAGGGCACGGCGATCCTCTTTTGGAATCCGCTCTTCGATTACGACACCATACCGCAAGACACCTGGACGTACGGGATCTTTTCGGTGCGGAACGGCTCGTCCAGCAGCTTGATCAGGATGCACCATTCGAGCGCCGGAAACGGACGCATAGCTACCCTCGATAACGCCGCGAGCGCTCCCTACGTCAATGCGGATTGGAGCCGGAACGAGTGGATCAAGATTGCGGTGAAGTGGGGCTACCTGGATAGCGGGCAGTCGAAGTTCAACATCGGCTATGACAGCGGCGCGGGCGTGTCCTGGGGGACAGCCCAAAACTTCACCACGTACAATACGACCGGCACAAAGATGGAGTTCGCGACAACCATCTCAATAGCGCCCTTTCTGGTGCGGGACCTGATGATCTTCGACAGGGTTCTTACCGACGGCGAGATCAATCAACTGGGGTGGCTGCCATGAGCTACCAGACCGAGATCCCCACGATCCCCGATGTGCGGCCGGATAACCTGGCCGAAGTCCTGGATAT
>CAZAGT010000269.1:0-3603 GCA_964484515.1 uncultured Desulfobacteraceae bacterium | reverse complement strand
CGTGAAACAGATCATCGAGGTTCGCGAAAACCGCCGGGCGAATCAAAACGAATTGGAACGCTTCGCCTCTGTCCGGGACATGACGACCGGGACCGCCCTGGACGCTGTGAAATCGAATCTCCGGGTGTGGCAGTATTTCAACACCCTTTTCGGATAGGTGATCCATGGCCTCAGAAGACTATGACGTGATCGCTTCGGCGTTTCCGGCCGATACCAACGAAGCTTCGCTCTATGAGATCCAGGAGGGGGAGCAAATCATCGCGACCCTGGTAGTCTGCAACCAGACTGGATCCGCGCGCACGTTCAAGGTGGGGATCGCGGCAAAGGCCGGCGCCGCAGAGTCTCGAAATTGGATTGAATTCGACAGATCCATTCCCGCAAACGAGCCTTTGCGAGTGGCCATTGTGGCCGGTCCGGGGCGCGATATTCGGATCGTGTCGAATGCAGCCTCGACCCTCAGCTTCGTCCTGATGGGGTGCCGGCGCAAACTGTCATGAAAACGCGGAGGTTGGGAAATGGCGGAAGGAGACAATCAAAACCAGGGTGGGAGTGTGATCGGAGCGTGGGCCGACACCGGTCTGATGGCGCTGATCATCGTGCTCGTCCTGTGGATATTGAGGCGGCAAACGACCATTACCGACAACATCGCGAATTCGATAGACCAACAAAATCAGAAGATCGAGCAAGTCGATCATAAGGTCCAGGAATACAAGGATTCATGGGATATCCGCAGGGATGGGATGGTCGAGACCTTCAATCGAATTTGTCATGAACGGCAAGGCGCCTGCTCGAACCTGGTAGCTACACAACTGACCGCCGGAAGGGACGCGGCCGACGCGAAAATGGCAAATTTCAACACGCGCCTGGATCATGCTTGCAGGAAAATCGAGGACCTAAAGACGCGCAGAGACAAGCGATGGGCGCGCCAGGATCAGATCAACGACCGGCTGTTGAATGAGCTCAAGAATAACAATCGAAAGGGCAGCAATGGGTGATGACGGCGTTAACCATTACAAGCATTTTGGGCCGGCTCTACGCAATTCGGGACGATCTTCCGGAAACGAAGGAGGATTGTCCTTCAGTTGATTGTTGCCGGGCGCGGACCCGGCTTGAGGAATTGATCGAAGAATTACAGGGGGCCTACGACCGCCGAGCATAGGAGGAAAACCATGTCGGATGGGAAATCGACCGTGGTTCAGATCGCGGAGTTAATACTTGACGAGAAGGTTGTCGGAATCGTGGTCCTTGGATGGATCGCCCTCAAGGCAATCGGATCCGACAAGGTCACGGACCCTGCCACGATCGTCACCGGCGTCGTGGGCGCCATAGCCGGCTTTGTGGCCGCCCAGGGCGTAGAAAAGCTCCGAGAAAGACGACGGCTCGTCTCGGAGGAAACCAAATCCAAGGTCATTGACCTGGAAAAAGCGAGGGAGGCTAAAACAAATGGTTATGCGTTTCAGAAGCAAATGTATGCTGCCGGCGGTACTGCTGCTCCTATGCCTGGGAGCCTGCGTGGGGCACCAGGTGGAGGACGCGAAGTCGAACTACCTTCTGGCGAGGATGGAGTACAACGACCTTCTGACCGAGTACCTGGATCTGAAGGCCCAACAAAGCCCGGAGGTCCGGGCGGAGTGGAAAACGACGGTTGACCCCAAGTTTAAAGCCGTGGGGGCTGCCCTAAAGGCCTGGAAGGGCGCGCTTGAGGCGGTGGACGGCGATCCGGTGGCCGCGGAGAAAACATTTCTAGCCGCCCTGGGGGAGGTCAAGACCCTTCCAGAGCTCAAGCCTATCGTAAAGGAGGAGAAATAACATGGTAGGATTAGGACTGACCGCGGCACAATGGAGCTTGATTAACCTCCTATCCACGGTGGCGATCAAAGGTCTCAAGCTCGCCATGAAGGCCATGGAGAACGTCAAGAGGGTAAGAGGAATGTCTCCTGAAGAAGTCGATGAGGCGATTAAGAAGGAGGAAGCCCGCTCAGCGGAATTGGAGCGAAGACTTAACGAGAGTTGAAACTAGCCTTTAGGAAGGTCGAGATTTGATTTTACAGGTCTCCTATTTCGGCGTTGAATTGATCAAACACCTTGAAAATATAATGTAATTGACTTTTTGGGTTAACGAACGTATTCTCCATTTCGTCCAGAGTTAATTTCATGGATGGAGATCTTTGATTTTCGAATGAGCCTGGAAATTGAAGGATAGCTATCATTAACGTTCACTCGTGGCGGCCAGCCGATTTGTGAACAGTTGACATACAAAAGCAACGAAAAGACTTCGAGATTTCCCTTGACTTTCACCCCATTTTATTTAATCCTAAAAAGTATGACCTAACCCACCTAAATTAATTTTATTTGAGGGCATTTCATGGAGAAAAACCTCAAATACGTTCTACCCCGCTCCTGACGGAGTATGACTATCCGCCAGGGGCCTGTCACCAACGGTCATTTCCCTAAATGAACTAGTTCTTCTGCCGTAACTCCTTCTGGACTGAGAACAATTGGGCTCCCGAACAACAGGAAACCAGTTTTTGTCGAGAAAGAGTGCACAGCTTCCCCTGTAAATTTCAAAAGCACTTCTCGGCTAGCGGAGGTCAAAAAAATGCACCGGACTCGTATCTTCTGCCTATCTATCGCGGTGACAATCCAGTTATGTTTCTATTTCATTCTGTTGCCATTGCCTGGCTTCACCCAGGATTGGGCCATACGAACGAAACCTCGAGGGACCATCAAGATCGTGGATTTCTTTATACCGTCAAAATCAATTATGAAAAATTATGGCGAGGGTTTGATTATTCTCGACAGAGAAAATAATTTCGTCCCGGGTCTCGCTGAAGACTGGAGATGGGTTAATGAAAGGACGATTGAATTTAAGTTGAGGCTGGGGGTAACCTTTCACAATGGGGAAGAGTTTAATGCTGAGACGGTGAAAGTCAATTGGGAAGCGTATAAAGCGTTCGAGTCCCCCACAAATCATGAATTTAACAATTTTCCTAAGAATACAGTTTTCCAGATAATAGATAAATTCACTGTTCGGTTTATTCTTCCTGAGCCAGATGGTATCGTTTTCACAAAATTCGTGGAGTTCCAACAGTTCGCTCCAGCCTTTTTCAAAAAGCACACGTTCGGTGAAATGAACTGGCCATACCTTCCTGTGCCAGGACCGTGGGCAACTGGGCCGTTCAAACTAGTTAAAGGAAGCGTGCCATTTGGCAGAGCGACAGAGCAGGTAGTATTAGAAGCTAACGAGAACTACTGGGATCGCAGATTTCCGAAGATCAAACGGGTGATATTTGATAACACACTCATAGGCGACCGCAAGGAGGCGATGAGGCTCTGCTATGAGACTGAAGGGTCCGCAGACATCGTGAACCGCATAAGAGCGGTAGATACGCTGAGGATCGCGGGGAGTGGTTTTGCGCGTGTCGTCAAGAGCAAAGATGTTGTTTCTTTTTGGGGTTTATTCAATCAACGCAAGACGGGGAGCAAATGGAAAGATATTAGATTAAGAAAGGCTGTTAACTATGCCATTAACCGTAAGGAACTCTTTAAATACGCTGCCAAAGGAAATGCGTACAATCTGGAAGGGTTTCCCTTGCCTCCCGG
>CAZAGT010000268.1:4925-7317 GCA_964484515.1 uncultured Desulfobacteraceae bacterium | reverse complement strand
AATCCGGCCTATACCGCGGAGGCCCTCCGGCCGCCTCGGGTAGCGCCTTATGCCGAGACAACGCACTCAATTCCCCGTTTTTGAAAAGAGACCCCCATGGCCGGGCGAACACGCGCTGAGGAATCTCAAAATGCCAAATTCAAGCACCATTTTCATGAAGCTTCCCGGTCGATCAAGCTGGCCGTTCCTGCGGCAAGCGGCGGGCCTGATAATTGACTCCAAGCCGTTTTTACCATATACTATTTTTGTGCCTAAAACGCCGGCGGTAAGAGATCTCGCGTCTAGGAATCCTCCTTAGATCTCACTTCGTGCCGGGAGGGATGATGATGTTCAACGTCGCTTCCGAAGAATCCTATCAAGACAACGAAATCATTGTGCGAGAGGGGAGCGCCGGGGACTGGGTCTATGTGGTCCTTTCGGGATCCGTCGAAATCTCCAAGATGGTCGGGGGTAAGCGATTTGTCCTCGGTGTACTCCAGCCGGGGGAAATCTTCGGTGAACTCGGCTTTCTTGGGGGGATCAAGCGGTCTGCCACCGCACGCGCGCTTGGCGAGACAACCCTGGGTATCATCGATCGCACGACCCTCGACAGTGAATTCAACAAGCTCTCCACCGACTTCCGAACGATCATCCTTGCCATCGTGGAGAGATTCAAGAAGATGATCGACAGGACCAGCGCCTTTTCATCACGCAAGGAGAGCCGCATCCCCAAAACCCTTGCCGTGGCGTTTAAGGATCGCCAGTCTTTTGTGAAGGCCTACACCGGCAATGTGAGTGCCGGAGGGATGTTTATCCGCACGGAGCGCCCCTTGAAGCGGGGCGAGCAATTCTTGCTGAACCTCCAACTGCCGGACATCGCCGATGCCCTGACCATCAAATGCGAGGTCGTGTGGGCTCGCGAACAGCAGGGTGACCTCGGAAGCCAGCCAGCCGGTATGGGGGTCAAGTTCCTCGAGATGAGGGAGGCTGATAAGAAGGCCCTCGGGATCTATCTGAAGGCCGTCGTGGAGGAGTAGAAGCCACGAATTCGAAGAAGGCGCCCAATCTCCAGGGGTTAGGGATAGGTCCTGCCCACAATCTGAATCATATCTCCGCAGCGTATCTTACCCGCCTGTAGCACGCGCGCAAATATGCCCTCGCGGGGCATGATGCAGTCTCCGGCCATGTAGTAAATGGCACACTTGTTGTGACACTCTTTGCCGATTTGGGTGATCTCCACAAGGGCTGATTCTCCCAGTTGAAGGCGGGTGCCCAACGGGATCTCCTGCCAGTCTATCCCCACAGTAGCAATGTTCTCGGCAAAATCCCCAAAGGTGACGTCCAAACCCTGCTCGCGAGCCTTCTCGATACTCTCTGAGGCCAGGAAGCTCACTTGACGATGCCATGGTCCGGCATGGGCATCGCCCTCGAGCCCATGATCCAATACAATGGCAGCTTCCTCCACTTGGGTCTTGCGGGTCCCCTTCTTCTTGCTAACGGCGATCGATACGATTTTCATCCCCGGAATGAACCCCTTCCCACAAAAGGGCTTTGGTCGATCTCGGAACCATCTCCACGTGTTATCCTAGCGGCCTTCCTTCAGTTCGTCTCCATGAGGAGCTTTCCTATTCATATAAAAACGGTAGAATATAGCCCTGTACCCCCTGGGTGTCAAGCGAGGCCTTTGGGCGGCAGTGGGTTCGGCATCCATTGTATCGTGGAGGATTTCTGTTACCCCCCAAAATCAGGGTGAATGAATTCGATCCGATCGCCGGCCGCAATGTGCGTGGTATCGTACTGCTGAGCAAAAACGAAGCGGCCGTTATGCTCGACGATCAAATGGGTGTCGCGTTCCCCAAAACGGCTGATGAGATCCGTTATGGTCGCCTCCTCGGGGACCCGTTCCTTGAAGCCGTTCACAACGACCTCGACCTCTTTAGGCATCACCCTTATCCCCCCGAAGTGGATGGCAGCTGACACAATCCGGATTCAAACGGCCTAAAGTATCGGATGCAGAGTCGATCTTGGTTTTTCCAATATCTTCTCCCCGGTGCAGGATCTGGCGGTTCAGGTTTACCGGTTCAACCACGTCCTTATCTACGATCCTCACATGCCCGACCCTGGCCGCAACCGGATCGGTGACACATACAGATCCCAGCCCGCCGAGCCCCGCCACAAACACCTTAGCTTCCCCTAATTTCAAGTGCCCTTCCCGGCCGGCTTCAGGAAGGCTGATCTGTCGCTGGTAGCGCCGAGTGCGTTGATCTGATGGCGGTGGACCCATCGTTCGTCAAGCTCCCTTCGGAGTTAGCCCTTTATCGCAGGTTGTAATGCTTCCTCACCGGTTCCTTGATATCCCATTTACAGGCAAGACCCTTTGGAAACGTGACAAAATCACCCTTCCCGAACGTTA
>CAZAGT010000268.1:0-4915 GCA_964484515.1 uncultured Desulfobacteraceae bacterium | reverse complement strand
CCCTCAAGCAGGTAGCATTCCTCAGTCGAGTCGTAGTACCAATCAAACCGCGAGACCTCTCTTTCCCAAATGGGCCAGGAGTCGACGCCCCTTTCCTCAAGGGTGGTTTTGTTCGGCTTTTCGATTTTTATCTTCAGTTCTAACTCCTTTCCCCCGCTTGGGGTTGACGCAAGAATGAATTTGCGGAATTGGCGTCACCAGAGATAACCTGAAGACGGAATGCCAGGACGCGAAGATATTCTTAGGAGGCGAGCCCTCAGCAGGTCAAATGGAAACAGGCAGCAACCCGTCTTTCCGTGGAGAGCCGATTGTAGAGGGCCACAGCCTCGTCATTCGGTAAGGCGACAAACTCGATACCCCGCTGCAGGAGTTCCCTGTGGACATCCTCATCGGGCTTCATCCTGCCGCTGACACCGGTACCGGCAACGATCACATCGACCCCCTCTTGCGTTAGATCGCCAATATCTTCACACGATAATCGATGACCGCTCTTACGCCGCCATCCCGCCTTGACCTGTCCATCGGGATAGATGATTAGGTCCGAGCCGTAGGTCTCGCCTTCGATCACCATGGTTCCGAACGAAAAGTGATCAATCATTTTTCGATAGTCTCGTTAGAAAAGTAAGGGCGTTGCATCATTATCCGGTTCGTCGTAGGCCTTCTTTTTCAAGAGGTATCTGACGAAGCCGCAGACAGCCAGCAAGGCCCCCAGGAAGAAGAGGATTTCGTAGAGATGGCTGATCATCATACTGAATAGCGTGAGACTACGGCCGAGCTCACGTTGCCACGCCGCCTCGAGCTGATCCGTGGACGTAAAAAGGGCCTTCGCTACGGCCACCTCCAGATGGGATCCCCTGTGTAGATGATGCAAGAGCTCGTTGAGGCCGTCAAGGCCGAAGTGAGTTACGATGTACGCCACGAGGCTTTCGCTTTGTTCATAGGCCAGGATCAGGTTGTCTCTATCCCTTGGAAAACGGTCGCGAAGGGCCTCCCAGCTAAGATACCTCCCCGTCAGCGTTGCCCGCTTGAGGGCGTAGCCTTTCCGATGCGTGATAATCTCCGCAAGACCGCCGCTCACCCACTGGGCCACCCCTTCGTCCAGCCACTTGGGGAGATTCTTCCGCGCGATATGGCGATGAAGAAGCAGGTGACACAATTCGTGTTTCATCGTCACTTCGATGCTGAACGGATGGGCCACCATCTTGGAATAATCGATGACCATCAAATCGCGCTCCGGGACCGCATAGGCCGCAAAGAGATCACTCCCGGCCATCTGTACAAAGGGCCGGCGATCTTTGATCAGGATAAGCGTCGGCTGAAAGTCTATCCGCCACTTGAGGCTCTCCTCCAGACTCTTCCTGACGCTTGGATAGAGGTCAGCGACCTCCACGGCTGCGCCCTCCAGGGATGGCGGGTACAGGACGCTTAAGCCATTCTGATGGAGGCTCGCGAGTTCTGCGGCCGGAGTGGGTAACGGGGAGACGAGGATAAGAAAGAGCACGGCCAGCAACGCCGTTCTAGATCGCCGCATTGGATCCCTCATCCCCACGATTTGACCCCGACTGCACATGGGTTCTTCCTTTCATGAACCGGAACCGCTATTGTCCTTCGGACACCTACCGCGATACAAACACAAAAGCCCTCATCAGGGGAGCCTCTTCCTGATGAGGGCTTTTAACGCGGTTTCCTTAGCTCTATTTCACGGACTCTTTCAGGGCCTTGCCGGCAATAAACTTGGGAACTCGCTTGGCTTTGATCTTGATCTCTTCACCGGTCTGGGGATTACGGCCCTTCCTGGCTTTGCGCTTGTCGACCTTGAAGGTACCGAAGCCGACGAGCGTAACGGTATCCTTCTTCTTCAAGGCCTTTGCAAGGCTGGAAATGACGCAATCTACCGCAGCCTGGGCATTCTTCTTGCTCCCCACGACTTTGGCCACCTCATTGACCAAATCTCCCTTATTCATGTCCTCCTCCTCCTTTCAAAAAAAGTTTCTTGAAGAAACCGCAAAAAATCGGGTGTACGATAGTAAATTTCCATAGGAATTTCAACAATAAAATGCCCTTGAAACAGCTCTTGGCGCGGTTTTCAGGCGGTTTTGGGTCTTTCACATCCTCTTTTCAGCTTCCCTGCCGTGTTTTTTCGCGACCCAAAGTCATACGATTCTTCCTTCTTTTGGTATATAGTGCCGGGTGTGCCGGCGCCAAAAGGAACCCTCCACTGCATCATGGTGACCGCGAAACTTGGGCTTTAGCCTTCGTTTCGGATGTAAATCCGAGATCCATCTCTTTAACCTGGGAAGGAGACAGCACATGAATCGCCCGCTCCAACTAAAGGACGCCTTTAAGGGCTACACACTGGACCAGGATAAGATCTGGAGTCCGGCAGAGACCGTCCGCAGGTTTAAGGAAAAGTTGCAGGCTGTTGACCTCGATATCTTGGAGAGCACGGTCAGAATCGATAACGGCAGACTCGACATCCCGGTCTATTTCAGCATATGCGGCCGAGATGCAGAGCGGGTCATCGGGACCAAGAAGCAGATGGGAAAGGGCGGCACGCCTCAGCAATCGGAGGCAAGCGCCGTCATGGAACTAGCGGAGCGATTCAGTTTCTTCAGCTTCATGAACGAGCCCAAGAACTTCATTCTGGATACCTACCATAACCTCGAGCAGGAGGCCCTGACGTTCGAGGCAATCGCCCTCTCGGTCCATGATGAATCCGATGATCTCGATGTCGTCAAGAAGATCTTCTCGGACATACCCTTGCGTTGGACGTGGGCGCACCACCTTGCCCATCAAAAGCAGGTCCTGGTCCCTTTTGACTGGTTCTATGCCATCAACGAGTTCAACGGTCCCTCGGCGGGTAACTGCGTTGAGGAGGCGCTTCTTCAGGGGATCTGTGAAGTCGTGGAAAGGCACGTCTCTTCGATCATCAGCCGCAACAAAATCCAAACGCCGGCCATCAGCATCACTTCGGTCACCGATCCTTTGGCCCGCGACATGATTGCGAATTTTCAACGTGCAGGAGTCCAATTGTTCATTTCCGATTTCTCTCTCGATCTGGGTATTCCAACCGTAGGAGTCCTTGCCTACGATCCCGTCACCTTTCCTGAAAAAAGCGAGATCGTTTGGACGGCCGGGACCACCCCTGACCCTCAGAAATCCCTAAGCCGTGCCCTAACCGAAACGGCCCAGCTGGCCGGTGACTTCAACACCGGTTCCAAGTATGTGGCAAGCGGTCTGCCCAAGTTCAGCAGCCTGGCAGACGCCTCCTTTGTCACGGATGCAACCGATGAGGTGGACCTGACTAGCTTGCCCGACATCTCTCATGACAACATTCGAGTGGAGGTTGAAAACTGCCTGGCCGCGCTGTCCCGTAAGGGCCTGGACGTGTTCGTGATCGATACCACGCATCCTCTGCTTCAGATTCCCGCGTTCTACACCATGATTCCGGGAGCCCATTTCAGGGAGCGCGCAGCCGGCACCAGCATGGGGCTGTTCGCTGCTAAATTGATGACCGAGAAGTACGACCCGCCGGCGGCCCTGCAGGAGCTGAAGAAGTTCGATGAACGAATGCCAGGAAAGTACTATATCAAGTTCTATCTGGGCTCCATGCACTTGGCCTTGAATCACCCGGCGGCGGCCCTTACACTCTTTGAAGAAGCCCTCGATCTTGAGCCCAAGGACGAGGATGTAGCCAGCATCTATTCCTATATCGGGTTGTGTTTGAAGGAATTGAATCAATACAGGGAGGCGATCGCAAACCTTGAGAAGGGGGAATCCTATGACCATGAAAGGACCGATGTGTACAACTTGATGGGGTACTGTTATTTCAAGCTCAAGGAACATGGCAAGGCCATCGAATGCTTCCAGAGGGTCTTGCGCTTAGACCCCAGCTCGGCCATCGACTACGCAAACATCGCATCCAACTACCGTGACATGGGTGACAAAGAGAAGGCCATCCACTACTATCAGTTGGCCCTAGAGCTTGATCCGACCATCGATTTTGCCAAGGAGAACCTGCAAAAACTACAATAGGGCTCACCAGGTCTTCAGCTACAACAAAGATGTTCCTATGGTCCCGGGGGGATGGTCTCTGAACCGCGCGCATGCCTTCCGTGGTGCGGACACGCAGATCGGCCTGAAATGATTTGACAGGGTGCCCTAATCGTGCAATTTTTCTTTCTCCAAAGCGAGGTCGTTGTTCTTTTACCTATGCCGTTGAAACGACTTTGGCGTATGCAACCGGCTAGGAAACGGAGTTCCTACCGTCAGGAATCCACGCTGCTTTCGAAACTCTAAAAACTGAGAAAAGGACGTGAAAGATGGCAAATGAGGAATATCCATGGACGCCGGGGGATGACGTTGACAAGAGCTCACCGGCGACGACCGGGGCTATTAGCCGGCGATCTTTTCTGAAGGCCGGCGCGGCCGGCTGCGCCGTCCTTGCGGGGGCCGGCGGCGTTGCAGCCGTGTTGGACCGGATCGCCCTGGCCAAAGAGGCGGGGCTGCCCTTGACCAAGGGCGTCGTGGTCGTGAACCAGGACCTCTGTTCCGGGTGCCGCACCTGCGAATCGGTGTGTACGACCTACAATGCTCAAGGAATCACCTCATCGGGCCTGGCCAGGATCATCCTTGAAAAGGACTACCTGAGGGCCGTATACGAGACGAACCCGTGCTTTCAGTGTGTCGAACCCCTCTGTCTTGCGGCTTGCCCGGTGGACGCCATTGTCATCGACAGGCAGGCCGGGACCAATGCGAGGATCATCAGGGAAGAGGACTGTATCGGCTGTGAGGCGTGCGTTGAGGCCTGCGGGAGTGTCTTCTCACCGCCTCGGCCCCGCTTTGACACGGAAACCGGTGTAGCCCTGAAGTGTCACCTCTGCTTCGGCGAACCCCGATGCGTGATGTATTGCCC
>CAZAGT010000267.1:0-7319 GCA_964484515.1 uncultured Desulfobacteraceae bacterium | reverse complement strand
CTGTTTGGGTGGTCCCTCGACGCCAAGATCGCCCTTTCCGAGATCGAAAACGAATCCAAGCTGCTGGCGGCCCCTAAGGTCATGACCCGCGATACGGTCACCGCCACGATTCAGCAGGGCACCAAGATCGTGATCCCTTCCGGTACCGATGCCAACGGCAATAAGACCTTCGAGCAACAGGATGCCAGCTTGAAACTGGAGGTCACCCCGCAAATTACCCCCAACAACATGGTGATCATGCAGGTACACATCCAGCAGGATGAACCCGATTTTGATAACGCCATTGGCGAAAACATTCCGATCAAGACCAAGAGCGCCAGCACCATGATGATGGTGGCGAGCGGCGAGACCCTCGTCATCGGCGGCATCTACAAGTCGACCATCAGCGAAGGTGAAAGCCGCGTCCCGGGTCTAGGCAGTATCCCGGGTCTGGGATGGCTCTTCAAGGCCCAGCGGAAGCGGATCGAAAGGGTCGAGCTGCTCCTCTTTATCACCCCGACCGTGATCCCGGCAACCTAAGGGGCTGCCAGAAAGCGCCCACCTGTCCCGATTGCAATGGGACAACGCTCACCCTGCGTCCCACTGCAGCCTACACGAGGGGCCCAAGGCGCAGGGCCCAATGCCGGCATGTTAAACGCCGCCTTCCCCACGACCTCTATCCTCTCACCTATCAGGGGACGGCGCCCACAATGTGAGCCACCTCTTCAAGCCGGTCCGCATGATAGGCGGCCTCCAATCCCTTGTCCTTATAGGCTAAGAAGGGAACCCCGGCGTTTCTTGCGGTTTCACAGTCCACCGAAGAGTCCCCCACGTAGATCGCCTCAGACGCCTGGATGGCAAAGAAGTCGAGAATCTTGATGAGTGATTCGGGGTCAGGTTTTGGCTTCTTGACGTCTAAGGATGACACCACGATGTCGAAATAGGAGGCGAGTCCATGCCACGAAAGCACATCGCCGATCGTATTGCTCCTATTGGTAGCCACGGCCAATCCGAATTTGGTCTTCAGTCTTTGAAGTAAGGTTTTCAGGCCGGGCTCTATCTTCATGGCCCGGAAAAACGGCGTGTAGTCCATCTTAAGCCGGTATTCGAGCGCCTCTTCCAGATAGGGGCTCCCTTCGAAGACATGTCGGATCGATTCTTCGGCGGTCGCCATGTGCACAACGTCGGTCATATCTTCCGACATCGGCGGCAGACCGTAGCGGGCCAGGAGATGATTGTAGAAGGCAATATTGGACGGGCGGGAATCAAACATGACACCGTCGCAGTCAAAGATGACAACCTTGAATTTCTGCATGGCGCTCCGTTAAGGGGCGGGGCTGACATCTATTAGTAATCTGAGTACCGAGAGCGGTACCCGATATCTTCGGTCGCGGTGTCTTGGTCCTGGGCCGATGATACGCCCAACCAGGTCTTTACATAGGTGACGATCAGCCCGCAGCCGATCACCGTCAAGGCGAGGTACAAAAGCCCCATAAAGATCGCGTATTCGATGTTCCACTGCCATTCAAAGGAGAGAGGGGTCATCGAGGTACTCCTTATATCGACCCTGTAGTCTTCTGAGGTGGGCTTGCTCCCTCAGGAGGTTGCAGGGTTTAATTCGGGTTCCTTCGGAAAGACGGGAAGGTACCTGTAAGAGACGGAAAACAGTAAGAAACCATATCCGATCACCGCCATCCCGATTCCCCATTCCTGCCAGGTCGGCAAATAGCTCCAAAAACGGTCAAAAGGCATCACCGGAATGGCAAGGGTGACGACGATAAAGAGAAAACGATTCAGGACGATGCCGGCACAGTTCGTCAAGCAGGCCGTGATGAGCCACCCCTCGTTCTCACGGGCGCGCGGGTTGATGAGGATGATGGCCGGGACGATTCCAAAAAGGATGATCTCAGCCGCCATAAGCCATACGCCGTAGGGTCCTTCACGGAAGAAATCCGTGAAGGTGAGCCCCGCCCGTGGCACTACACCGTACATCCAGGTCAGCGTGTCCGCAATCTTGAAAACCATGTAGAGGGCCAGCAGCCATCCAGAGATCTTTGCCAGCGAAAGGGTCGCCTCACGCGGAACGAGTCGTTTGCGAGTAATCTTCTCAGCGAGTTTCGTGCACAGGATGGTAAAGCAAGGGCCGGCGGCAATGGCCGACAGGATGAAGAGAAAAAACGTCGTGGGCCAGATATAGAAGCCCCACCGGTCGGCGAAGGGCCGGGCGTAAAGCACCCCGTACATGCCCCCGAGGGAACCCTGGTGGAAGAAGGATAGAAAGGTGCCGGTAGCAGCGAAGACGGCCATGATGTGATGGAGGTTGTGACCAAAGAGGCCCAGTTCTCGGATCTCATCCAGTTTGCGGTTCTCCAGGATCAGTGGCACGTACTCGATGGCCAGCACCCCTAAATAGCACGTGATGCAGAAGGACACCTCGGTGAGCATCGAATGGATATTGGCATGCCAAAAGATGAACCACCCTCGCAGGGGTTGCCCAATATCGATTCCCAGCATGGCAACGGCGCCCGAGTAGCAGATGAACCCGATGATGACCGCGGCGTTGATGATGTCTTTCAGTTCTCTCTTGCCGATGATGTAAGTCAGAAAACCGGTGAAAAAGGCTCCCGCCCCGAGGGCTATGACGGCGAGGTCAAATACGATCCAAAGGGCGAAGGCAAAGATATCACTCATATGGGTCTGGTTGAGACCGAAAAAAAGGCAGAGAAAGGCCGAAAGGCCGCCCCAGGCCAGGAGTCCCAGCCAAGGGAGGGTCCAGATAAAGAAGCTCCCGGGTGAACAGCGTTTCACACCTTTCGGTATCAGCGCCGAATCCATTGAAATTCCTCCGAAGTGTGCTTTGGTTCTTATCGTATCAGTGGCCCGCGGCCGAAACCGGTTCGAGCTCGTCGGGCAGATAGTTGTCCGCCATCCTTCGCACCCAAGCCTTGGTTGAGAGGTAGTAGACCTTCGGCTCGGTTCCCAGGCGTTCCAAGAGCCGGAAAGCGGTTGGGCTCTTGCTCAATCGGGTGACCTCGTGATCTGGATTGTTGAGGTCTCCGAACGTAATCGCCCCAACCGGACAAGCTTCGGCACAGGCCGTCACGTATTCGTCTTCGTAAAGATCCCTGCGTCCTTCTGCATAGGCCTGATTCTTGGCTCGCATGAGGCGATGGTGGCAGAATGTGCATTTCTCGACCACGCCGCGCATGCGTGGTGAGACCTCCGGTGAAAGGGCCCGTTCCATGCCCTTTGAAAACGGTTTGATCAAACCATAGCCGTCATACCAGTTGAAATAGCGGGAGTGGTAAGGGCAAGCGGCCTGGCAATACCGACAGCCTATGCAGCGGGTATAGATCTGGCTCACGATGCCCGTATGGTAATCCATTTCGGTCGCCGTAGCGGGGCATACAAAGACACAGGGGGTGTGATGATGGCAGTGCATGCACGGCCGCGGAAAATAGCTCACCTCGCTGTCGGGGAACGGTTTGCCGTTGTTGATCTTGAAGAGCTGCATCCACGCGATGCTGCGTTGTTTGTCCGATTCATCCGCCCTGACCGACACATTGTTTTCGCTCGCACAGGCCACCATGCACGTACCGCAACCGGTGCATTTGTCCAGATCAATGGCCATGCCATATTTGTATTTGCCGCCTTCCTCTTTCTTCATCACCTTCCCCGTTTCCTCGACGGATGTATTTCTCCATCCGGCCCAGCGTCTCTTCGGTTGTGCTCCCCTGCTAGGCCTTTTTGACCCTCACGCGGGTATTCCACCAAACCGGATGACCGCTCAATCGATCATTGCCGCCCGCAATGATCTCGTTGGGGTTCACCCCTTTGTCACGCTGATAGTCGTCATAGGCCGTGTGCCCAAGGCCGGCAAGCATAAAGACGACCCCCGGCATGGCACCCTCGAAGAGGTTAAGGCGTGCCTGGAGGGCCGTCCTGGCCGATTCAACAACGATCAGGTCCCCTTGCTTCAGGTTGTACTTCGCGGCTGTCTCGGGATTAAGCTCAACAAAAGAAGTTCTTTCTCTTAATTGATGGTCGAAAAGGGTCTTGTACAGGTAGGGCGGACTAGGCAGCCACCTACTCGATATGTTGATGAGGTCATAGGGGAGCAGGAGGAGGGGGAACTCCTTCTGCTCCTCCTCGGCTGGAGCCTCAGGCTCGTTATAATGGGGCATGCAGGCCAAGTCTTCATCATCGCCAAGACCCATCTCCCGCAACGTGACTTGGGCTGAGCGACCGCGCGAAAGATCGTCGAGAATCGTCTCGATCCTTTGGCTGAAGAACTCGAACTTACCGCTAGGGGTCTGAAAGAGGCCTTGCCAGCCTTCCTGCTCACGACGCGATAGATGCCAGAGACCCCCCGTAACGAGTCTGCGCCACATCGCCTCGAAAGACGAATCGCCCGTCTGATCGCGGCCGTATTCGAAAAGCCCCTTTGCGCGGTCCTTCAGGACACTCTTATAGTCCTGCCATGCAAACGCCTCCGCGACCGAACCCTGGAGCATCTTGGCCAAACGGATGAGCGTTTCACCACTATGCCGAGTATCATAGAGGGGTTCCACGACGGGTTGAGTGATTGCGTAGCAGGGATCTGGGAGCCCCGGCGGCCAAACGACGTCGTCTTCCTTCTCCAGGTAGACGTGGTCCGGCAGGATCAGGTCCGCCATCACGGCCGTTTCGTCTTTGAAGGGAGAGAAGCTTACAATCAAGGGTACCTTCTTAAGGGCACTCCGGAAGGCGCCGCCATCCGGAAGGGTATAGGCCGGGTTGGCGGAGAATACGAGGATCGTATCGACAGGCGACTGCACGCTCGTGAGGATGGCATCCGCCAGATTGCCCACCAAGGATTCGCTGAAGGGATAGGCCCGGGTTCCAGCCTGATCGAAACGTGCCCTTCCCAATCCTTCTGAGGCAACGGCGTCATACCCGATTTCGGACCAAGGCTCCGGGAGGGGACGACGATGCACCATGATGCCGCCGGGCTGATTGATATTGCCCACCAAGGCATTAAGACTCTGAATGGCCATGAACTCGTAAAGGTCGCCGCTCAACTCCCCTTTACCCTTGCCGCAGAGGGCGACAGGCGCCTTTGCCGCGGCGAATTCCTTTGCCAGGGCGACAATCAGATCGGCATCGACGCCGGTCGCCTTGGCGACGTCCGCAGGGGTATGGCGTTCGAGGACCATGCTCCTGAAGCCTTGCCGCGCGCGGCCGTCCTCCGCAATCCAGTCCTCGAAGCCGAATGCGTGATCTTCGATAAAGTCCCTATCATAGAGGTTTTCCGCGATGATCACATGGGCGAGACCGAGGGCCAGGGCGGCCTCGGAAGCGGGCCGTACGGCCAGCCATTGATCGGCTTTTGACGCCGTGTTGGATGCCCTTGCTTCGATTTGGACGACCTTCGTCTTTCCCTTCCGGGATTCACCGCGCCAGAGACCCCAGGCATTCAGCACCCGGCCTGGCGCTCCCCATCCCTCCAAGAGGCCGCATCCGAAGCTGAGGACGAAATCGGCGTTTTCAAGGTCATAGCTCATCGGCCCCTGGTAGCCTTCCATGAGAAGATTCACCAGCGCATAGGTGTCTTCCACGTCGGGTATCCTCGTATAGTTGGGGCTGCCGAAGGCCTGCATGAATCGCTTGATCAGGAGGGCCATCGAGGAGCGGGCGGGATTTCCGTCGACCGCGACCACGGCGTTCGGTCGGCCCTGGCGTCTCAAATCCGCCAGTCGATCGACGAGCTCCTGCAGCGCCTGGTCCCATGAAATGGCGACGAACTCGCCCGAACCACGCGGCCCTATTCGCTTCAGGGGTCCAAGGTTCCGGGTATTCTCATCGTAGAGGAGCTGCAGACCGCCTGCGCCAAGGGGGCAGATGCCGCCCGGGTTGACGGGGTAATCGGGGCGGCCTTCGATCTTGACCGCTCGCTGCTCGACCTGGCGCACCTCGATGCCACAACCCCCCGGACACAGTTGGCAGACCGTATTTGCCTGAGAGACCGCACCCACCGGGGGGACGGGCAGCCAGGGCCAATTCTGGGTCCAGATGGTCGAATCATCGGCCATCTTCCAGGGAATGGGAGATAAGGCCGTACCCACCGCACCGCCGAGAACCAACTTGATGAAGTTTCTGCGATTGAAGGCGATCAGATCTGTAATGTTCTTCCCCTTCAGGTTCATGGTGTCTTCCCTTTACTTGTGACAAACGAAGCAGGCATTGTCTTCTTCGTGGCCGGTCTTGGTGTGGCATTCGGCGCAGTCGTCCATCTTCATGCGATCCCAGGGGTTGAACTTCAAACCGGCGATGTTGTGTCCCCAGATGTTGCGGCTATATCCGGTGAGCCGGTTCTCCTGGTAAGGGGGCAGTTGCTCGCTTTGGCCATGATCGCCGTGGCAGAGACGGCAGGCCTCCTTGCCCATCTTCACATGAGCGATGTGCGAGAAATACACGCAGTCGGGTTGCCGATAGTACGAAAGCCAAGGAATTTCCTTCTCGGGGGCCACGTATTCCGTCAGGAACCGTACCTCTTCGGGATCTTCGCCCATCGGTGATTCCGGATCGTCGTGACATTCCATGCATCTTTCCAGCTTCGGGATGCCGACAAAGGACCCGTCGTCGCGAAAACCATGACAATAGAGACACCGCTCAAGCTCGGTGTCGCCTTCGACGATGTCTTCAGAGGCATGGATGGCATGGTTGAAGTCGAGGGGCTGGGGTTGCTTCGAATAGAGTGCGAGCGGAAAAAGAATCCAGCCGATAACCAATGCGGGAACGAGGCCGCCCAAGAAGTAGAATAAGCCGCTCTGCAGTGGACGCGACACGAGATTCGCATAGTAGGAAAGGACAAGACCGACAAGAGTGGAGATCCAGCCTCGTTTGGAGCCGTCACCTGAGGGACCCCCTGGGTTTTCCATCATATTCAACCTCAAATTCAGAAAGACGTGTTGTACGGACCACAAATCTTGGCCGACTTAGGGGCACTGCCGTTTCACCAACTCAGTATGACAGCACCATATAAGCAGCCGCCGTTCGGACAAGATATTACTCATGCCCGGACGTTGCTCCAACGGCAAGGGCCGACCTGGCCGGAATTCATGCGTTTTTATCTACCCGGGGGGGGTGTTGTCAAGGAGAAACCCAGCGCCATCCGGACAATCAGCCGGCCTTTCGGCTGGCTGGTTGAGAAGGGCGCTGGATCACGGTAGGACCGTCTCTCCGGGGAAAAGCCCCAAGAGGAGACTCTGACGGACAGGGTCTTGCTGAGGCTGTCGGAAAACGACCATCTGCCGTTCGACAGGCTCACGGCCCTGAGCGAAGCCGAAGGGCTGCGTTAC
>CAZAGT010000266.1:0-7325 GCA_964484515.1 uncultured Desulfobacteraceae bacterium | reverse complement strand
AACTTCTTGTGAGGAGCCTTTTTTCTATTCGCAATGTCCAATTTAAACGCGCATCCCCAACTGATCCTGCAACACCTTGGGGGTCGTCATCTGTCCTCGCTCCGCCACCTTGGCCTTCACAACCGCGCCTCCTGTTAGGTAAGTGTATGAATTCTACAATCTGAATACATTCTTGTCGATCACGAAAAAAGCGAGGGACAGCCAAAGTGAGTTGCGTCGCCCGTTGACGGATCGGATAAGATCCGTATTCCCCCCGGCCCAAAGAGGCTTGTCCTCCGGGCAGGATCTTGTAGGTTCGCGTTAACGGGTATACGATTGACCACTTCCACCAAATCTGTTATCAAAAACACACAGCGTCTGGTATCCCGACTTCAGCGATCCGAAGGCCAACCGGATTCGTTACCAAGCCCCCGTAGCTCAGGTGGATAGAGCACCAGATTCCTAATCTGGGTGCCGCGTGTTCGAGTCACGCCGGGGGCACTTGTTTGTGAAACGGTCATAGCGGGTAAGGTGATACTAAAAAGGTTGACTTTGCTAATATAATTGCATATTTTTACTAGTTTTGAGTTGGAGGGGATTATCGTTATGTATGCCGTGATCAAGACCGGAGGGAAACAATACCGTGTGACTCCGGGTGAACAACTGCAAGTGGAAAAGATCTCCGGGGAGGTCGGGGATGCCGTAACCTTTGACCAGGTCCTGCTGACATCCGACGGGGAAGCCGTGCAGGTCGGGCGGCCATTCGTCGAAAATGCCAAGGTGGTGGGACGAATCGCCCGGCACGACAAAGGCCGCAAGATCGTGGTCTTCAAGTACAAGCGGCGCAAGAACTATCGACGTAAGCGAGGCCATCGGCAACCCTTTACGCTCATCCAGATAGAGAACATTGAAGCTTGAGTCGAATCTACCATGAGTTTATTAATGAGGTCATTGACATTTAAACATAGACTCACCGCCCGCTTCGCTCGAGTCGCGGAGGACGCAGAGGAATTCGCTTTTTTGCTTTTCGCTGAGACGCCGAAAAGCAAAAAGGACCTTGCCGTTCGGGGAGAACCAACGAACATCGATGGCTGCATATAACTATTTGGAAATACTATTAAAACTTGCATTTCCTGTCCGTTTTTGTTCGCCACGGGCGATAGCAGTCTTATGTTTTCCGGCCTCTCAGCGGAAAACATAAAGAAGAACAAACTCTGCGCTCTTTGCGCCTCAGCGGTGATATCTATTCCTGCGATTAAGAAACCATCTATAAATACTTTTTGCCGCATTAGTAAGTGCTTTGCTTGATCGTTGAACCGGAAGACAATCTGATCCCCAGCCCAGTCCTAACGAATGAAGACGGGAATGGATGGGGATGGAAGCGAGGATTTAAGATATGGCTCATAAGAAGGCGGGCGGCAGTTCACGTAACGGCCGAGATAGCGCCGGTCAGAGGTACGGGGTCAAGCGGTATGCCGGCCAGGTGGTTAGAGCCGGCAATATCCTGGTGCGCCAGAAGGGCACCAAGTTGCATCCGGGCCGGAACGTCGGTGTCGGCAAAGACTATACCCTGTTTGCCAAGATCGACGGCGTTGTCACTTTTGAGAGGATGGACAAGTATCGAAAGAGGGTGAGCGTTTACGCCACCTAATGCCGGCGACTTCGCAAAAAGTCCATCCGGGTCCCCCATCCGCAGGGACCCAGCAGTGTCATTGTGACGTCCTTCTGCGCGCGCCGTTGCCCACGTAAGGGATCTACCCATAGTCATAGAAATGGAATTCGTTTCCGGTGGGGCGAGATGGACTTTGTAGACGAGGTGGTCGTTGTCGCCAAGTCCGGAGACGGGGGAAAGGGCTGCATCAGTTTTCGGCGCGAAAAATACATCCCAAAGGGAGGACCGGACGGCGGCGACGGGGGTGACGGGGGGAATATTCTCATAAGGGCAACCGGAGAGCACCATACACTGCGTCATTACAGTCATCGCAAATACTTCCGGGCCTCAAACGGGCAACCCGGCCGGGGCAAAGACCAGAAGGGTAAGAACGGCGCCGATGTGATCCTCGAGACACCGCCCGGCACCGAGGTCTACGATGTCGATACCGGCACCCTGCTGGCCGACCTCACCGAGGAGGGTCAGGAGATCCTGCTCATCCAGGGCGGAAAAGGAGGGAAGGGGAACCAGCACTTTGCCACGGCCACGAACCGGGCGCCCCGCATGGCTCAACCGGGGCTACCGGGTGAGGAAAAGAGCATCCGCCTCTCCCTCAAGTGCCTCGCTGATATCGGGCTTGTCGGTTTGCCGAATGCGGGTAAATCAACGCTCATCGCTCTGCTGACCAAGGCTCGACCCAAGATTGACTCCTACCCCTTTACGACCATCAGCCCGAATCTGGGCGTGATCGCCTTCGAAGACGGAAGGACCCTGACGATCGCCGATATACCGGGGCTCATCAAGGGAGCCAGTCAAGGTCGCGGCCTCGGCCACCGATTCCTGAAGCACATCGAACGGACCGGGATGCTGCTCCATCTGTTGGATGTCACCTATCATCCCGAACAAGACATCCTAGAGGACTTAACGGTCCTAAGGGATGAGCTGGTCCGATACAACGCGGACCTGGCACGCAAAGCTCAGCTGGTCCTGATCAATAAGATCGATCTGGATTCACCCGACCGTCGAGACATTGGAGAACTACAAAGGGCCCTAGGGGACATCGGTTTCGAGTCCCTCCCGATCTCAGCCCTCAAAGGCGATGGCGTCGAAACCTTGAAAGGGATCCTCAAAGCGAGACTTCTCGATGACTGAGGGAGACTTGGCAGAGAGGACAGCTGCCAGAGAACTGTTCAAGACCGTCCAACGTGCGGTGGTCAAGGTCGGCAGCGGCGTCCTGACTTCCAGCAACGGACTTAATCGCAGGGTCATCAGGGACCTGACGGAGGAGATCTGTGCGCTGAGAGAAAAGGGGATTGAAATCGTCCTGGTCTCCTCCGGAGCCATCGCCTCCGGCCTGACAAAGATCGGCCTGAAGAAGCGGCCGGAATCCATTTCACAGCAACAGGCGACAGCAGCCGTGGGTCAGTGCAGCCTGATGATGGCCTATGAAAGGGCCTTTGGGCGGCATGGCCAAAAGGTCGCACAGATATTGATTACGCGCGATGATCTCAACCACCGCAGTCGCTACCTGAACGCTCGCAATACGATTTTTACGCTCCTGTCCTGGAACATCATTCCCGTCATCAACGAAAATGATACGGTCGTGGCCGATGAGATCAAGTTCGGCGACAATGACAATCTGAGCGCCATGGTTACGAATTTGACGGAGTCCCAACTCCTCGTCAACCTGACGGATATTGACGGCCTCTTTGATAAGGACCCCCGCAGCCACAAGGATGCCGCCTTAATCAAGGTGGTGAAGGACATAGATCGGCAGGTCATGAGATACGCCAGCAACATTCCGGGGTTCTTGGGCACAGGCGGGATGGCCAGTAAGATCAGGGCTGCCCACAAGGTCTCGCTGGGCGGCGTCCCGACTATCATCGCTAACGGTCGCAAACGCGGCGTCTTGGCACAAGTCTTTGCGGGCGTCGAGATCGGCACGCTCTTTTTGCCCCAGGGATCGACCCTTTGCAGCCGAAAACAGTGGATCGCGTTTACGAAGTCTCCACGCGGCGAGATCGTGATCGACCGAGGGGCCGAAAGGGCCCTCACGCAACATGGCAAGAGTCTGCTCCCTTCCGGCATCGTGGAGGTCAGCGGCCGTTTTAGTATCGGCGACACGGTGGTCCTCCTGAACAGCGATCGCCAGGAAGTCGCCGTCGGCATGGTCAATTACCATTCGGGTGATATCCGGAAGATCATGGGCCTTCGGAGCTCGGATATCGAAACCACCCTGGGCTTTAAACACGATGATGAGGTGATCCATCGGGACAACCTCGTCGTGACGAACGCTATAGAAGAGGGTAGCGAGGCATGTCGATTGATGAACTGATGGCTGTGATAACGAAGGACGCCAAGGCGGCCGCGAGGCAATTGAGGAGGACCGGCCGGAGCCAAAAAGACGAAGCCCTTGAGACGATGGCGGTTAAACTCCTGGAGAGGGAAGAACGTATAAGGGAGGAAAACGCCCGGGATCTGACTGCGGCCGAGGCTCAGGGTCTTTCGAGGGCCATGATCGATCGTCTCACGTTGGACACCAAGACCATCAAGTCGATGGCCGACGGCGTGCATGAGATCTGCGCCCTACCGGACCCGGTGGGTCAGGTGACCGGAATGTGGAAGAGGCCCAATGGACTGGTGGTTGGCCGGATGAGGATCCCCCTCGGGGTGATCGGCTTCATTTATGAATCCCGTCCCAACGTAACGGTTGATGCCGCCGCGCTTTGTCTGAAATCGGGTAATGCGGTGATCTTGAAAGGCGGCTCGGAGGCCCTCCATTCAAACCTCGTGCTTGCAGAGATCCTGAGCGAGGCGTTACTCGAGTCGGGATTACCGCAAAAGGCCATTCAGGTCATCCCCACCACCGACAGGGAGGCCGTCAATCTCCTGCTGAGGAAGGAAGAAGATGTGGATCTCATCATTCCCAGGGGTGGCGAGGGCCTCATCCGGTTTGTCGTCGAAAACAGCCGCATTCCGGTGCTCAAACACTACAAGGGCGTCTGTCACGTCTATGTGGACGAGTTCGCCGACTTGGAGATGGCTTCCGATATTTGTTTCAACGCCAAGGTTCAACGACCCGGCGTCTGCAATGCTATGGAAACCATGCTCGTTCATGAGGCCGTGGCCAAGGATTTTCTGCCGAAGGCGGCGTCCAGGCTTCAAGAGGCCGGCGTGGAGATCAGAGGGTGCCCACAGACCGCCTCCCTCCTGAACGATGTCAAACCGGCCAAGCCGGCCGACTGGCCGGCGGAGTTCCTCGACCTCGTCCTGGCCGTAAAGGTCGTTTCCGATCTGGAGGAGGCCCTCGATCATATCGAGAGATACGGATCGGGCCATACCGATGCGATCGTTACGAACGACTACCACGTTTCCCGGCGTTTCCTGGAGGAAGTCGACTCCTCGGTGGTGCTGGTGAATACTTCCACGCGATTCAACGACGGCAACCAGTTGGGGCTGGGAGCCGAGATCGGGATCAGTACGTCCAAGCTGCATGCCTTTGGGCCTATGGGGCTTGAGGAGTTGACAACGACCAAGTTCGTCGTTTACGGGAACGGACAGATCCGAAGCTAAAAGGGGCGGGCATTGAAGATCGGCATCTTCGGCGGGACCTTCGATCCAATTCATTTAGGGCACCTTTGCGTGGCCGAAGAGATCTGTGAGGACATGGCCCTAACAAAGGTCTACCTAATCCCTGCCGCGCTGCCTCCCCACAAAGATACGCAGCCGGTAACCCCCTTTCACCACCGCCTGGCCATGACGCGGATCGGTGTCGAACCATCACCGCTGCTGGAAGCCTTGGATCTGGAAGGACGTCGCCAAGGGCTCTCCTATTCGATCGAGACCCTCAGGGAGATCCGCGGCCTGTTCGACGCAGAGGTGGACATCTTCTTTATCATCGGGATGGATGCCTTCCTGGAGATCAAGACCTGGAAGGAATACCACCGACTTTTCGATTACGCCCATTTCATCGTGATCAAGCGGCCCGGCGCGTCAACAGAGAAATTGGAGCCCTTCCTCGTCTCGCTCGAAGCGGGTTTCGAGGAGGGCGAGACACAGGACACATATATAGCTGCGACGGGAAATCGCTTGATTTACAGGGAGGCTACACTTATGGATATATCATCCACCCTGATCAGGGCCAGAGTGGCAGCAGGTCGTTCGATCCGTTTCTGGGTGCCCGCTGGAGTCCAAGACTACATTCTGCAAGAGGGGCTTTACCGCGCAGATGAAGGCTCTTGATAAGGCTCTTTTGTGTCTTAAGATCATTGAAGAGCGTAAGGCCGTCGAACCGGTCTTACTAAGCGTGGTCGATTTGACCTCCATCACGGACTTCTTCTTGATCGCCAGCGGTAAGTCCAGTCGCCAGGTACAATCGATCGCCAAGCACGTGGCCAAGCGAATGAAGGAGGAGGGTTTCAGGGCCTACGGGGTGGAGGGCGAGCAAGAGGGCCGCTGGATACTCATGGATTACGGCGACGTAGTTATTCACATTTTCTACCAGAGTGCGAGGGAGTATTACGATCTGGAGGGGCTTTGGGTCGAGGCCCCAAGGGTGAAACGGGATCATGCCATGGCCTAAGTGGAAAGACTGCTCTATGAGGGTAGGGCGGAGGGGACGGAGACCAGGATTGAGATGCATGCTTGCGCTAGGGCTGGCTTTGACGGCCCTGGCGCATATTTCTCCGGAAACGGCCGGCGCCTACTCTTTGTCCATCGAGGATGAGACCAAGCTCGGCCGGCAATTCCTGATGAGCATCCGGCGGTATTATGAGTTCGTCGAAGATGAGTTTGCTGTCCAGTATATCAATGAGCTTGGCCAGTACCTGCTCAGACCCATTGAAACGCAGTTCTTTCCCTTTCATTTCTACATCCTCAAAGACTACACCATGAATGCCTTCGCCGCCCCGGGCGGGCACCTCTTTTTCTTTTCCGGCCTCATCGAAATGACGCAGGAGGTGGACGAGCTGGCCGCGGTCATATGCCATGAAATTGGGCACATCACGGCGCGACATCTGGCGCATCAGATCGAGCAGCAACAGAAGATGAGCTGGGCCACCCTGGCCGGCGTACTGGCGGCGGCGTTGGTCGGTGGGGAGGCCGGAACGGCTATTATGGCGGGATCCCTGGCCGCCGGACAACAGGCGCTCCTCTCGTATAGCCGCGAAAACGAACGGCAGGCGGATCAACTTGAGCACAAGTATATGGACGCGGCCGGTTTTGACCCTGCGGCCATGATCACCACCCTCAACGGTCTTGAGCGGGGACAGTGGTTTGCGAGCAGCCGCATGCCGAAATACCTCCTCACCCACCCGGCCGGCCCCGACCGCATAGCGAACATCGAGGTGATGCTCACGGGTTACACCCCAAAACCGCCCAACAAGGAGACGGCTCGCTTCAAGGCGCTTTTCCCGTATTTCAGGGCGGTTGTCAGGGCGAAGTCGATGGAACCTCGTGACGCCGAAAGGCTATTCAAACTCGACCTCGAAAAGAAACCTGATTCGCCGGTGGCCCACCTAGGGCTCGGCATCGTGTACAGAGATCAGGCCGATTTCCCGCGGGCCATCGAGCATATCAATAAGGCCCTAAAAGCAGAGCCCGACGCTCTCCTCATCCTGCGAAACCTCGGCGAAACCTACCAGGTCGCGGGCGACGATCGTGAGGCCGTCAAGATCTTTGAGAGGGTTTTAAAGAT
>CAZAGT010000265.1:0-7381 GCA_964484515.1 uncultured Desulfobacteraceae bacterium | reverse complement strand
GATCTTTGAGGACTCATCTTGTTCTGCGGTCCTTCGTCGTCTCGGGTGAGAGGTTCGTGCAAAGATCCGCAAAAAAGGGGAATACAGTAGTCGCGGTCGCGAGCGGCAAAGGGGGTGTCGGGAAGACGAACATCTCGCTCAACCTGGCCTTATGCCTCCTCAAGGGAGGGCGTCGGGTCTGTCTTTTGGACGCGGATATCGGCGCCGCCAACGTGGATGTCCTTCTGGGCCTCTATCCGGACCGTTCTTTGGTGGATTTCCTCGGAACGGATTGTTCCCTGACGGATGTGATGTTGGAGGGACCCGGTGCACTCACAGTCGTCCCCGGGGGTTCGGCCTTGGGACGATTAGCGGACCTCCGGGATGAGGAGCGGAGCCGCCTTGCAGAGGCCTTACGTTACCTCGAAGGATACGACGCCCTCGTGATCGATGTCCCGGCCGGGATCTCGGATCTGGTGATGCGCTTGCTCGCCGTCGCCAGCGTTCCCGTCATCGTCATCGTGCCCGAGCCCACTTCCCTGACGGACGCCTATTCGTTGTTGAAGGCCTGCCATCAACAGGAGCTCGGCGGCCCGGCCTTCGTTGTTGTAAACCAGGCCAAGTCGGCGAAGCATGCGCATAAGGTGTATCAGAAGTTTGAGCAGGCGGTCCAGAAGTTCCTCCAACTTCCCATAGAGCCTCTAGGCTATATTCTTTCAGACCCCCATGTCCCCGAGGCCGTCTCCAAGCAAGAGCCGATGGTGGAACTCTTCCCTGACTCACCCGCCAGCGTCTGCCTAAGGCGCATTGCCGCGAGTATCGTTTCGCATCAAGATAGGCTGGCGAGCCCAGGAGCGCTTGAGACGCTATTTGGGCCGGGGCCTTCAGCTCCCGAGGCGGGAGAGATAGCCACCGGACTCGAACAGCAGCAATCAGGTGGCGCCAAAGAACCTGTATGGCCTGCATCCGCTGCTACGCAACCCTCGAGTGAGATCGTGGGACTGCTCGTCAAAGAGGGCCATATTTCCGATGCGCAGGCGGACTATGCACGTAAGGTACAGGAGAAACTGGATAATCCAAAACGGCTCTTGGATGTCCTCAAGGATTTGGGGTATGTGCAGGAGGAGCAAGTCAAGGAGACCCTCTTCAAGAACCGAACCGGGATTCGCCTCGGTTCGCTCCTGATGGAACTTGGCTTTATCACTGAGAAGCAACTGAATGCCGCATTGAATCAGCAAGCACAGGGAGACAATAAAAAACGCCTGGGCGAGATCCTGATCGAGAACAACCACATCACAGAATACGACCTAGCCCAGGTGCTCTCCATGAACTTCGGGATTTCCTATCTGGAACCAAAACTCGACATGCTGGACTTCGGGCTCATGGAGAAGGCGTCCCAACAGTTCTTCCAGAGCCACTGGCTTCTACCCCTGGGGGTCAAGGATGGAGAGACAAAGATTGTGATGGTTGATCCGCTCGATAGATCCTCTCTCGAGGCGGCCGAGCACCTCTTCGGTCCCCAAATCAGTCCCTCAATCACGATGCGCAGATTTATCAACGATGCGCTCGAGGCCTACGACGCCTTCAAACATAACAAGCCGAGGACACAATCTGAGAAGAGTGAAGTAGCGGAGATCGTCGACCGTCTTATCCAAGAGGCCCTGGATAAACAGGCTAGCGATATTCACATCGAGCCCCTCAAGAATCGTCTTAGGGTTCGCCTACGAAGGGACGGCTCCCTGATACATCATACAGACATCTCAAAGGATCTCGAATCTGCCTTGATCAGTCGCATCAAAGTCATGGCTTCGGCCGATATCACGGAAAAGCGTCGCCATCAGGATGGACGGATATTGCTGGGGTCGGCAGAGAATGGAGGCGAAGTTGATATTCGGGTATCCTTTTACGTCACCCTTTTTGGCGAAAAGGTCGTCATGCGGATCCTTAATAAAAAGCCGGAATTGTACCGTATTAAGGATCTTGGCATGGGGACGAAGACACTGACAAGGTTCAAGGAAGACGTCCTCGATTTGCCAAGCGGTGTCGTGATCATTACCGGGCCGACCGGTGCCGGCAAGACCACCACCCTTTATGCATCCATCAACTACGCCAATAATCCGGATACCAATATCATCACAGCGGAGGAGCCGGTCGAGTACGTCATTGAAGGTATATCCCAATGCTCGATCGATCAAAAGATTGGTCTGACCTTTGAGGAAACCCTGCGACACATGCTGCGTCAAGATCCGGACATCATCATTTTGGGAGAAATCAGGGACAAGTTTTCAGCGGAGAGTGCGATCCAGGCAGCCCTTACCGGTCATAAGGTACTGACCACCTTTCACACCGAGGACAGTATCGGTGGTCTCCTCCGCCTCATGAACATGGATATCGAGACCTTTCTGATCTCCTCCACGGTCGTTTCGGTGGTCGCCCAAAGGCTGCTCAAGAAGGTCTGCCCCCATTGCCGGAAGGATTACGCCCCGAGTGCCAAAGAACTGCGACAGCTAAGGTATGCGCCCGAGACCATCAAGGGGTACGGGTTTAAGATCGGTGCCGGATGTCAGCGGTGTGACTACACGGGGTATTTAGGCCGTACCGGCGTCTTCGAACTCCTTGTGCTGAATGAATTTATCAAGGAGGCCGTCTTGCAGCGCAAAACGTCCTATGAGATCCGCCGCATCAGCATAGAGACGACCGGATTGGTCACCCTCTTGGAGGACGGCCTGGCAAAGGCCGCCAAAGGAATCACCTCGATCCCGGAGGTCATCAGGCAACTGCCGCTGTTGGAAACGCCAAGGCGCTTGGATCAGATATACCGCATCATTGGGGATATTTGACGTCGTTGAATGGATCTCACGTTGATCCCTTGCAACGACCAATAATGATCCTAGTCAGCACCGCCGCTTGCCGCGGGAGCGGTCGGATGCACCGACCGGGAAACTTCATGAAGTTAGTCCACGAATTTGACATTTTGAGATTCTTCGACATCTGTTCGCCCGGCCATGGGGGTCTCTTTTCAAAAACGAGGAGTTGAGTGCGTTGTCTCGGCATAAGGCGCTACCTGAGGCGGCCGGAGGGCTTCCGCGGTATAGGCCGGATTGATAGCCTTGGCCCATTCTCTGAATCTGCTCCGGCCGCCTGGCTTGCAAGCCTCTTCAACGTTCGAGCGGGTTTTCGTTTTTGAAAAGAGACCCCCATGGCCAGGCGTAAAGGCTTTAACGTCCTAATTTCATGAAGTTTCATACGAGCTAAAGAGTCACGATGCCCCAAGGATCCATCATCGAATTCGTGAAGGAAAGGCTCGATCAGGGCGGATTAGAGCTCCCTGTCTTCGATGCCGTGGCCGTGAAGGTTCAGCAAATGCTCTCCGCAGGCGAATGCAGTGCCAAGACGATCGCCGAGGCGATCCAACGTGATCAAGCCTTGGCCTCTCATGTCCTCAAGGTGGCCAATGCTCCTTTCTATGCCGGATTGCATCCGGTCAAGACGATCCAGGATGCGATCGTACGGCTTGGGGATAAAAGCATCGCCAACATGGTGATGATGGTCACCCAAAAGCGATCCTATTTTTCACATAAAGCGGAACTCCAGCGTCTCATGCCACCGTTGTGGAGTCACGCCCTCGGGGTAGCTGTCGGTAGCCGTTGGATGGCCCTGCATTTGGGTTTGGATAGACTCGCTGAAGAGGCCTTTATGGCGGGCCTCCTGCATGACATCGGCAAGCTGCTGCTCTTACGGATCGTCGAGGACCTGCAGCAGTCGGAATCGATCGAGTCCAACGTATCCGGGAATGTGGTCCAAGACATCTTGGAGACCATGCATACGGCTCAAGGTGAGATGCTGATGCGGCATCTGAACATGCCGGAGAGCTACTGCCAAGTGGTCGCCAAACACCATAACGTCGAGCTGAGCGACGAAAGCGTGCTGGTGAATCTAATCAGGCTTGTGAATCTTACTTGCCACAAACTGGGGATTGGCCTCAAGAGCGATCCAGGGTTGATGCTCTCGACGACGCCGGAGGCGATTAACGTAATGGCCTCCGACCTTGTACTGGCGGAGTTGCAGGTCAGACTTCAGGAGTACAAGGATTCCGTGGACAGCTTTCTCGCGGTTCATTGATGAGAGAAGGAAGAGAAGAGCGCGGCAGATGGAGGTCTTCCGACAGCCTCCTAGGGGGGTTGAAAATCATCCAACACCTCTCTGATCTTCTCGGAGAGGCTCTTCAAGTTAAACGGTTTCTGGATGAAGCCGTCGCAGCCTCGCTCGAGGATCTCCGTGGCTTGCCCGTCGATGCTATATCCGCTGGAGAGGAGCACCTTGACCGCCGGATCGAACTCCTTTAGCCGGTCATAGGTCTCCCCACCGCCCATGTCGGGCATAATCATGTCCAAGATAACCATGTCGATCTTGTCCTGATGATCCTGATACACCTTTAAGCTCTCCGCACCGCTCCGAGCCAGGACAACATCGTAGCCTAATCTCTTGAGCATCTGCTCTCCCACATCAACGACCATCTCCTCATCGTCGACCAAGAGTACCGTCCCTTTCCCTTCCATAAACGCCTTCGATCCCCCTTTCTCTTTCGTGACGCCCTTCTCAGTGCTTGGCAAATAAAGGCTGAAAGTGCTTCCCCTATTCTTCGAAGACTCTACATCGATATAACCTCCATGGCTCTTCACGATGCCATAGACGGAGGCCAGGCCAAGTCCTGTGCCTCTGACCAACCCCTTTGTCGTAAAAAACGGCTCAAAGATTCGGTCCATGGTCTCCTGGTCCATGCCGACGCCCGTATCCTTCAACGTTAAGAGAACGTAGGTCCCGGGCCGTGGGTGATAGGCCTTTCCGGTCATCTCTTCATAACGGACGTTCGTCGTCCGCAAGAGAAGATCGCCGCCTTGGGGCATAGCATCGGCGGCGTTGACATACAGATTCATAAGGGCCTGTTCAATCTGTCCTTGGTCGGCCTCGATACCCAATAGGTCTTCAGCAAGCTCAAGGTGAACCCTGATCTCTCTTCTTGCCATCGCGAAGGTATGGGAGGTCTCTTGCACCAACAGATTTAAATCGATGGGCCGGACCTCGTATCTCCCCTGTCTGGCGTAGCCAAGAAGCTGGCTAGTCAGTCTGGAGCCGTGATCGACCGATTCCCCGATGCTCTGGAGCCTTTCATAATGAGGATGAGCAGGGTCGGTGTCCAAGAGCATGAGCGAGGCATTTCCCTGGATGCTCATCAGAAGGTTGTTAAAGTTGTGAGCGATGCCGCCGGCAAGGGTCCCAATCGACTCTATCCGCTGGGCGTGTAGGAGTTGCGATTCGAGTTTCTTCTTTTCCTGCTCGGTCTCCCTGAGCTTCGTGACATCCATGGCGATCTGCAAACGGACGAATCGACCATCCGTCCACTTGATCGCCCGATCCCAATTGATGTATTGTTTTCGAGTGACCGGATTCCGGCCTTCCCATACGAGGACACCCGTAGGGAGCCCCTGATCGTTTAGTAATTTCGAATTGCTGCAATGGGCACAGGGTTTGGACTCAGAACGCAACACCTCATAGCAGGATTTGCCTTCAAGGTCCTGCCCGAAGCTGTCCTTCATGTGTCTATTGGCCAATATAATCTCATAGGTTTCGAGATCAGCCACATAGACGTCCGCATCAATGCTGTCGAGCACCATAAGCAAGATCTCATAGGACTGCCGCAGGGCCTCCTCGGCCTTTTTTCGAACATTGATCTCCTGATGGAGCCTATCGTTTGTCCTGGCGATCTCGGCTGTTCGCTCGGCAACACGCTGTTCCAGGTTGTCATAGGAGGTTTTGTCGTGGTTTGCCATTCGTAGCGTTTCGGATACCGTTCTGAGGGATACGTCCGGGTAAGGTTTCGCGAGGCCTATTTCACGGCCCTTTCTGAAGGCCAGGGCCTGGGAATGGGTCCGAGCGAAATCATACCCGTTTTATACTGGTGTAGAAAACCCCGTCCTTTGGGCGGGGAGTCTTTACTGAGACCCGACGGATGCCGCAAGGCAGTATCAATTGCTGGATTCTTGAAAGAAATCCAACGCCAAAAGCGCAATCAGGTAAGGTCAGCAGGAAACGTGCCAAAGGTCATCCACGACACCGGCGCCCGAAGAGGTGCCTATGCGTTCCCTTGATAGGGATCCGAACCACCCGGATCGATAGTTTTGGGGTTAGTGCAACGGATCAAGCCCTTGACCCCTTTGAGGAACTATTGTAAACGTTTCCCACGACATCGTGCGCGGCTTCATCAGCAATAAACCAAGGAGGAAGACATGCAACGTCATAGGAGGTTGGCCTATCTGTTCTGCGGGCTTCTGACACTCGTGATAGCCGGAACGGCTCATCTAGGGATCTTCGATGACCTAACAGATATCGTGAATGCCGAAACGCAGGTCTCCAGTTCATCCAGTCAGGACGTGATTCGGATTGATAACAAAGGCTACAAAAAAGACCGAAAGGGTCCGGTGGACTTCAACCACACAAAGCACGCCCGCGATTACAAAGTCTCTTGTTGGGAATGCCACCACGTTTTCAAGGATCATACAAATGTCTGGTCCCCACTGGGGAAGACCCAAAAATGCAGCCAGTGCCACAATCCATTGCGAAAAGAAGGCACTGCGATGAAGCTCCAAACGGCCTACCATGTCAACTGTAAGAATTGCCATAAGAGGCTGGCGGAGTGCAATGAACGCACCGGGCCCTATCGCAAATGCTATGGATGCCATGAGAAGGACTAAGCCGGGATCTGCGGTTGGATTGAGAGGCTGACGAAGCCATACCGAACCGACGACGTCCTTGATTTTGCCGGTCCGATGACCATACCTAATATAATAAAAATGGCGTATGGTGGGTTGCGCCGAACTCTGATATGTTCTGAGTCTATCGGTCCGAGTCCCGTCAACCGGGTATCCTGAGGGTAACCCGGACACTCAATATCTGATGTAAATCGCGAATAACGGTGTTAATGGAGGAGGTGCGAGGTTATCGAGAGGGTATCCTCTCAAAGGGGGTATAAGATGAAGTGGGCCATCAAGATACTGACTATCTTTGTCATGGTGATGACCCTCGCAGCGTGCGCCACCACGCCCGGAGATGATGGCTATAATACCCAGTTGGGAGCGTCTCTGGGAGCCGGTCTCGGTGCGATTGGCGGCCAACTCGTGGGCGGGAGCCCGGGGGCAACCCTGATTGGTGCCGCTGTCGGCAGCCTATTCGGCGCCATCGTGGGGAGCGGGGTCGATGAGGAGCAGCAAGCGGCCAAAGATGCTGTCATTATGAGCAGGCCCCGTGACGATCGCGAGCCCGGCGGTGATTATGGCCACCGGACGAGTCGCCGCACCGATTGTCGGAAGGGGACCGATCCGGCATGGGAGGAGGAACCCCTGAT
>CAZAGT010000264.1:0-7386 GCA_964484515.1 uncultured Desulfobacteraceae bacterium | reverse complement strand
GTGACGGAGGGCACGATTGAATATGATCAGGAACCGATCCAGAACTCTTCTCCCGAGGCGATAACCCGATGCGGCATCATCCAAGTCTTAGAGGGCAGACAGGAGTTCAAATACCTGACCGTGGAAGAGAATTTGAGAGTCGGCACGGCCACGCGCTGGGGTAGGCCGTACCGTGACGATCTGAACCTGGTCTACGACTATTTCCCTCCCCTTTATGACCGACGAAAATCGCTGGCAGGCTATTGCAGCGGTGGTGAATTGCAGATGCTGGTGATCGGAAGGGCCTTGATGGCACAACCGACGCTCCTGTTGCTGGACGAACCCTCCTTGGGGCTGGCCCCGCTCCTGGTCGGGGAGATATTCAGGATCATCAAGAGGATCAACGAGGAGCAGGAAACGACGATCATGCTGGTTGAACAAAACGCCAATATGGCGCTTCAGATAGCCCATTACGGATATGTGATGGAGAACGGCAAGATCGTCCTCGAAAGCGAGGCCGATGAACTGCGGACAAACCCGGATGTGAAGGAGTTCTATCTCGGCACCGCCGCGTCCGGAATGGCCAAATCCTACAGGGAAGTGAAAGCGTACAAGCGCCGCAAACGCTGGTTGTAGCGCGGATCGATTGCCCTTGAGGGGGCGCTGGCTTCACGGTATACTGGGACTCTATCGAGGATGGCGGGCCTTTGGATGGCCGTCGCCCGAACAATCGAAAAGGGGAAACGAATACTTCAACCATTTCCCTAGCGAAGCTCCGGGGGCATGAAAGGATGGCAGGTAAGCCCATGCAGCCGACGTATTCAATAGCCGTCGATGCGGTGGGCCAAGAGAATCCCTTTGAGTTTATCAAACCCGAGGAGTTCGAGCAGCTGGGGATTGACAAGGCCGATATTCCTCACGGAACGTTCGCCGCCCGCAGGCATCCTGCGCGCTTGCCGAGTCGCTTTGGCGGAAACGCCTATGGATTCGGGTTTTTTGAAATTTACGACCAGCTTGACACGCAAGAGATTCGTCTGCTCCACGCAGCCGATCCCAGCCATCCCGCCCGCGCCAAGGAATCTTACGAGGAGATAAACAGGATTTACAAGAAGCTGGGCCTGTTGATCAGGCTTTCGAGGCACGGAAATCCGTACTTCCTGATACCCGCCAACCTGGTCTCCAACTCCCTATCCTATTTTCGTCACAAGGCTGACGAGATCAGCAAGATCATTTACTTCCATCGGCGCAAATACCTGAAGGAGAGCTATCGGGTCGGTCTCTTGACCTATCCCGATGATTTGATCGTAAACGAGCTCACCGTTCGTTTCCGCGAGCACCACTTCTCGGTTATCGATTCTCTCGCGAGATTGCGTTCCGTGAACGAGCTTCCCTTTGACCTGGTCGTCCTACCCGCCGATATTTACGGCGTCATCCGGACGGAGAGATTCAATCCACACTGGCGTGACAGGCCGTCTGCGAAGAAGCTTGAGCACTACGCTCTTTACGTCCTAGGCAAGATCTATCGCGCTCTGAAGCCAGACGGGGAAATCTTTATCATTGCGAACCACTACGCCTCCAAAACGAATCTGACAGCGAACATCGCATTTCGATCGACCCGAGAAGGGAAGGACTTTGCGCTCTTCACGCATATCTTCAGGACGAAGAAGAAATACAGGTTCAAGGGGAGGCATCTTCAAGTCAACGTGTTTGATTTTCAGAGGTACTTGAGCGGCCTTTACGTGGAGCAGGATGTCTTACAAGGGTTGTTGGGGGGAAGACGGATTGAGGACCTCACTCTAAGGGAGATTGAGCAATTACCCTATCTTAATTCTTCCCTCGACGTCGAGCCGACCTATGACCAAGAGAAGGACTGGAGCAAGATCCTTTCGGTCTACTTTGAAAAGATATTTCTGAAGCCGTTAGTGCCCGACTCAACCAGAGAAGACTGGAACAGGAGATTTTCCACGAAGGAATACCCGCCGCGATATATGTTGATCTATTTGGGACAGCGGAGGCCCCCTCAAACGACCCTGGCGCAACTCAAGACAGATATTGTCGAATCTCGATTGGCGGGCTGTCCCTTATCCCTTGCCGCGGAATACCGTGATTCCTTTGATTTTCTCATCCGAACCCTTGAAGTTCTCAAAAGGATCAGGAGCGGTAGCTATGAAGGGCTGCCTAAGATCTTCATCGAGCGTCTGAAACGCCCGTTCGAGAGTAAGCAAGGACGTTACCGCGGCTTCAATGACGTCGTACGGATCATTTCACACCTTCCCCGACTGAAGCGGATCAGGAATCACCTCAATCCCGATTCCATCGAAGGATCCGAAACGAGGATCCTGCCGCATCTGGAAACGCTACCGCTGTTTGGCCTCAGTTACGGCGAGTTGCGGGAGATCCTGCTCACCGTGGTAGGTCACACGGCGATGGGCCGGATCCTTTCCGGTAAGATGAACGAACGCGCCCTGAACCCCGTCACCGACCTGGCCAGATCGTTGGATCCTTTGGAAGCCCTTAATCTTTTACGCTACTGCCGCCTGATGTCCATGGCTCAACGGGTGGCGTCCCTGAGAAGGGAGTTAAGCCGTGAGGAATCGGCCGAGCTCTTCCGTATCTACGAATCGATGGTGCGGATCGTGACCAACAAGGACCTCGATTGGGACCAGCTTCTTGAAGAGAAGATCAGCGCCATGGGAGGTATCCACAACAAGATTGTTCGGAATATCCTGCAAATGATGGGACACTTCCGATTCCTTGATAATTGGTCGGATCTGAAAGGCAAGGGTGCCATGGAGAAAGAGTCCCTGGCCGATTATGATGAGGCTGAATTTGCCAAGATCGAAAACGTCATCAGGCTGGTAGAGATCATAGAGGAATTTGAAGGTCGGTTCCTGACCGCGGATCCGTTGCAGTTACCCATCTTCTATCGCAAGTTTCTCAACATGGAGTTTCATGGAACCGGCCGGATTTTTGCGATGATGGATAGCCGGATCGCGTATATCCTCCTATGGGTTACGGTCAATGTCGCACGCGGCGACGTCATTAATTTCAATCCTCTCCTGGCCAAGATCGATTCCTCGGCGGTGAATGCCCAGGTTCGCAGAATCGAAGCAGAAGCACAAACCATCAATACGAATTCCCTTGATTTGGGGACCCTCAAGCAACTCAGCGGGCAGCTTTATGAAAGCGATACAACCTTCATTGTGGGAACCGGCTTTCAACTGCGCGTGAATCACGAGACGCAGGCCGTGGATCTCGACTACATCGACATGGATGAGGATATCGATAAGTTGAAGCACCTGACTGCCCGATATCGAGGCTGCAAGATATCGAAGATTCCTGTGAACGAACTGGAGAAGCTGGAGAGCCTCTTTAGAAAGCTCGAAAGCTTTTGTCAGAGTCACCTTAGACTCACCACCCAATATGGCTCGGAACTCCGATTACCCAAGAGACAGAGGCGATGGTTCCGGGAGGCCCAGAAACTGCGTGAAAGATTGCGGTCAAATCTCCTCGAGGTCATCTTCCAACCCGAAGATGTCTATACTGATCTTGAGCACCTCTATCATCATGCCAGCGCCCTTCTACACTTCGTGCTCCCCGAGTTCATGGCGCTCCAGGACCTGAGACTGACGGGCAAGCTCTACTTAAGGACCCCTCTGATCGAGCATACCCTCAAGAGCACCCGTATGGTCCAAGCCCTGATTCGGGGCGAAAGGGAGGGTTTTCAGGATATCCAGATCTTGCGTGATTTGGCCCAACGCGAGTTCGGGCCAATGGATGCCGGCGTCCTTGGGCTTACGGAGTCACAGCTCGACATCCTTGCCGACCTTTTGCATCATCTCAGCGATAATCAATCTCTCTTTGACGCCGTCATCAAGTCTTTCATTTTTCGCGATATCGGCCTTGTCCCGGTCTTCCGCGAGAAATACAAGGACGAGATCAATATGGCCGATCATGCTCGGGCGGGCGCCGCCTTTCTGGAGAAGGAGCAGATTGCCCCGAGATACCACATGGATCCCAAGGCCGAGCGCTATCTCATTCAACTGGTGGAGCACCACGATATTGTTCATCACATCATCAGAGGTGAGTTTTCGATCTGTGCCATCCAAGGGCTCCTTGACTTCCGGAGCCTAGATCTTTTCGATGCCGTCTTTGTCAGCTCCTTTATTATGTTTAGCGCCATGAAGGAGGATCTGGTCCTCGAAGACGTGGCAAACCAACTTCTCGACCTCAGGTTACTCTGTCACGCGATCATCGGCGGGGAAACAACCCTGGAGGCGTATCTCAACGAGATATTCCGAAGACGGGGACAACTGTCTTTTGCCCTCGACGCCTACAGGGAAGAAGGTCTCCCGGAGGATATGACACCGGTGCAATACCTGGATTCGTGGCGATGTGCAGAAAGTGAAGCGGGGAGATCTGTTGAGAGCGGCAAAATGGCCTATGCGGTGGAAAGGCTGCTCCGATTGCGGGGGATAAGATATGTCGAATTCATTGATTTGGCCTCAATCTTGATCGAGGTGCCGCTGAAGTTCATTTACAAACGCAAGAACTACCGTAGCATCGGTTACTCCACGTTCGAAAAGGAGTTGTTTGAGGCCTTACGCATCTACAAAGCGCTTCAGCGTGAGGCCTCTACCACCCGGGAGTTCATTCTCAAGGGGCTGGTCAAGGACGAGGTTCGTATCTTCGGGTTTGAGAACGTGATCGCCTACCTGAACTATGAGAACATGATCACCTTGCTGCTGATCGCGCTCTCGGCCGCGAAAAGGTTCAAGCCGGATCAGCGACCGGTCTGGTTGGACTTCCTACAGATGGCCCAAGATATTGAGAAGCGGTACGAGGCGTTGAACCACGCATTGAGCCGGGTCACCATAGAAGACGTGCGGGGCGACGGATCTGAGGTGAGTCAGTATTTCAAGGCCAAGACTGGGATCGTGTTGCGAAAGGATGAGCGTCAACGCGTGCTCAGTATCGAGTTCCAGGATCGGATCAACATCACCCAGAAGATTACCTATATGAATCGTATCACGGAGCTGGAACAACTCAAGAACTATTACCACTATAGTCTCAAATCGTTGCGCAAAAGCCCGTTCTATACGGACGATTATGAGCGGGAATTAGAGAGGGCCTTCGACGAGCGGTTCAAGCAGATAACAGACCTCATGCTGGAACAGACCAAGAATCAGATGGAACTCCTCCAAGATCTCAGGGACATCCATAAGCTCGTCGTCAAACTCACGGAACATGCTTTCGACATCGGATTCAGTGACGACCAAAGACACCGCCTGCACGACATCTATGAGGTTCGCAAGGACAGCCTGAAACGGGAGAAACTGAGGGAGATCACGGTACTCCTCGAAACGATCTCGGATCCCCGCGACCTAAGAGATTACTGGGAAAGCGTGAAATGGTACCTGCGTGACAATCGTCCGTTTCTGGGAAAGGAATTCGAGCATCTGATTGCCGTCAAATTCGATGAAGCCATGGAGAAGTTAGAGGCTTCCTAGGTCCCCGAAGCCTAGGCTTTCCTCGCAGTGACAGGCCGGCGGCCTTGCCCCTGAATTCCAAAGTGCGGTGTCGACTCCGCCAAGGGTTGACAAAAAAAGGTCTCAAGCGGGTCGCTCTGCCCCATTTTCGGATCCACGGCAGATCGATTTCCGGCTACCGGTTTCGGTAGGGGTTTGGTCCCGATACGAGCTTACGGGTGACCGGTGCCGGGAAATCGTCGATCGAGATAGGGCGGTGCCGGCAGGTTAAGCACGAACATGGTGTTGTTGTCAATCTGCTTCATATTGGCGGAGGCCCAGGCCGTATACATGTAGCCGTAAAAATCGCCATTGGAGCTCGTAATTCGGCGAAGGGCCGTAGTGTAACCCGGGACCTGAGGTGCGTCCTTGATTTGGCTAACGAGCTTGTTGAGTCTGTATTTGGTCTCGACCCGGTCCCACAGTTCAACAACGAGTTCCTTGTCATCCCCTCTGGGATCGAACATGACGGCCGAGGGATGATTTATCGGAAACCCGCCGCAACAGCCGGTATAGTAGACGGTGTAATCCTCCCAAAACTCTTCCAAGGCCTCGATGGTCATATCGTCGCCGGCCTGAAGATTGGGCGTGAGTTTGCCGTACATCTTCGTTGTTGAACATCCTGCCCAGCAAAGACAGGCGACAATCATCGTCGCGAAATAGGTCGATAATCGATGGCTCATGGTGTTCTCCTCTCGCCGCTGGATTTGGATAGATGCGTGAATTCGTCTCAATAACCTATAATCAGTTTTAGCGCCCTTACAATAAGCAGTCTTAGGTGGCCTCAGGCGGGTTCAGAAGATGCCTGATACCCTTGCCCATGGTCTCACGCCACATCTGTCGGCCAAGTCCGGTCTCGTCGATGATCAGGTGCTTCAAGTTCACCTTTGCATCGGCATCCTTCTTGACAGAACCGATCTTCCATTTGTGTAGTCGGTTCTCGTCGATAAACCTTTTCACCTTTTTATAGGAGATAAACTCATCGCCTCGGTCGATGAAGATGAGGGTAGGGAGGTCGACCCGCGGTCCAACGTGATCTCGGAAATGGCGCATCGTCTCAAGGAGCGCCCGATAGGCGATAATCGGGACTCCCCTGTTTGCCAGGTATTCCTGCCGGCCGAGGCTGGGAAGGACCAACCCGGGCCAGGGATATAGCATCCTCACCAGCCGGTAAGGGGCACGCAGGTGCAGGGCAGGGGCAAAAAGCAGGGCGCGATCGAAGCGGATGTCGGCATTTGCGGCCCAAAGATCGACACCCAACAAAGCGCCCAATGAAAAGCCGACAAGGAAAGTGGGCACTCCCAGTCGAGCCCTTTTTGTCTCCATCGCTTGCTGGGCCGCCTGGACCTCGTTTGCCCACAGCTCGTAGTCGACTTCTTTGAAGGACTCGGCCCTCGCGCGAGCATGGTCCATTTCGGGGCGAGGTGTATAGTTTTCTCCATGCCCCCGCAGCGATACATTCAACGCCTCGATTCCGGCCTTCGTGAGGGCGTTGATGATCGGGGACATTTTACGAGGTTTTAGATTGAGCCCATGAATCACCAGCGCGAGCCCCTTAGGCCTGGCAACCTGTTCGGCCGGGAAACACTGCGTGATGGCGTCCGTTTCTCCCTGTTGGCGGTTGGGTGCAGTTTTGATCATGCTTCAATCATATTTTAGCTTCTTCGTTTAATCAAGCCGAGGTGGACCTCGCCGGCTCAGAGGTCCGTCTAGAGGTCGACACATTTGTGCTTGAGTTACATCTTGACCTTCTCTAGAATCGAGGTACTGTATCACGTTGAGGCTGTCGGAAAACGCCCATCTGTCCCGATTGCATCGGGATTACCCTCATCCCTCGTCACTGCGGCGTATACAGAAGGTCAAAGGTAGAAGGCTGAAG
>CAZAGT010000263.1:0-7394 GCA_964484515.1 uncultured Desulfobacteraceae bacterium | reverse complement strand
TGGTATGGGGGCATGGATTTGTGCTGGCCTACTTTGATGGCTTCGAGCGAGGGGTCTTGCTGAGGCGGTATCGGTGCCCGGGTTGCGGTTGTGTGATCAGACTGAGACCGGAAGGGTATTTCAGCCGCTTTCAAGCTTCGATTGCCACCATCCGTTTTTCTCTATCCCACCGCCTGAGGCGAGGCCGTTGGCCTCCCCACCTCTCCCGCTCCCGTCAAGGCCACTGGCTCAGAGCGCTGCGCAGAAAGGCGGCCGCCTATCTGGATCAGCGCTGGAGGCAGGGTTTGATCGTGGCCTTTGACCGGCTTGTGTGCCGCGGCATCATTCCGGTGAGTCGTTCCATTTAGCCTGAAAGGATCTTCGTTTTGGCCCCACCCTACCGAAGGGTGCCCTTCCCCGGCAGCATGGACCGTTGTAGGGAAGGTGAAAACCACGCAAAGGGGGAGGAAGCATGGACGAAGAGGCCAAAAAAGAGGTGGCGATCTTCCGTTTTGGGGTGATCCATGATTTTGTCAGTGGTGTGCAGTTGGATCACGGGGAACAGGCGCGTCTTCTGGGGGAGAAGTCTAAGCGCAAGTGGTCGATTCCGCATTCCTCCAAAACCCGCATTGCCCGAAGCACGATTCTGCGTTGGATCAAGGCCTACAAGGACAGTAACGGCAGGTTGGAATCGCTCTACCCCGCAGAGCGCTCCGATCGCGGCATCAGTCGTGGCATGGATGAGGATACCGCCCTCGGGCTCTTGCGGCTGAGAAAAGAACTGCCCAAGGCCACCGTGCCTTTTCTGATTCGGGAGATGGATCGAAGAGGATTGACCTCTGCCGGGGTCACGTTGAATCTTTCCGGTGCCTGCCAGTCTGAAGAATAGCATTTCTGACGCTTCACAGTCTCAGCAATAAAGAAACACTCGCAGAGCGTACATTTCTTCATCCTCTGCCGGTCAGTAGATTGTAGAAACCGGAGAAGGCAGTAATCAAGGATATGGCCGAAATCTTCTTCATCCGCAAGAAGCCCTTCAATGAAACTCTGAGTCATCGGGCCTTCAATTATTTCTATGGAATCATCAGATCCGACCGTTAGAAGCGATCCGTAAAGAACAGTATCCACATTCGGATCTTGATCATAAGGAGTGATGAAGATCTCTCTAAGAGGCTCTCCAGACACAACAGATTCTAGGGGTTCTAGAAGTTCATTTTGGATCTTTTTGATCTTCCGTCGGCGGAATTCTTTCGCTTCTCATTCCAACCCTCCCATCTCAGATTGAGTGAAATCTCTTTGTTTTCGATATGCGTCTGCTATGATTCCGGCGTAGGTGCTAGGATCTGGTCGGTATTGGGCTCTTGGTCGCTCTGAGAATTCCAATGAAAGCCCCATTAGTTTTTGCAAATTCTCGTAAAACCCAAAACACGCTTCCTCCTCAGTCTGGGAATTAGAGAAGTCTACATAAGTCTGCCCGAATAGGGGTTCTCTTTTTCCTCCATTTGCCCCCCTGTGTGGCCCTGGTGTGAACGCGGGAGAAAGCGATCCAGGAAAATCGCTTTGTCGGGGAGCTCACCCTATCCCCCGCGCGCCAATTTGCCACCGATGTGCTACCAAAACATGGAACCATAGCGACAATTGAGAAACAAAACAAAATACACTATATTCACCTATCTGTTTAATAACAAACAACAAATGACAACACCAAACACCAATAATAAGAACAATATTAACACCTTGGACGAAAAATTATCCTTAAGCCTCCTGAAAGACGTTTTCTCGGCGGTTCGCTTTCAGGTTGCTAAAGGCCAGCGGATGAAAAGGAGTCGTTGACGATGTCGTTGCCGAACCTTAAAGGAGTGCACCTGTCTGATCAGGATCTGAGTTTTCTCGTTGAAACGACCACCTCAGAGGTCACCGATAAGGAAAGGCTCAAGCAGATCATCAGGGAAGATGAAGACTTCCGCAACACCTTTGCCGGAGATCGGAAGGTGTTCAGGCGAGTCATGAATGATGACGAAATATTCTTGAAGATCTCACCCACCCTCTTTTTTGAGATCCTGCTGCGCAGGGCCGCCAGCGAACTGGAAAATGCGGGCTACACCGTTGAAAGAGAAGGGACCATGACGATCCCCATATTTGATACGGACGACGTGGTTGAAATCCTAGCGGACAGAACTCTGTTGCTTTACCTTGCCGATATGCTATCCTCCTTCACCCGGATTGAAAGCTACGCCCTCTCCTTTCGAGTCAGGAAGGGGGTCTGGAAGAAGATCAGGTTCAATGACCTCGATATTCATAGCCTGATGGCCTTTGCCGATGCCGTGGAGGAGAGACACAGGCTGACGTTCTATAAACGGATCGCCGATATCTGCTTGTTCGTGCTGGGCATATTCCCGAGCTATGCCGACCGGGACTACCGCTATCCCCTTTCTCGGGAGACCAGGCCCCAGATCACCGGCAGGAAGCGCATCGCCCCGGAGGACTATGATAAAGAGGGCCGTAAGTTCTATAGACTGGCCGCCGAGCATCAATCGGCCCAAGAATTGGCGCTATCCGATGTATTCTGGACCCTCCACGAAAACTTCCGAAAGGCGAAGAAACCGCTCAATTTCATTGCCGAGCACTATCTCCGATATAGGCAACATCGTGCAGTGTTCGGTCTCTAAGAAGCCTCAAGAAATGAAATCTTTCCGAGTTTCAGACGAATACGCCGCTACACCCCCCCTTTTCCAGCACAGAGGAGATAGCCGTCATGAAGACCGCCATTGGAGTCATCTCGTTTCTCGCCTGCCTCTGCGGCCTATGGTCGGCAGCGATCGCACAAACAGGGATCAGTGATCCCACGGATGAGTGCCTGAGCTGCCACGCCACGTTCAATCCGGGCATTGTGAAGGGCTGGCGCAAGAGCCGGCATGCATTGGTGTCCCCGGCCGAGGCCATGGCTGTGAAAGGGCTCGCCCGCAAGGTGTCAAGCGAAACTGTGCCCGGGCCGCTGAAAGATACCGTCGTAGGGTGCGCCGAATGCCACACTCTCCGACCCGAGGCGCACAAAGACACCTTTGACCACAACGGCTATGATGTCCACGTCGTGGTCAGTCCTAATGACTGCGCCGTATGCCACCGTGAGGAAGCCGCCCAGTTTGAGCGCAACCTCATGTCCCATGCCCACGGCAATCTGGTCAATAATCCCGTTTACGGACTCCTGCAAAGTGCTGTTAACGACTCGCCGATCTTCGAAGATGGCAAGGTGTCTTTGGAACCGGCCAACAAAGCCACGGGCGAGGAGTCCTGCCTTTACTGTCATGGGACCCGCCTCGAGGTAACGGGCACTGAGATTCGCGAGACCGATATGGACGAGATGAAGTTCCCCGTCATCTCGGGATGGCCGAATCAGGGCGTGGGTCGTATCAACCTGGACGGAAGCCGCGGTTCATGTTCCGCCTGCCACGCACGGCACGAGTATGCGATCGAAATGGCCCGCAAACCTTACACCTGTAAGGAGTGCCACGTCGGACCGGACGTCCCGGCCTTCAAGGTATACACGGCCAGCAAGCACGGTAATATCTTCTCTACCCGGCAGCGAGACTGGGACCTCAAAAAAGTCCCCTGGACCGTGGGAGAGGACTTTAACGCCCCGACCTGCGCCGCCTGCCATATCAGTCTCCTTGTTAATACGGAGGGCGAGGTCGTTGTCAAGCGGAGCCACGAAGTCCAAAACCGCTTGCCATGGCGCCTCTTTGGCCTGATCTACGCTCACCCGCACCCTAAGGACGCCGATACGACGGTGATCAGAAACAAGGACGGACTGTCCTTGCCCACGGATTTCGCGGGAGGCTTCGCTTCAAAGTATCTTGTGAATCAAAAGGAGCAGATGGAACGTCGCCAGACGATGCAGGCCGGCTGCCTGTCCTGCCACGACCCTTCCTGGGTCAACGGCTACTGGGCTCGCTTTTTGAATTCGATCAAAGAGACCAACCGCGCCACCCTTACCGCTACCCAGGTCATGACGGAGATCTGGAAGGAAGGCCTGGCATCCGGGCATCTCGATGGGAGTAATCCGTTCGATGAATTCAGCGAAAAGATCTGGAGCGATGTCTGGCTGTTTTACGCCAATTCGGTGCGTTTTACTTCAGCTATGGGCTGCGGAGGGGATTACGGTGTCTTTGCCAATGGGCGCTATCATCTGGCCAGAGGCGTGTGCGAGTTGGAGGATTGGCTAGACATGCGAAGAGGATCGGGCGATACTTCCATGGAGTCAAGATCTCTCCAGGATTGACAGGCCGATCAGGTAGTGCCCCTTGAAACGGCCGTCTTCATCCTTTGTAATATGCCTGATTTCCGTGTTGATCGAGTCGCTGGATTCGGGCGATTCCGTCTTATAGTATTTCATGTTCAATACGTCGCCTACCTTCAAGTACTTCAATAGGGCGGAACCCTCTTTGACGAGCACGCATATGCCCTTAGATGAGGTGTTCCATATCCGGAATTGATAGACCGAGTCGATGTCTTTGACCGAGAACTCGACGCTGTAGTATTGGTCGACGACAGTGCGTGGTTCGGATCGCTTATCTTCAAAGCCCTTCTCCATAGTTCACCCTATCCCCCTTTTCTCCTGATCGGCCCTTGCTGATCACCGCTTGTTGCCCGATCTCGGCCTCTTTCCGCCATGCCCAATAAGGTGCCAGCAGACTCCTCGGCATCCCGGCTTTCGAGCGCGTTGACACACCTTTTTGGGCCTTATGGCACAGTAAAGCCTATCCAAAAGTAGGGGGTATTCTACCAGCGATTTGAGCCGATTTTAATAACTCTACACGAAATCTTCTTTTTTGTCAAGAATCTTGAGCGGTTATGAGGCAGGACCCAAACTCACCTTAGCGATTCGGTTTGGACCCGATCTTTTTCAAAAGCGGTTTTGCCAAATCCAAGCAGGTGCTTGCTTCGGGACACCCCAAGATCCGGGCTGCTAACAGGTAGATAAACATTCCGCTCAATACGAGTGCGATCAGGATTCCGCCCGAATACAGACCACTGGGTGATATCTTCTCGAGCCAGAGCGTATCGTAAAGGGCATAGACGCATACGGCCATGATGACCGAACTAAGGATCGACCTGAGGGCTGAGCTTATGATCGGTACGAGGAGCCAGGTCCTTAGCCTGAGCTTGAGGGCATAGGCCAAGAGCGCAAACTGAAGTGTCGAGGCCAAGGAGAGTGCCAGGGCAAGCCCCCCATGCTTGAGTGGGCCCATCAGGAGTAGGCTGAATAGGAGATTGGCAACCAGGGCGACAGCAGCGATCTTCACCGGCGTCCGGGTATCCTGAAAGGCGTAGAAGACCGAGGCCAAAATGCGGATACCTGAGAAAGCCCAGAGGCCGATCGAATACCCTAAGAGGGCCTCATACGTCATGGCGCCCGATTGGGCGTCAAAGGCTCCCCGTTCGAAAAAGACCTTGATGAGCAATCTGCCTGTGATCATGAGCCCCACGGTCGACGGAATCGCAATAAAAAAAACGAGCCGGAGGGCATGCTCGAGGGTCTCGACGAGTTCCCTGAGGTCCTGCGCCGCCACTTGTCTTGAAAAGGACGGAAGAGCGGCCGTGCTGACGGCGATCGCAAAGACCCCCAAGGGGAACTGGACGAGTCGGTCGGCGTAGTACAACCACGAAACGCTCCCCTCAGGAAGGAACGATGCCAGGAGAGTGCCGATGAAATGATTAAACTGGTAGATAGCCGAGCCGAATAGGGCCGGCAACATGAGTACCCCGATCTTTTTCACGGCGGGGTGGTCAGGCATCCAGGTCGGGGCCAGGGGTACGCCCGCTTTGAGGATCCATGGGACCTGAAGGCTCACCTGGAGAACCCCGCCAATGAGGACCCCGATCGCTACCCCCACGATGGGCTCCGCGAAGCGGGGGGCAATCCAGAGGGTCGCCCCGATGATCCCAACGTTTAGAAATATGGGCGCCGCGGCAGGTGCGGCGAAATGCCTTAGGGAATTCAGAATACCCATGCAAAGGGCGGTGAGGCCGATCAGGAAGACATAAGGAAACGTGATTCGCGTAAGGAGCACAGTGAGTTCATACTTGATGCCGGAGCCACCGAACCCGAAGGCCTGAATCCTGACGATCCAGGGCGCCAGAATGATCCCCATGACGTCAAGGAGTGAGAGGGTAAGGGTCAAAAGGGTCAGAACGATGGAGGCCAACTGTAAGGCCTCCGACCTGCCCTTCCGACGAAGGTGCTCAGAAAAGACGGGGATGAAAGCGATTGTCAGTGAACCCTCGGCAAAGAGCCGGCGGAGGAGGTTGGGAATGCGCAAGGCAACAAAAAAGGCATCGGCGACCATTCCCGATCCGAAATACCTCGCAAGAACGACGTCCCGCACCAGACCGAGGATGCGACTGATGAAGGTGTAGAAACCGATAACGCCGGCAGCACGGCTGACATTTCGGTTCTCGGATATGGCGTTGCCCTTATGCTCCACAAAGACCTACCACTGCGCAGAGAAGACGGTTCATTCAGATCGGCGGTGCCCCCACCAGCTTCCCAGGTGCACTGCGAGCGTCCTGATTTTGACTTGACAACGCTCGCAGAGTCTCTTATGAAGTGTGCTTAAGACAAGCTAGAGTAGCGTAGGAGGATCTCAAGAATTTGGCTAACCATAAATCGGCGCTCAAGCGAGCGCGGCAAAGCAAGATCAAAAAAGTGAGGAACCAAGCCTACAGGACCAAGGCGAAGAAAGCGGTCAGGGCCGTGAGGGCGGCCGTGGCCGATAACTCCGAGGATAAGGCCAAGGAAAACCTCCGTGAGGCCGTTGCGACCTTACAGCGGACTGTTTCGAAGGGCGTCATTCATAAGAATGCCGCTTCCCGGAAGATATCCCGTCTTAACCGCCTTGTTAATCAACTGCCATCAGCGTAGTTTCCGCCGGACGACATAGCGCCAGTATCAGGTTTTCGACGATCAGCTTGGGATGGGAACCCGATTTGAGGCGTCCCTCGGCCTCATAGAGGATGCGGATTCCCTGTGCGAGTTCCGCCACTGACCATCCCTTGGAGTACTTGACAAACTCCGGGGCTGAAAACCGGGCTGCACCCAGCTTTTTGCCCACATCCTGTACGCCGCCCCCCTTGGCCAGAACGTCTTTCGTGTACCAGAGCAACCTGACTTGCCTGTTCAGCATGCCGATGATCCGAAGGGGGCCTTCCCGTTTGTCTTCCTCTTCCAGGAATCTGCCTAAGACCCTGAGTGCGTCAGCACGCCGTTTGGCCGAAACGGCTGTCATGAGTTCGAAGATCGTATAGATCCGGCTATGGACGGCGAGCTCTTGGACCTGCTCGACACCGACCTTCACATTCCCATGCCGAAGAGACAGTTTTTCCAATTCAGCATACAGATCCCGCGATCGGTTTCC
>CAZAGT010000262.1:7011-7396 GCA_964484515.1 uncultured Desulfobacteraceae bacterium | reverse complement strand
ATAATCTAAAAATGTCAGATTCGAGCACCAGCGTCTTGAAGTCTCCCGGTCAATCAAACTGGCCGCTTCCGCGGCCAGCGGCGGCGCTGACAATGTACAGCGGACCTGAACAATGGGGCCCGATTCTCAACCGACGACGGCAGTGTGGGCCCTAGCTTCCCGACGCGAAACCGAACGGATGGCTGTTATGTTCACCGGACTTATTGAGGGCATCGGGCACGTGAAGGAGGTCACCCGAATTCGCGGCGACATGCGCATGATGATCGCGCCGCCCTTTGACGTCACCGGCTGTCGGGTGGGAGACAGCATTTGCGTTGACGGGGTATGCGTCACGGTGACCGACATCAGCGACGATTGGAAAAGTTCGATGAGATAAATATGGTTG
>CAZAGT010000262.1:0-7001 GCA_964484515.1 uncultured Desulfobacteraceae bacterium | reverse complement strand
CCCTAGTGCGGACGACCCTGGCGCATTTACGCTCGGGAGACGCCGTCAATCTGGAGCGCGCCTTGCGCCTCTCAGATCGACTGGGTGGCCATCTCGTGGCCGGGCATGTCGACGGAGTCGGTAAGCTCGTGTCTGCCCAGAAGGAGCAGCGTTATTGGCTGTTGAGGATCGCGATCAACGAACAGCTGGGGCGCTACACGATCGAAAAGGGTTCGATCGCCGTCGACGGCATCAGCCTCACGATAAACCGGTGTGAAAAGACATCTTTCGAGGTGAGCGTCATCCCGCAGACCGCCAGGGAAACGACGCTGCTCAAAAAGAAGGTGGGCGACAGCGTGAACATCGAAGTCGATATGATCGGCAAGTATGTGGAGAAATTCATGGCCGGTGCCGGCGGACGGCCAACGGATCAGGGTTCGACATCCGTCAATCACGAGATGCTAAAGAAATTTGGCTTCAGCGAGTAACTACCATGAGCATTGCAAAGATCAGCGAAGTGTTGGAGGATCTGAGGCAGGGCAAGATGATCATCCTGGTAGACGACGAGGACCGCGAGAATGAGGGCGATCTGACCCTGGCCGCAGAAAAGGTGACCCCGGAGACGATCAACTTCATGGCCAAATATGGCCGGGGTCTCATTTGTCTTTCACTGGCTCCCGAAATCGTGGAGAGGCTGAACCTTCCTCTCATGGTTTATGATAATCGTTCGCGCTTCAAGACGGCCTTCACGGTTTCGATTGAGGCTGCGACCGGTGTCGGTACCGGGATTTCGGCCGCTGATCGGGCCCATACGATCCGCACGGCCGTGGCGCCGGATGCGCGCCCGGAAGATCTGGTTCAACCCGGGCACGTGTTTCCATTGCGGGCAAGACGCGGGGGGGTCCTGTTTCGAACGGGCCAAACGGAGGGATCGGTCGACCTGGCGCGTTTGGCCGCTTTGACACCTGCGGGTGTTATCTGCGAGATCATGAACGACGACGGCACCATGGCCCGCATGCCGGACCTTGAGGTGTTCGCCAAGGAACATGATCTCAAGATTGCAACGGTCGCCGACATCATCGCCTACCGGATGAAAAACGAGTCGTTCGTCCACAAAGCGGCAGAGACGACCCTGCCGACTCCCTTTGGCGAATTTAAGGCAATCGTGTTTGCGAATGACATCGACGACTATGAACACCTGGCCATCGTCAAGGGTGAAATCGATCCGGAGAAGGAAATCCTAGTGCGGGTACATTCGCAGTGTTTGACCGGTGATGTCTTCGGGTCCTTTCGTTGTGACTGCGGCAACCAACTCGAGCGCGCCCTGGAAATGGTTCAAGAGGAGGGCCTAGGTGTGATCCTGTATATGCAGCAGGAGGGGCGCGGGATCGGCCTTGCGAACAAGCTGAAGGCATACGCCCTCCAGGATCAGGGCCGGGATACGGTGGAAGCAAATGAGGAACTGGGCTTTGAGGCCGATCTGCGAGATTACGGGGTTGGCGCTCAGATCCTGGCCGCGCTCGGCGTCCGCAAGATGAGGTTGATGACCAATAATCCGAAAAAGATTATCGGATTGGAGGGTTACGGTTTAGAGATTCGGGATCGGGTCCCCATTGAAACAGAGCCGCGACCTGAAAACGTCAAATACCTCTTGACCAAATGCGAAAAACTCGGTCACATGCTAAACATCAAGCAGCTTGGAGAGTGATCCGGATTTCAGAGTCGTATTGTCCGGGACCGTATCGCCACGAAGACATGACCACGCCCGGAGAGAGCGTGTCACAATTCAAGTGAGCACTAAATTTGTACACCTCATGCCGGAGTTGATCCGGCATCTAGTCACGTGTACGTTTGAAAAGACACTGGATTGCGGGTCAAGCCTGGAATGAGGAAATCAGCGGTAGGTGTGGATTTGCGAATTGCGATACAGCCCCAAAGGACGCGGTTTCCTGCATCGACATGAAGCTCCCCGCAGCTTGCTGCGGGGTATCAAAGCGGAATTTGCCGAAGCCTAACCCGCCTTTGCTCTGCGAGCTTCGGCGGGTCGCCATGCCTTTTATCCCCGCAGCAAGCTGCAGGATATCCAGGCGAAGGCGAATGAAAGGGGTGCTTCGATGGGCAAGGTCTATGAGGGACGGATATCAGCTGAGGGTTTCCGGTTCGCTATCGTCGTCAGTCGGTTTAACGACTTCATCAGCGCGAGGCTTCTGGAAGGGGCCATGGACGCCCTGACCCGTCACGGGTCCACCGAAGAGCAGGTCGATCTGGTGAAGGTGCCGGGGGCCTTTGAGACGCCCCTGGCGGCAAGGAAACTGGCAGAGACGGGCCGGTACGATGCCATTATTTGCCTGGGCGCCGTGATCAGAGGCTCCACACCTCACTTTGAGTACGTCGCGGCGGAAGTATCCAAAGGGATCGCCACGGTGGCCCTTGAGTGCAAGATCCCGGTAACCTTCGGTGTCTTGACCACGGATAACCTGGAGCAGGCCATCGAAAGGGCGGGCTCGAAGGCGGGAAACAAGGGCTGGGATGCTGCCATGGGGGCCATGGAGATGGCGAATCTCTATGCAGCGCTGGAGGCGTAGTCCGTACGAAGGCCGCCCACGACGAGGAATTCGGCCGCACCCGGCCTAAAAATGGACCGAGGGTCTCATTCAGATGGTTGTTCTGAGTTTCTCGGCGACGTGCAAATACGTTTGCAGGCCCTCCCGGATGATGATCTCTGTAGAGCGCGCAACCGGCCGGCTGTCACCCCCCGGATCCGCCGGAGTTGTGAGTCTCGGAAAGGCAGGCGGCCTGCCTAGGTTTTTGAGCCCACTCCATGTCTGGTCACGGCCAGACCCCATAAGCCCCAATACGTTTCAACAAACGAGACCGTAACGATCGTGGGAAAGCGACGTCGCGCAAGAGAACTGGCCGTTCAAGTCCTTTTTCATATGGAGTACAGCCCTAGTGAGCCGGAAGTGGCCTTTCAGCTCGTTAGCGACAGCCTCGATTCTCCGTCTTCCATCAGGCCGTTCTCCAAAAGGTTGGTGCAAGGTGTTTGGGAGAAACGAGCCGACCTGGATCAAACGATAAGGGGATCTTCGAAGAACTGGCGATTGGAAAGGATGTCCCGCCTGGATAGAAATATCCTGCGGTTGGGTCTTTTCGAGTTGCTCTACATGAAAGACATCCCACCGAAGGTCACGATCGACGAGGCGGTCGAACTGGCCAAGCAATATGGTGCCGAGGAATCCGGGGCCTTCATCAACGGTATCCTGGATCATATCTATAGCGATTTGAGAAAGAGAGGTCGTTTTGAGCTTGTAAAACCGCCTGAGGAGATGGGAGGAGAATCGTTGAGCAGCAAATACAACCCACACGAGATTGAAAAGAAGTGGCAGTCCTATTGGGAAGAGGAAGGCCTTTTCAAAGTCGTTGAAGACTCTGCGAAAGAGAAGTACTTCCTGATGGAGATGTTTCCATACCCCTCCGGCAAGATCCACATGGGGCACGTGCGCAACTATACGATCGGGGATGTCGTGGCTCGCTGCAAACGGATGTGCGGCAAGAACGTCCTGCATCCGATGGGATGGGATGCCTTTGGACTGCCGGCTGAGAATGCCGCCATCGAGAACAACACTCACCCGGCCCAGTGGACCTATACCAACATCGAGAACATGCGGTCACAGCTCAAACGGATGGGATTTAGCTATGATTGGGATCGTGAGCTTGCGACCTGCGATCCCGCCTACTACCGCTGGGAGCAACTCCTGTTCTTGCGAATGTACGAGAAGGGGCTTGCCTATAAGAAGAAGACCTACGTGAACTGGTGTGATAGCTGCCAGACTGTCCTGGCCAAGGAGCAGGTTGAAGACGGGCGTTGTTGGCGCCATCCCGACCAAGAGGTGACCGTCAAGGAGATGGACAGCTGGTTCTTTCGGATCACGGATTACGCCGAGGAATTGTTGGACTACTGCGACAAGCTGCCCGGTTGGCCCGAGCGAGTTTTGACCATGCAGCGCAACTGGATCGGGAAGAGTCACGGCTGCATCGTCCGATTTCCGGTAGCCGATGATGACGAGGTCATTGAAGTCTACACCACACGCCAGGATACCCTTTTTGGTGCGACCTTCCTGTGCTTCGCACCCGAGCACCCGTTGCTGAGGCGACTGGTCAAGGGGCGTCCGGAAGAGAAGGAGGTCCTGGTCTTTATCGAGCGCACCCTCAAGATGGACAGCTATATCCGCACGGCCGATTTGACTGTCAAGGAGGGCCTCTTCACAGGGCGCTATTGCATCAATCCGATGACCGAGGAGAAGATCCCGATCTATGTCGCCAACTTTGTCCTTTTCGACTACGGCACCGGTGCCGTGATGGCTGTGCCTACCCACGATCAAAGGGACTTCGAGTTTGCCAAGAAGTACGGCTTGAAACTGAGGGTGGTTATCAAGCCGTTTGATCAAGATCTGGACCAAGAGACCATGACTGAGGCCTACCTGGAGGAGGGCGTGCTCGTGCATTCAGGCCCCTTTGACGGCCAAAGGAGTGCGGACGCCCTCGACAGCATTGCGGATTACCTGGAATCAAAAGGCCTGGGATACCGGACGCTGAATTTCAGATTAAAGGATTGGAATATTTCCAGGCAGCGGTACTGGGGTGCTCCGATCCCGATGATCTATTGTGAGACGTGCGGGATGGTCCCGGTTCCGGAAGAAGATCTTCCCGTCGTTCTGCCGACGAACCTCGAGATGCGCCCAAACGGCGGCTCGCCCCTCCCTTTTGAATCTTCCTTTTATGAAACCAAATGCCCGAAGTGTCAGGGTACAGCGCGGCGTGAGACCGACACAATGGATACCTTCGTTGAATCCTCCTGGTATTTCGCGCGTTACACCTCGCCCGACTATGATGGGGGTCCCGTTGACGCAAAGCGAGTCGAATACTGGATGCCCGTAGACCAGTATATCGGCGGGATTGAGCACGCCATCCTGCACCTGCTCTATGCCCGCTTTTATACACGGGTGCTGCGCGACTTTGGCTACCTAAAGGTCGACGAACCCTTCGCCAATCTTCTCACGCAGGGTATGGTCTGCAAGGAGACCCAAGTTTGTCCAAAACACGGTTACCTGCACCCGGGAGAAGTGGCGGAAGACCGGTGCATCCATTGTCAGGCCGAAATTATTACCGGCAACACCCTCAAGATGTCCAAGTCGAAAAAGAACGTGGTTGAACCCGAAGAACTGATCGAACGCTACGGGGCGGATACAGTTCGTATGTTTTGTCTCTTCGCCTCTCCCCCGGAGCGGGATCTGGAATGGAGCGATCAGGGCGTGGAGGGTTGCTCACGCTTCCTGAACCGCGTTTGGCGTCTCGTCGTCGACAACCTGGAGCGGTTTGCCGGTGTTCCCGGTTACAGCGGAGACGGGTCTTTATCCGCCGAGCAGAGAGACCTGCACCGCAAGACGCATGAGACGATCAGGAAGGTCACGGCTGATATCGAAGGCCGCTTCCATTTCAATACCGCCATCAGTGCCGCCATGGAGCTGGTCAATGAGGTCAATCGTTATCTCAACAAAGGAGCCGAACAGGACAAAGCGGGCTGGGCGGTGGTGAAGGAGGCCGTGCAGGCTACCGTCGTTCTTCTATCCCCCGTGGTCCCTCACATTGCTGAGGAGATGTGGCGCCTGCTGGGAGAGGAGGAGAGCCTCCTGAATGTGCGTTGGCCAAGACATGACGAACAAGCGTTGCAGGTCGATCGGAGGCTGATCGTCCTTCAGGTCAACGGGAAGGTTCGCAGCCGAATTGAACTGCCCGCATCTTACAGTGAAGAGGAGATCGAGGCCGAGGCCCTCAAAGACGAGAGAGTCCAGCGCTTTGTCGGTGATAAGGAGATCAAAAAGGTGATCGTCGTACGTGACAAGCTGGTCAATGTGGTGGCATAGGGCCGATGTACTCACGAGGAAAACAGACCCCGCGTGCCCTGAGAGGGTGGCTTTTTTTCCTCCTCGGGTGTCTCCCCCTCGGTTGCGGGTATCAATTTAGGACTACAGGTGAACCACTCGGGATGACGATCGACAGTATCGCCATCCCGATGTTCGAGAGCACGGCCTCGAAAAGAGGCGTTGAGCCGGATTTTACCAGGATCGTCAGAGAGGAGTTCATCAGTCTGGCCCAGGTGCCGCTGGCGCCCGAAGCAGAGGCTCAGGCCATTCTTACCGGGCGGATCTATCGGATTGAGACCCAGCCGCTCAGTTTCAGGGAGCGGGAGACGGACCTAAACGGAGATACGGCCAACTTCAGCGTCACGACTAGCCGGCGGCTCATCATCCGATTGGATGCTAAGCTGACGGAGCGGAAGACCGGCAAGGTCATCTGGCACGAGAGGCACATGGAAGAGAAGAGCCGCTTCGATGTGAGCGTTGATGCCCTTGTCAATCGACGCAACGAGCAACTGGCCCTTGAAAGAATCGCCCGGTTGCTGGCGCGGAGGATGTATCAGAAGACCATGGAAAGGTTCTGATGGGCGGAGAAATCACTCCGGAGAAGGTTCTCAACGCGTTACGGCAAGGAAAGCTCGCGCCCTATTACCTCTTCTATGGTCCCGGCGAGTTTCGTTTAGAAAAGGTCCTCGAAAAGATCAGAGCGGGGTTCGTTCCGTTATCGGCCCAAGACCTTAATGTGGAGATATTCTATAGTGGTGAGACCGATCCCGCCGAAATCGTTGCCCGGGCGCGGTCCATGCCGTTTCTTTCGCCGAACCGCCTGCTCATCGTTCGGAGGATTGAAAAGCTCTCGACCGAGGTCTTGAACCGTTTCCTGCCTTACCTTGAAGGACCCGTCGCATCTACCTGCCTGATCTTCGTTGCTTCCAAAACAGATTTCAAGAAGACGTTCTTCAAGTTCATCCGAGAGCAGGGGAGGGCGGTCTTTTTTCGGGAGCTGAAGGACCGGGAGGTCTTGCCCTGGATCAAGGAGACGGCGAAGGAATTGGGGCTGGAGATCGAGGGTCGCGCATGTGCGCAACTCCAGCAGGTCGTAGG
>CAZAGT010000261.1:0-7414 GCA_964484515.1 uncultured Desulfobacteraceae bacterium | reverse complement strand
TAGACAGCTCAGGTCCTCCACGCCGCTTGACTGCACTGCTCGGTAGTCGGCCGAGACAAACGGCGTCATGAGGGTTAGAACGAAGATCATAGAAAGGCCACACACCAGACTCCTTAGATACTTACTCATGCTCTACCTCCATCAAAGAATAGGGCCACGTTCGAAAATCTCAGAACCAACCTCGGGAGTCACCTCCCAACCCATAGCCATATTTTCATATAAATCGTTAAACATCCCCCCTTTCAGGTCAAAATCAGCAATATGAGGTTAATAATATATACAATTTTAGTTTAATTCCTTGAAAATTGACTTGTCAACACAAATTTAGGTCGTTCGATGATGTCCCGCTTGACAGCCATTATATTCCTCAAATAGAATGAGTTCTTATGAAGCCTTTTATCAAAGTCATGAAGGCGCTCTCCGACCCGAATCGGGTGAGGATCCTGAAGATGTTGCAGCATAAGTCCATGTGTGTTTGCGAGTTGCAAGCGGCGTTGCAAATAGCCCAACCGAGTGTATCTAAGCACTTGAAAATACTTAATGATGCCGGGTTGGTCGCTTTTAGGAAAACAGGCCTGTGGGTGGACTATTATCTCACGGATGGGAGCAGCAGTCCTTATGCCGCCAACGCCCTGGGGAACCTGAAGCACTGGCTGGATGAGGACCCCGAGATAGCCGAGCTGGTGGAAAGACTTCCATCGATTCGGCGTGAAGATATCTGTAAAGGATAGGTTCCTTGGGTTCAGATAGATAGGCGAACAGGCCTCAAGCTCTGGATAGAAGACAATGCCTCCTCATACCCTTTGCCGAAGCGTGAATTCAGGAGGGTTTTTCGCCCGTTCCCTTCTCCACTCCAATCATTCTGCATTCCATGCCCATGCTGGAAATAAGGACCCGTTGAGTATATATCGTCGCTCGTGTTGAGGACGGGGTCGAGGTGATAGATGAATCCTGAGAACTTGGGGAATTGGCTATTTGGGGACCCAATAAGTCCGAGGAGGGCGAACATCTTCACGTCACTGAGGAGCTGGTTGGATGGTCTTGACATGTGAAGGTATCGTTCGCCTTTTCTTACGACAGGAGAACTGAGATGTAACCGGCAGACCCCAAAAGGGCTCCTAACGCATCCCTTGAGATCTACATGGAAGGCACATATTGTAAGTGGATTATGAAATCAAGAGCCAGAGCATTGAAGCTGGCCACGACGGGCGTCAGAAACCAGCCAATTAAGATGTTTGCCAAAGTGCGGCGACTTACCGTATTGATTCCCTTCACTATACCGACACCCAAAACCGCCCCGATCATGGCTTGAGAAGTTGAAACCGGAACTCCGACAAATGTGTAAAAGTGAACGGTAACGGCCTCTGCGAAAATGACGACAAGGGCCGAAAACGAATCCAATCTGACGAGTTTACTGCCAACGGTTTCCATGACACGTCCGCTGAAGGTGAGGATCCCAAGTCCAATGCTCAAACCGCCCACGAGAACGGCCGAAAATGCACTTAAACGGCCGGCACCCACGAAAACGGCTGTCACATTGGCAACATTGTTCGCACCAAGTGAGTAAGCGCCGTATGTACCGGCAGCGATCAAGGAGAAGCGGAGGAGCTTGTCGGACTGAAACAGGTTGATCTTGAGATTATTGTAAACGATTGCCAGCATCCTATAGACAGCAACTGCGGCGACCAGGCCGCCGATTGGGGTTCCCAACCAGCAAGCCAGCACCTTTCCCAGCCCCAATACGTTAAGTTGTTTATTGAGAAGACCGATCCCCAGGATTGCACCTACGACCGCCTGGGACACAGAAACAGGAAGTCCCAGAATTGTCATGATTGTGACGGTGACGGCCGCCGCTACAGACGAAACAACTGCCTGTTTGTAACTCAATTGAGTCAGATCTTTGAGGGTTTCGATCCCCCCTTGGCCCTGCAGAAGCGCTCCCAAGAGGACAAAGACAGATGCTAGGACAGCGGCTGTCCTGAATTTAAGCATTCTGGACGCCACGGCCGAGCCAAATACATTAGACGCATCATTGGCGCCCAGGGACCATCCCAGAAAAATTCCACCCAGAAGAGAGAACATTATACACGTCGTTTCATACTAAGGATGTTCACCCGTTTTGACACGCGATCCACCTGGTCCGCAATCTCGCCCATATTAACGATGAGCTCTTTCAACTGCAGTTTCTGGAAAGGATCCACATCGGAATCGAAGATTTTTGTGACGATGCGTCGTTCGATATGATCGCAATGGCTTTCATTGTGGTCAATTTTGGAGACGAGCACTCTAATGCCCTCACTTTTCTCGAATAAGGCTTGGATCTCCTTGAGCATGAAATCACAGCTTTCGACAGAGACTTGGACTAGCTCCTTAATGTCTGGAACAATAAAGGTAGGGAGCACCAGCTTTTGAGTCTTAATCATATAAAGAACCAATTCAAAGAGCCGCGGGATCTCGTCAATCGATTCCAAAAGCCCCATAATATCTCCACGGGATTCGGGTATCAGGGCCTTGCCGTACATGAGGGTTTTGATTTCTTCGCGAATATCATCGGCCTTGGATTCGAATTTATGGGTCTGATCTATCAGAAATTCGAAACGATCACAGAGACCTTCATCGAGACACGTATTCATTGCCTCGGCAAAGCGCTTCTTTGTAATTTCGAGGTTGTCCAAATACTTGTAAATCAACGACTCGACTTCTCGCTGTTTTTTGAAGAGAAATCCGAACACATAGGCCTCCATGAAAATATGATTGCGCGTCTAAGCGTATCGATTCTCCCGATATAGCTCCTGGGCCTTACGGAGGGAGTCGAGATCATCGACTCCCATGACCTCGTCTTCGTCTTCAGCGATCACATACCCTATTCGCAGATCATCCTCCCGCATAAATTCAACCAGGTCAGTGATGAAGAACTCTTGAATCTCTACCATCTTGCCGCTGCGTTCCTTGAGCACGACGTGAGGCCTCCCGGCCAGGACGTCCAAATACCGAAGGAGATCGGCCTTCCGCGCCGCATAAATCCCTGAGTTGCAGATATCGAGCTGTGCCTGCTTTTCTGCGGAATAATCCTTCCAATACTTCCATTCGACAATTCGCTTCACACGCTGTCCGTCGATCTCGAGCGCGCCGTACTGTTTTTTGTCCGCGGGCCGAAAGCCGAGGACCACGAGCCTGTCGCCGGTAAGGTGAGTAAGGAGACGACGATAGGTCGCAGCTTTTACAAAGGGTACGTCACCCATGGTGATGATGATGTCCTTCGCATCGATCTCTTTGATGAAATTCCGTGCGGCCAGCAAGGCACCGCCCGTGCCGTTGAGGGAGGGTTGTTCACAGTAGACAAGATCAAGGTCACGCGTAGTTTCAAAGACATCCTCTTTCTTGTAGTTCACCACGACGGCTTTAGGTCCGGGAGGAAGGCGATTCAAAATATGGATCAGGATAGGCTCGTCTCCCTCCGTTTGTGACGTCCCGGCCCGGAGGGGCAGCAGGGTCTTGTTCCCGTCATAGTTCTTCATTCGGCTGCCGCGGCCGGCGGCCATGATCAAGGCGGCGCATTCAGGGGTTGCAGTCATAGGGATCTCCAATGCAAAGGATGTTTTTCTCGAAGATACTGCAATCACCGTTCCATGGTAAGTTGAAGCTGAAAAAGTCGGAGGTTGGAGGTTTGAGCTCAGTAGCCTGTGCTTAGCAACCGGCAAAGGTCCGCAGACAGTAGACATTGAGCGATTTCACTCGAATAGGGTTTTACATTCGCAAGAGCACGTTGTACAGCTTGAAAGCGAGCGATAAGACCGCGGCGGAACGATGCCGCTTTCGACCGCGGCGCATATGGAGTAGCGTTACTGATGTTTGAGGATCTGACATTGCCGCAGGCCTGCGCCCTCGATTATCACCGCAACATGGTGGTCACCGCCGGCCCCGGGGCCGGCAAGACGCGCATTTTGAGCAATCGTTTCTGTTTCATCCTGCTGGGCGACAACGAGGTGAGCCTTCCCGAGATCCTGGCCCTCACGTTCACCGAAAAGGCGGCCGAAGAGATGAAGGGCCGAGTCTATGATATGCTCCTGCGGCTGGACCACCAGATCCGTTCAAGGCCCACATCCGTTGAGGGCATTAGAGACAAGATCCGAGAGGCTCGAGAGCGCTTTCAGACGAATCACGTCTCCACCATTCACTCCTTTTGCGCACGCCTCTTGAGGAACCATCCGGTGGAGTCGGGTATCGATCCGGGGTTTGCGGTCATTCAGGGAGCAAGGCAGAGAAAGATCATGGCAGAGGCCATTGACGCCGGCCTGTACACGATGCTGAAGACCAGGCTAGCGGACCTTGCACTCCTCCGGCAGACCTTCGGAACGCGTAACCACCTCTTTCGCGCAATCCAGAGGATCATCGCGCATCCCCTCACCTTCAGTCGCGTGCTGGCCACGACCAAGCGGCTTTTCAGCAGTCAGAAGTGGCCCCGGCAAGTCTTTAACGACTACTGCCGGTCTATCAGGGACGACTACCTGATCCCCTATGCGGAAGGGTTACGGAAACTCACGAGGAAAGGTGCCGCATATGAGGAGGTCCTTTCATTGATGGAGACCTGGGGGGAGGCCGAGAAACAGGGCCAACCGGATACCGGAGTCCCGGAACTCTTCCGCCATCTGAGGGAAATGAGTACAAACCGGGAGCCCCGAAGCCCCAGGCTCGTCGTCAAAGGCGGGTTGAGGGAGATCTCTTATGTTGAGCTTGTCGATTCGTTTTTCCCCGATGTTTTCGATCGTTCCTCTCCCGATCGGGTTTTCGAGGAGCAGCTCATTCTGTTCTTGGATGCCGCCGCAATCTGTCTGAATCGCTATCAGGCCGCAAAGCGAAGAGCGAATGCTCTCGATTTTGCGGACCTGGAGGCCCATACGCACGCCATGCTTGAGCGTCTGTTTCAGGAGGAGAGGGGCGACGGTCTGAGATCCATTCAGCAGAGATTCAAGTACCTCATGGTCGACGAATTCCAGGATACCAATCGCGTGCAATGGGAGATCATCCGTTATCTCAGCTCGGACACGGGACGGAACGGGCGGCCAGAGCTGCAGAAGGGTAAGCTGTTTGTGGTCGGAGACAAGCGCCAGGCGATATACGGGTTTCGCGGAGGCGATGTGACGGTATTTGAGCTGGCGACCGGACAGATCAAGGAGTCGAACGATGGCGATCCGGCGCCATTGTACTGGGAGGACGCCGCATTCAGCGCCCGTCTCGATGCCCTGATCGGAGATGGCGCGGCCTGGCTCAAAGGACATCAGGCGGCCTTTGAGGCCCTGGCACCTGCTCTTCAAAGCCAAATCCGAAACGGAGACGTGTACCTCCCCCACAGTTTTCGCACCGCCCGCAGACCGTTGGCGTACATAAACAGCACCTTTGAAGCCGTCTTCAGCAATAAGGGTGTGCCCCGATTGGAGGAATATGAGACCGCGCCGAAGCCGATCGCGATGCCACCGTCGGGTCGGGGGCGAAGACCGGATGGGGGTTCGGTGACGTTCTATTTGACCCGCACGTCTGCTGCCAGAAAAGACCGGATGACAAACGAGGCCTCATTGATCGTCGATATTATCGAGAGACTGCTGGGGCGACAGGGCAAAGACAGATTTGAATATAGGACCTACGGAGACATCAGGTCTAAGATAGAGAAGGACGAGCTGGCCATCGGCATTCTCTTTTTCGCCTTCACGCACATCAAGATCTTCGAAACCTTTCTGCGGGAAGCGCGTCTGCCGTTCAAGGTCCACCGCGGCAAGGGCTTTTTTCAATGCCCGGAAGTCATGGAGATGATTCAATTGTTGAATTATCTCTCGGACGAAAGGCAGCATATTTCTCTGGTAGCGGTCCTCAGGAGCCCCATCTTTGCCTTTAGCGATCCGGAGATCTTTGACCTCTTCTACGGCGCCGAACCGACGCTCGAACGGTTCGAGGCCTCGGATGACCGCCGGGCGCGAGCGTTCGTGCGGCAGATTCGATCGTGGCGGTTGCTCTCAAGCCGCCTCACGCTGGCGGAGCTCATCCGGAGGATCATCGCTGAACGGCAGCTGACAGCCATCTATTCCGTTCATCCGAATGGGCGGCAGCGGCTGGCCAACGTCGAGAAACTGATCGAGATTGCCCGTGGGTTCCAGGAAGATGGGAGTGGCTCCCTGAAGGAGTTCGTGGCCTACTGTCTCGAGATGGCCGAGGAGGAAGAGGAGGAGGGCGAGGCCCTCATCGTCTCAGGCGGGGAAAGCCCCATTCACCTCATGACCATCCATAGCGCCAAGGGACTGGAATTTCCGATGGTCATAATTCCCGATTTGAACCGCAAGGTGCCGTCTCGAGTCGAGCCGGGAAGACCGTTGCGCCTCTACGGATCCGGAGGAGCCGGGGCCTGGAATCCCGCAGAAGGGGAGATCCCGGTTTGGCCGTTCGAAATGGCCGAATTGAGATACCGGAAGGCTTACGGCCCATTGGGGCATCTCCTGACGCACAGAAATCGCTTGGAGGCGATAGCGGAGAACCGGCGTGTCTTTTATGTCGGTTGCACCCGGACCGAGAGCCATCTCATCTTGATCGGTAATATGGAAAAGCGACATCTGGACGAAGAGAGAACGCCCCTCTCATCGGAAGATTACCGGGAACGGGCGACCACCATGGATCTGCTGGATGACATCTACCGGTTCAATACCCGTTTTCCCCCAACCGACACTGAAATCCATGAGGGCAGCGACGACCTGCCGAACATCATTTGGCGGGATCCGCAGCCAAGACCCTACAGAGGGGTAACTCGCGAGGAAGCGGAATCGAGCAGGGAGGAATTCGGCCGCTACGACAGCAAGGCCCGATCCTTGGACCTGACAGGCCCGATTACGACGCCCCCTTACTACCAATTCAGCTTCAAATCGATCCGGTTGTTCAGGCAATGTCGTCTGCGCTTCTATTACGGTGTCATCCTCGGGTTCAAGTGGGATACCACGCGCCCGGCGACCGTTCTTGAAGAAGATGGCGGTAGATGCCGCGAGGGATCTGATGCGGGCCTGGAGTGGGAATACGGCTCAGGGGAAGCCCTGCTCATCGGCAATGTCATCCACGCCTATCTGGAACACCACCGGTTCGGTCAACCATTGGACGAGATGTTGTTTGGGAGCGTTTTTGAAAGGATCAGTCAAAGGGATCAAGCCGTCGTTCCCCTGGCCGGGGAAAAGCTTGAGAGACTGAAGCGGAAGGCCTACGGGCAGATCGAGACCGCGGTCACGGATGAACGCTTGCTGGAGATATCTGATGGCGCTCATCAGCACGCAGAAGTCCCCTTTCTGGTGACGATCTCTGAGGGCTGCGAGTTTCGGGGCACGGTGGACTGGATGGTCAAACATGGTGTGAGCGGAGACTGGACCATCATCGATTGGAAGAG
>CAZAGT010000260.1:0-7417 GCA_964484515.1 uncultured Desulfobacteraceae bacterium | reverse complement strand
CCACCGCAGAGGCTGGAAACGGTTTTTTCGCCCACAAATTCTTGTGAGGAGCCCATCTTTATAGGCCTCCTTTCCGCATCATGCCCTTACCTCATGGACGAGAGCCCGGCAGGCATCGTAAAAGATGCCCGCATCCACGGAATAGCAGATGTATTTGACCCCAAGGTCCCGCCACTTTCTGGCGCTTTCGATGGTCTCCACGAAATTGCCCACGGCGATTCCTTTGGGTGCGCATTTGTCGATGATCTCCTTCATCTTCTCGCTTACTTTGGGGTGGTCGATCTGGCCGGTGACACCCAGTGATTGTGAGAGATCGTAGGGTCCGACGAAGATCATATCGACCCCGTCGACCGCAATGATCTCATCGACTTTTTCAATGGCCTCGGTACCCTCGAGGCCCAAAATGATCACGGATTCATTAGCCTCCTCGAAATACTTGAAACGGTCCATGGCGGAGTATCCTCCGGCCCTTGCAAAGCGATCGACCCCTCGCATTCCTGCGGGTGCGAACTTTGCGTGGTGCATGACCTCCTCAGCGTCTGCCTTACAGGTGATCTGGGGGACGTGGATTCCGCCTACACCGATGTCCAGGACCTCCTTGATCGAAGAGGGGACTCGCTCCTTGACCCGCGCGATCGGAAAGATGTCGGCCACGATGGCCGCCCGGATCAGATTCTGCATGGTTTCAACCGTATTTGGACCGTGCTCAAGATCGAGGATTACGAAATCGAGGCCCGCGTGTCCCATGATTTCGATGAAACCCGCATCGGATACCTTCGAGAAGGGCCCCACGACATACCCGTCCTTCACTTTCTCTTTGAATCTTCTGATACTCTCCGTAATTACCATCTTCCTGCTCCGTCCATGTAAGAATTTTTGTTGAATAATAGCTGCCTTAGAAAAAGGCAGTATATGGAAAGGGTATGGGGGTGTCAAGCGGGTTCAGGAGGGCGCAACTCCAGATTTTGCTTGACCTCAATCCAGAAAAACATATAGAAGTATAGATGACTTTGACCGCCGATGCTCATCGCCGAGTCAGCGACTCCGAATCCAGGCCTTTTTGCGCATCTTTTGGGTCGTGTCGGTGTTTAATTCACTTAGGCTATATGCTTTGACTTTGGAAAACCTAAGCCTTATAGTAGTTCGATTTTTAAAAATTGAGTTTGATTTCGGTTAATATTATGCGCTTGTCGACGAGGGTGTTTTGTGGAAACACTCCAAAGAAGGTAGGAGGAATTTGAGATGGCATCAAAGAGTGTAATTGAGAGACTGTGGGACGTAAATCAAGACGCTGAGATCTGGTGGGACTCTTCGCCCCTGATCTATGACAACTGGCGCGCCAAGATGATCGCAAAGGCCGAAGACAAGGATGAGATGGCCTCTTGGCTGGACCGCTTTTACAGCAAGGACAACAAGCCGGAAGAGAACATCTTCAGGGGCGTAACGACCAATCCGCCCCTATCATACAATGCGATCAAGGACGACCCGGAATACTGGGCAAAATGGATCGATGAGCTGATCGCGAAGGAAAAATACACGGAGACGGAGCCGACCTTCTGGCGGACCTACAAGGAGATCGTTGAGCGGGGAGCCGCCTACTACATGCCGATCTTCGAGGCAACCAATTACACCTGCGGCTACCTGTCCGGCCAGCTCGACCCGCGCATGCGCCATGACGTGGCCAAGATGGTTGCGGCGGGCGAAGAGCTCCATGCCTTGTCGCCGAACGTCATGATCAAGGTCCCGGGTACAGCCGAGGGGTACGAGGTCATCAAGCGTTTGACGGCCAAGGGTATTTCCACCAACAATACCCTCTCCTTTATCATCCCGCAATTCGTGGCCTGTATGAATGCCGTCACCGACGGATTGAAGGAGGCCAAGGCCAACGGTGTGAACTTGACGAAGTGGCGGTCGGTGATCACGGCCATGAGCGCGCGTTACGGGACCCTCGGCGACCTGAAGAAAGAAGCGGAGGAAAGGGACATCTCGTTGAGTGAGGCCGATGTACGCTGGGCGGAGATCGCCATCTTCAAGAAGGCCTGTCGCCTGGTGGACGAGAATAAGGAGTACCCGGGCAAGATGCTACTTTGTTCGATGCGGATGAGCCCCACGGTGGACGGTCAATTGCGTTCCTGGCACATTGAGAAGGTCGCCGGTGCCGACATCGTGTACACGTGCCCGCCGCCCTACATTGAGGAGCTCCTTTTTGAAGGCAACCACCTGACGTTCTCCAACCAGATTGATGATCCGGCACCCCAAGACGTCATGGACAAGCTGATGAAGATCCCTTACTTCGAGCGCGGTTACACCGAGGACGGCTACATGGCGGAGGAATTCAACAGCCATCCCGCACTGCAGGCGACGGCGAAGCAGTTCAGTGAGGCAACCCAGGGGATGGTCAACTTTGTGGCCGACCGTCTCAAGAAGTAGCGACCGCGATTATTTGGGCGGTTACATCTCCATCTGTAACCAACAGAAAAGGGGGCAAGCCCGTGTCGTCAAAGCGTGTCTTGTTGCCGGAGCCCATCCAGCCCGAGGCCGTTGAAATGCTTAGGAAGGCGGACTGTGATGTGGTGCAGTCCCCTGATCCTAAGCCTGAAACGGTTATCCCACTTCTCAAGGGGATTCATGGCATCATTCTCAGGACCGGGATCCGTATTACTAAAGTTCTTGTTTCTCACGCGAATGACCTTGCGATCATCTCACGTACCGGCGCCGGCTTTGACAACGTCGATGTAGCGGCGGCCTCTGAAAAGGAGGTCATCGTAACCTCGAATCTGGGCGTCAACACGGTCAGTGTCGTCGAGCATGCGCTGTCTCTTATCCTGGCCCTGTCCAAATGCCTTTTCCTTATGGACAAGGCCGTGCGTGCGGGAAATTTTGCGATCCGGCGCAAGAACCTGCCCCAGGATCTGAGTGGTAAGACCCTGGGTCTTCTGGGTTTTGGGGCCATTGGCAGGGAGCTGGGGCGGGTCTGTCACCGTATGCTTCACATGAAGATCCTTGCCTTTGATCCCTACGTGGACAAGCGAACGAGGGACGGGTTCTCCGATTGGGTGCGATTTGTTGAGCTCGAGCCGTTGTTTTCGAATTCCGACGTGGTGTCGATTCACGTCCCCCTGACGGAGGAAACCCGCAACAAGGTGGCCGCGCGCGAGCTGGCCTGGATGAAGCCGGATGCCATTCTTATCAACACCTCCCGTGGGGGCGTCATCCATGAGGAAGCATTGATAGAGGCCCTGAGCGCAAACAAGATCGCCGGTGCCGGCCTCGACGTATTCAGCGAAGAACCTCTGCCGGCCGGCAACCCGTTCGAAAATCTCGAAAACGTCATTCTCACGCCGCACTCGGCCGCCTTGACCAAGCAGTGTGTCGTCAGGATGGCTACTGAGGCCGCCCAGTGCGTCATCGATCTGTTCGGCGGCGTGGTGCCCCACAACGTGGCGAACCCTGAGGTTCTCACGTCAGAGAGATGGGCGCACCTGAAACGGAGGGATGAGAGCTGGTAGTCGATAACGATCTAACGGAGTCCGATAAATTAGTGGGGAGTTTGCGATGACAAAGGCGGATGCAAGAGAAATGAATGAGTTTTCAGGGACCTTTGAAGACAAGTGTATCAACACGATTCGTTTTCTGGCGGTGGACGCGGTTCAAAAGGCCAATTCCGGCCATCCGGGGATGCCCATGGAGGCCTCGGACCTGGCCTACGTCCTCTGGACGAGGGTGATGAGGTACAACCCTGGGAACCCCCGATGGGCGAACCGGGATCGTTTCGTCCTCTCAGCCGGGCACGGCTCCATGCTGTTATACGCAATGCTCTATCTGACGGGTTACGGCCTGTCGCTTGACGAGATCAAGGCCTTCCGGCAGTGGGAGAGTCAGACCCCCGGGCATCCCGAGTACGGATGTGCGCCGGGTGTGGAGACGACCACCGGACCTTTGGGACAGGGTTTTGCCACCGGTGTCGGCATGGCCATCGCCGAGCGGTTCATGGCCCAACGTTTCAACAAGCCCGAATTCCCTGTGGTGGACTACAACGTCTATGCGTTGGTCAGCGACGGCGACATCATGGAGGGTATTTCCTCCGAGGCCGCTTCGCTGGCCGGACATCTGGGGCTTGGCAAGCTTGTCTATATCTACTTGGACAACCGGATCTCGATCGAGGGTTCGACCGACCTCACCATCAGCGAAGATGTCGGCCGCCGTTTCGAGGCCTACAACTGGGATGTTCAACATGTGAATGGTTATGATCTACCCGGAATCGAGGCGGCCGTTGATCGGGCCCGCGCCGAGGTTTCGCGGCCGTCCCTGATTATCGCTAGGACACACATCGCCTACGGCAGCCCCAACAAGCAGGACACGGCGGATGCCCACGGCGCACCCCTGGGTGAGGAAGAAATCGCACTGACCAAGAGGAACCTTGGCTGGCCCGAGTCGCCGGCGTTTCTGGTCCCTGAGGACGTGCTGGCGCACTTCCGCGAGGCGGAAAAACGCGGGCAAGAGTCGGAATCGGCCTGGCAGACTCTGTGGGACAAATACAAAGCCGCCTACCCGGATCTCGTGGCGCAGTGGGATGAGATGTACGGCAGAGACCCGACCACGTGGGAGTCCGCGTTGCCCCGTTTCACGCCCGAAGACGGAAGCGTCGCCACCCGGTCGGCCTCCGGCAAGACCCTTCAGGCCGTGGCGCCCCATCTCCCCGGGCTCCTCGGAGGTTCGGCGGATCTAGCCCCCTCGAACAATACCTATCTCAAGGACTTTGGTGAGTTCAAACGCAGTGGCGAGCGGAATTTCCATTTCGGCGTGCGCGAGCACGCCATGGGCGCGATCTTAAACGGCATGGCCCTGAGCGGCGCGCTGATCCCCTACGGCGGGACCTTTCTGGTTTTTTCGGACTACATGCGGCCTGCGATCCGTCTGGGGGCCTTGATGGGCTTGCATGTGATCTACGTCTTTACACACGACTCCATCGGTTTGGGGGAGGACGGCCCGACGCATCAACCCATCGAGCATATAGCCAGCCTGAGGGCGATCCCCAACCTCACGTTGATCCGTCCGGCGGATGCCCAAGAGACGGTGGAGAGCTGGAGAGTCGCCCTGAAGCATGAGGGAGGACCGGTGGCACTGATCCTAACGCGCCAGAAGCTGCCTGTCCTTGACCGCAACCGTTGTGCCTCCGCAAGCCTGCTCGAACGCGGTGCCTACGTCCTGATCGATTCCAATCAGGGCGGTACACCCGCCCTGATTCTCCTGGGAACGGGATCGGAGGTTCCGCTCCTCTTCTCGGCCTACGATCGCCTCACGGGGGAAGGTGTAAAGGCGCGTGTCGTCAGCATGCCCAGCTGGGAGCTCTTTGAGAAACAGCCGCCCGAGTATCGTGAAGAGGTGTTGCCCCCAGGAGTGAAAGCGCGGTTGGCCGTCGAGGCCGGATCCCCGCTGGGGTGGGAGCGCTATACGGGAACAGAAGGCCGAGTCATCGGGATAGATCACTTCGGGGCCTCGGCACCGGCCGATGTGTTGTTCGAGAAGTTCGGGTTCACCGTGAATCACGTGGTGGAAGTCGCCCAGGAGTTGCTTGCCAAGAGTTAGGGTCCGTCCGGAAATAGCCCTTTTCCCCCTGAGCGGCGTACTTCGTGGGTTTTCACCTGCGACGTATATGAAAGGCTTAAGGCGCAAGGCATGAGGCATAAGGAAAGATAAGATGAAAACTCTTTTTGTTTTTGCCTCAAAGCGGAGAATTCTTACGCCTCGATGAAAACCCTTGTGCGGCCCTGCTCAGAAGAAAAATGACACATTTCTGAATTGGACACGATCTGGTGGGTGTTTTCATTTATGAATAGATACTGAGGCTGTCGGAAAATACCCATCTGCGGCGTTACCGTCATCCCTCGTCACTGCGGCGTACTTCTATGTACACCTCATTCCTCGGGATTTAGGAGGCCTTGCATCTGGGCATTTTCCATCAGCCTCAGAGAAAAAGGTTTTTCGACAGCTTCGCTAGTAGAGTTCAACTGAAGTACATTCCCTTTCATAATATGCGTTCATGGAGGAAGAAATGGCCCATAAAGTTAGCGGCATTATAGCACCTGTGACAACGCCCTTCACGAAAGATGAAGAGGTCGCCTTGGACCAATTCCGGGAGAACATCCGCAAATACAGCAAGTCCGCGCTCTCGGGTCTATTCGTCCTCGGCAGTAACGGTGAGAACAAGAGCCTCACGGAGCAGGAAAAGCTCAGTCTCCTCGAGGTGGCCTTGGAGGAGAAGGGCGACCACCAATTCATTATGGCCGGAACGGCCTATGAGTCCACCCGGGAGACGATTGCAGCCTCAAAAAAGGCCGCCGAGCTCGGCGCTGACCTGGTTTCACTCGTAAGCCCCTCCTATTTCAAGAAGATGATGACGGACGACGCCATCATCGGCTACTACACCGAAGTGGCCGAGGCCCTGACGATCCCCGTTTTCGCCTATAACGCCCCTGGTTTTACCGGCGTGACCCTTTCCCCCAACGTCATCGAGAGGATATCGAAACATCCCAACATTGGAGGGATGAAGGATTCCTCTCCAGCCGGCCTTGCGAGATACCTCGAAACCTGTGACGAAGACTTTGACGTGCTGTCCGGAACCGTGAACACCCTGTTGATCGGATTGGTGCTGGGTATCACGGGCGGCGTGGTCTCACTCGCCAATGCCTTTCCGCAGCCCTGCTGCGACCTTTATGAGAAGTACCAGAAGGGGGACCTGGAAGGGGCCAAGGAGCTTCATCACAAGCTTTTCATGCTGAACGCTTCAGTCTCCGGAAAGTTTGGCGTGGCGGGCGTCAAGTACTGCATGGAATTGGCGGGCCTGCACGGCGGTGACCCGCGACGGCCGCTACTCCGCATGGATGATAAGGGTAAGAAAGTCATCCAGGACGCCGCCAAGAAGGCCGGCTTCGTGGGGTAACATGGATGCTCAAGTCCGTGGTCTTCGACTTCAACGGGTTGCTGGTCAATGACCTCGAGCTTCACGAGGTGGCCTATTTGAGAGCCGCCGCGGACTTGGGTTTTTCACTTTCCGAAGCGACAGTGCGGCAGTACGTCTCGTGCACGCCCAACGAGAAGAGGGTCTTCTACTTCGGTGACATAACGGACGAGACCTGGGCTGATATTTCGCAGTGCAAGAAGGAGTACTACTTTCGTCTGGCTGAGCAGCGCGAGCTCCTCTATCCAGATGTTGAAGAGGTCGTTACGAGTCTGGCTGAAACCTATCCCCTCGGCGTCATCTCCAACACCACCCGCGAATACTTCGAACGTTCCTTTCCCAAGGCCCTAGCCGGACTCTTCAAAAAGACCCTGTTCGCCGACGAGGTCGAAAAACCAAAGCCCTCTCCCGAGCCCCTTCTGAGGATCTTACAGGCCCTTGGTGTCGAGCCTGAAG